>CAZBWK010000022.1:0-43521 GCA_964495655.1 uncultured Prolixibacteraceae bacterium | reverse complement strand
CTGAAACATTTGGCCTTCCAGTGATTATCTCCTGATCAACCCTGACAACAGAACCTGTAAGATCACTTTTTTTCATAGTCCCATAACCGACAGCTATTACCTCATCAAGTCCGATTACATCTTCCTCCATCACAACATCAATGCTGGTCTGATTGCCGACAACAACTTCCTGTGTCCTCATGCCGACAAATGAGAATACCAATGTTGCATCCTCAGGAATGTTTGTAATTGTATATTCTCCGGCTGAGTTTGTTATAGTGCCCTGCGTGGTACCCTTAACAACAATGGTTACACCCGGTAGAGGCTGGCCTCCCGGATCTGTAATTTTGCCTGCAACCATCCTGTTTTGGTGATTAAACACAGATGAGCTGAACCTGTAGCTGTCTGATGCTCCGGCAGGGCCTTTGGTAATTACGATATCCGTATTCATTACCCTGTACATTAATCCGGTTCCTTCCAAAACCTCATCCAGAATGTCATTTACAAGAATGTTTTTATAACTTTTGTTTATAACCTTATTATGAGGAAGATGCTCATTTTTATAAAAGAAATCATAGTCTGTCTGTTCCTGGATCGACTGAAAAACTTTCTCAAGTGTAGCATTCTTCAGCTCCAGGTCAATTTTTACTGATTGGGAGTAACCACTGGCTGTAACATTTATAATAGCTGCACAAGTCAATAATATAGATAACCTCATAATCAACAATTCTTTTTTCCATTTTCCCCGTAACGGGAGAAAACAACTAATTAATAATTTTTTCATAATTTTGTAAAAATTTGGTTTAAGAATCAAATTATTTAAATCTCTTAAAAACGGGAGTGTGTGGCGCATTTCCCGTTTTTTAGTAAAAATCTGATATTCACATAGGCATTTCGTTTATATTCATACAATTAAGGCGTTTCGTCCATTAATTTACAAGAAAAATAATAATATGGTCATCGTGCCAATTAAGCGAATTAATCTTTCACAACAACTGTTATTTTATCAGGTTCTATTACATAATCAAAGTTAACCAGCTGACTTATAACATTAAAGTGATGCTCCAGGGATTTATGCTTCCTTATTATACCGGTTATTCGTTCATTTTTAAATTTGTATTCCGGATAATATATTTTTACATCCCACCATCTCTCAATGATCTTAAATACTTTTGGTAAAAGTTCGTCATTGAATTCATAATAACCCTCCTTCCATGAAGTATTAATATCCAGGTCAGCTTCTCCTATTTTTATCTCGGCAGTTTCAGTATTGTATCCGGACTTCTGTCCTGGTATAAGATCTTTGATGATATTCCCGGTCAATATCTTAACAGAGCCGCTTTCCAGTGTTGTCTCTATGATCTTGCTTTCAGGATACTCACATACATTGAACCGGGTGCCTGTAACTTCAACAGTATGGTTGCCGGTTTTAACCAGAAACTTTTTATTTGTATCAGCAGTTACTTCAAAAAATGCTTCTCCTCTTAATTCGATTTTTCTGTTTTCACCTGAGAAGTCTGAAGGAAACGATAACTTCGAATCTGAATTCAACCAAACATGAGTCCCGTCAGCAAGGAAAATCTCTTTTACCTGTCCTTTTGTAGCTTCTATCTCTTTATATTCAACCTGCTGATCATCTGTTTTTTCTGTAAAAAAGATATAACTGCCCCAAAATCCTAATGTGAGAGCAATAATAAAAATAGCGGCGTATCGTAAAATTTCATTAAGCCGTATTGCTTTTGTCCTGATCTTTCCCTGCAGATACAGCCATTGAGTTGTAGTTTTTTCCTCTAATCCGGGTGAAGCTAATTGTATTGAATCCCAAATGTCTTTTTCCCTGAAAATCAATTTGCGATTTTCAGGTTTTTCTTTAATCCATTGCAACAGTATCTTCTCTTCATCGGATGATAACACTCCGTGCAAATAACGTTCAATTATTTCCTTGATATCTGGCATAAAAATATCCTGTTATATTAATGAGTATTTTACCTGGCTGATACCCTACCTCAGATCTAAATTATATTATATCTCCAAATTCCTCTTTGAATAGCTTAAGAGCTTTTGTAATATGTTTCTCTACTCCTTTAATGGAAATATTGTACTTTTCTGCAATTGCCTTATTAGATAATCCGTTAAACCGGCTTTCGCAAAATACCCGGTGGCAATTATCCGGCAACCTATCCAAAACCTTAATGGCACGGTCACGGATGTCAAACTCAAGAATACTTTTTTCTGATTTAATAAAATACTGGCACTCCTCTTCCTTCAGGCATAATATTAAATCATCAGCAATGCAACTGGTCTGCCTTAAATCTTTCTGATACCTGCAGCAGGAATTCTTTATTATTGCAAACAGGTAACCTGACAGAGAAGTGGTTATTTCAATCTTTTTCCGGTTTTTCCACAAATTTAAAAAGCACTCCTGAACAATATCCTTTGCTGCCTCTTCTTCTAAAAATTTTTTTGCAAAGATGTATAATGGTGGAAAATATTTTTGGAACAAACGGCGAAATGCATTATTATCGTCATTTTTAACCTGCTGAAATAGTGACATGTCACTGTTGTGATCCATACGTTTTAAATCTCTTATTGAAAAAATTTCAGTTCATAAGGATCTGTTCACTTCTTATGCAAAAAATGATCCGTCCGTATAAATTTATAACAATTTTTTAATAATCAGCATGATCCAATATCAAACTTTATCGGGTAATTCGTAAGGTTTTCTGTACTCTTTTGTCAGCATGCTGTTTGCCTCATCATCATTTATCACGATAAGTTTTTCTGTATCAATATTCAGGGTCCTGCCAAGCCTGTAAGAAATATTAGCCAGATGAATCAGCGCACATGAATAGAAGCCCTCTTCTATTGGTGCAGTCAGCATTGAAGGATCGCCAGCTCTTATTGCATCGATAAAATTCTGGTAATGATTACCTTCACCTTTACCTGATGCACCGGGAGTTCGCTCTTTACCCATGAAAGTCTGCCAGGAGGTCACATCTTTAAGCATATATCCTTCCGATCCGTAAAAAATGTTGCCTACAACATTTACCGAACTGGTCATATAGTTATTTACAAGTTCAGCTCCCGATCCCAGGTGATTCCCCTCGGGATTAGTCATCCAGTGCCTCACCTCAAACTGCATAATTTTCTTCTTATCACCCCCTCCTTTATCATCCGGAAACTCAAAAACTGCCATTAGCACATTGGGTGTTTCCTGATCATCGTCAAACATCATAAGTCCGCCTAAGGCACTTACTTTTTCAGGTACAGTAACCCCCAGCCCCCAGCGGGCTATATCCATCTCATGGACCCCCTGGTTACCCATATCGCCGTTGCCGTAATCCCAGTGCCAGTGCCAGTTATAATGGAAACGGTTTCTGTTGAACGGCCTGAGTGGTGCCGGGCCTAACCACATATCATAATTCACTTTGTCCATATAGGATCTTGTGAACGGCCCGATCCATGATGAACTTCCAACAGTGCTGGCATACTTTTCACCTTCCTGCATATAACCGTCAGGATATTTCCCAATTGAATCACGCCATTTATAACAGATTCCTTTTGCAAGATATACCTCCCCCAGTTTACTATCACGCATGAACTGAACTGCCGACTGCGCGCAGGGATTACTTCTCTGCTCTGCTCCGTCCTGTACAACTAATCCATATTTTTTTGCCGCTTCAATTAACTTTTTCCCTTCCTCAACGGTATGACATGAGGGTTTCTCAATGCTTGCATGCTTGCCTGCCTGTATTGCCCGGATACCGGCGAGTGCATGCCAGTGATTGGGCGTTACTATAGAGACTGCATCAATTGATTTATCTTCAAACAGCTTGCGCATATCACTGTATAACCGCGGTTCACGCAACCCTTTATCCGAATAGTGTTTTTGTACACATCCGGCAAACAGATTTTCATCTACGTCGCATAAGGCGGCAACCTCAACATTTGCCAGCTTCTGATATGACTGTATATGTGACTGTCCCATACCTCTTATCCCGATAACTGCAACATTTACCCTGTCGTTTGCACCTTTCCAATGTCCACCGGTAAGAATGACCGGGGCAGCAATAATTCCGAGGTTTCCCATAGTGGTTGTTTTAATGAAGTCTCTCCTTTCCATCGTATTATTGATTTAAATTAGTATTTCCCAAATTCCTGAAGTGTGTTCCACATTGCCATGATATTTTCCGGTGGCACCTCTGACTGAATATTATGTACAGTACTAAATATAAAACCACCTCCGGGGGCCAGCGCCCCGATATTCCTTTTAACATCTTCCTCAACTTCCCGGATAGTCCCTCCCGGTAAAATCTTCTGAGTATCAATCCCTCCTCCCCAGAACACCAGTGAATCCCCAAAATCTTTTTTCAGTTGTAACGGGTCCATTCCTGAAGAATTAATATGCACAGGATTAAGGATATCCACACCCATCTCAATAAGATCAGGGATAATAGGCCGTACATTTCCACAAGAGTGGAACATAAGTTTCACATCCTTTGCCTTCTGCCTGATAAATTCCAAAACCCTTGTAAAATGAGGTTTATAGTATTCCCTGAAATGTTCCGGACTGATCAGTTGTGATTGCTGGGTACCGTAATCATCTCCCTCTCCAACAATATCTGCAAAGCCGGACAGTTCATTAAGCGCACTGTCCCAGAATTCAATTTTCAGGTCTGCGATTTTTCCTATAAGAAGATCTGAACCCGCAGAATAGATAAAAGGATCGGTCATGGCATTGGTAACACCCCTGATCCTTTGATGCATCTCAAATAATCCTGCACATAAGCCCTTTACAAATACGATCTTATCCTGATCTCTGAAATTTTTCGCCTTTTCGCGTAAGCCGGTCAGCCTGACTTTATCTCCCGCCACAGGCCACTTATATTCGTTAATAATCCCATCCTCCCCTATATCTGCCTTCTCCATAGGACTTTCAACAAGTGAAAACCAATGGCCGCCTTTAGGGAAATGGTGCACAAACCCCCACTCATCAATGTATTCCAGGTATTGTCCTCTATCCTTTACTTTTAAATAAACATCCCAATTATGGCTTGTCAACGGGAAAAGTCCTCTTACATCCACTAAAAATCTGCTTAAAAAATCCTCGTCGGGAATAACTATTTGCTGGATAACATCAGACCAGACGGGTGAAGCATCCTGTAGTCCAAGATATTGTCTCCATTTTTGATAGGCAGCACGGGTTATTCCGGTCCAGGTTGTCCCTGCCAGGTCGTATGGGATCCGGTCGGGTTCCTTATGGTTTAAAGCTTTAAATATCCTTTCTCTTGAATTCATAATAATTTTAGTTCATTTCAACAGGTTCCATATTAGGAGATATCAGGTGCATAACAAGCAGTCCGGCAAGATATCCAAATGCTGCGATCACGAATGGAAAAACATACCCTCCTGTTCCCGATTCATTTAATATATAACCTATCAGCAGGGAAGTGCCCATAGACACAAATGAGCTGACAGTAGTAGAAAAACCAATAACAGAGCCGACAGCATTTTTAGGGAACAGGTCGGAGGCAACCGTAAATATATTGGCCGACCAGGAATTATGTGCAGCAGCAGCTAAGGCTATCAGTCCGACACTTAAAGGAAGGTAATCTATAAATGGCACAAGCATTACCGGTAAAACCAGTAATGCAGTACCCAACATGGTATTTTTCCTGGCTGTGTTAACAGTTGCCCCCCTTCTCAAAAGGTAAGAAGAGACGGCCCCTCCGGAGATGCCTCCCGACCAGGCAATTATATAAATCACAATTAAGGGTAGTGCAAGGCCTTTCAGTTCGATGTCAAATTTTGAATTTAAAAACTTCGCACCCCAAAAGAGATAAAAATACCATACGGGATCTGCGAACAATTTTCCGGTAGCTACAACCCAGGTCTGCCTGTAACGGATCAATTGTCTCCAGGGAATATTAATCTTAGCTGAATTGTCCTGATCGCTCTCGATATAATCCAGTTCAGCTCTGTTCACAAATCGGTTTTCCCGGGGTTTTTTATAGAAAATCTGCCATAGTATCAACCAAAAACCGCTCAAAACCAATGAAACCATAAAAACATACTTCCATGAGCTAAAAAAGTAAAGAATTACAGGGATCATTAATGGAGCTATTATCTGGCCTGCATTAGAACCTCCGTTAAATATACCCGTTACATAAGCCCTGTCCTTCTTCGGAAACCATTCAGCCACAGTTTTTATACTGGCAGGAAAGTTAGCAGACTGTCCGATCCCCAGTCCCATCCTGGCCAGGGCAAAACCCACCCAGCTGCCGGCAAGGGCATGAGATAAGCTAGCCATCCCCCATATAAAAACAGCCAGTGAAAAACCCCGGCGGGTACCCATCCTGTCGATCATATGTCCGGCAAAAAGAGGCCCTATTGCATAAGTAAGCTCAAAAGAAAAGACAATATAACCGTATTCCTGTTCACTCCATCCAAATTCCATTGATAAAAACGGAGCCAGAATACCAAGAATTACCCTGTCGAAATACACTATGGTTGTGGAATAAAATAACAGGGCTAAAATAACCCACCTGAAATTGGTCCTGGTGCCCTGGTCTCTCATTTTTGTCAAATATTTAAATTCACTGGTAAGACCGGAAATGATTCACAGATATCTTAAAACGGCTGAAAAATATTTTCAATACCCCGTAAAAATATAAAATGATTATAATTAATGAAATAAAACATTACATTTACTTTCCAATAAAATTTTAATAAACTGTTTAAGGTATAAAATTTACTGAAAATAATTATAAAATTTTAAACAGATGAAAAACCATTCAGATGAGCTAAATACCAACTGGAGAAAAGTGGCTTCCTCGATCTACAGAAAACCCAGGGATTCCAAAATTTACGGATCAGTAGAAATTGATATAACCGAGCTGGAAACTTTCATCGCCGGAAAACGGAAGCAGGGCGTTAAAACCACTCTGACCCATCTGATTACATTAATTATAGGAAGAGCGTTAAGAGAGGAAGTGCCGGAACTGAACACTTATATTAAAAGAGGCAAAGTCATAAAGCGTAAAAATATAGACGCTATGGTAAGTGTGTTACTCAAGGGTGGTGAGATGGGATCGGTAAAGATAGAAAATGCTGACCAGCTTACCGTAAGTGAACTTTCCGGAATAATAACAGATAAAATCAGGGAGTCACGCCAGGGAGAGGAGAATAATACCATGCAATCAAAACATCTCCTTTCATCTGTTCCATGGCCATTACGAAACTGGCTGTTTAATATATATAAAATTGTAACGATCGACTGGGGATTATCATTCCCGTGGGTCAATCTTTCTTCCGACAGCTTTGGTTCTTTTGTCGTGTCAAATATCGGAACTCTTGGACTGGATACAGGATACGGAGCGCTGTTACCATCATCCAACGTATCTGTAGTTATGATCATTGGCAAAGAATATAAAAAGCCTGTCGTAATAAATGATAAGGTTATAATAAGAAAAGTTTTCACTTTATCGGCAACTCTTGACCACAGAGTTGTTGACGGCTCACATGGTGGAAAACTGTTTCGTTTTATTAAATATATGATTAAAAATCCATACCTGCTGGACCAAAAACCCTAAGATTTTAAATGTTCCAAAACATGTAAAATCATTTTTTCCGTGTACGAACACGAAAACAAATAAATTTTCCTTAATTTTGTATTTAAGTTGATTTTATTAATTTAATAATTTACTATAAATTAATTTGTTATAGAAACTAATAAACAAATACGAATTAAGGATATTGCTAAAAAAGCAATGGTCTCCATCGGGACAGTTGACCGTGTTCTTCACAACAGGGGCGAAGTAGCTGAATCGACAAGGAACAGAATACTTGGAATAATCAAAGATCTGGATTATCAGCCAAATTTTCTTGCCAGTACGCTTGCCTCAAAAAGATCAGCTCTATTCGCGACGTTATTTCCTAAACCGCCCTCCCCCCATGAATATTGGTACAAACCTGTTGTGGGGATAAAAAAAAGAGTGTCGGAACTGTCGCAATACGGTATAGAAGTTACTCCCTTTACATTCAGCCAGACTGATCCGCAAAGTTTCATTTCTGCCTCAAATGAAATACTAAAACTGATGCCCGACGGAGTGATATTTGCCCCTTTTTTTAAAAAAGAGTCGGTATCTTTTATTAACTATCTGAAAGAGTTATCAATACCTTTTGTTTTTATAGATTCAGAAATAAAAAATGCAGGTCAGCTTGGCTATATCGGACAAAACTCATATCAGAGCGGACAAGTTTCAGGAAAACTTCTGGATCAGGTACTGCGCGAAGGCAACATTCTGACTATCCACTTTGCCAGGGAAATGGATAATCAAAACCACCTGGTCCAGAGGGAAAAAGGATTTTATGACTGGTTTTCTAAAAACTCAGGAGATAATCATAAATTGTTTACAACAGAAGTATCCGACACAAACGACACAAAATGGATGGAACAAATACACCAGACTATCATAAAAAAGAATATCAGGGGTGTATTTGTAACTAACTCAAAAGTTTATTTCACGGGCCGTTTAATTGAAAAATACGGACTTCACTATCTGAAAGTGATCGGACATGATCTGTTAAAGGAAAATATTGAGTACCTTAAAAAGGACATTGTTCACTTTCTTATTTGTCAGCGTCCTGAAGAACAGGGTTACAGCGCCATAAACAAGTTGTTCAGACACGTTATACAAAAAAGGGAGACTACAAACGAAAATTATACTTCTATCGATATAATCATAAAAGAGAATGTCGATTTTTATAAAGATTTTAAACAATAAAATATGAGATTGGCATTTTTATATAATAAAAGAGTATGATTCACATAAATGCAAGTTCCCCCGACTGAAATCGGGGCAAACTATATGATACATTTATAAAATTTTAATCTTATGAAACCATTATCATTCGAAGATCTTAAAGAAAAAGTATGCGTAATAACAGGAGGAGCAGGAGTGCTGGGGAGCTCATTGGTAAAAGCAATGGCCTCGGTAGGAATGAAAGTAGCCATTGCAGATATTGATAAAGAGACTGCCTGCAAGGTGGCAGAAGAGATATCTGCAGAATCCGGTGCACAAGTTATAGGTGTGGCTGCCAATGTCCTCGACAAAGAGTCACTGATACAGGCAAAAGCTGAGATCAACAGGCAACTGGGAGAGATAGATATCCTGATTAACGGTGCAGGCGGTAACAGTCCGCAGGCAACAACAAAAGTTGAACAGATGGAAGAAAAAGACCTTGACAACCTTGCCGATACTTTCTATGGCCTTCAGATGGAGGGATTCGACAAAGTCTTTGCTCTAAACTTCAAAGGAACTGTTCTTCCCACTATGGTATTCACAGGCGATATGCTTAAACATAAAAAGGGTGTCGTATTGAATATTTCTTCAATGAACTCCTATAAACCGTTAACAAAAATTCCCGCCTACTCTGCAGCGAAAGCTTCTGTTAATAATTTCACAGAATGGCTGGCAGTCCATCTGGCAAAGGTTGGCATAAGAGTGAACGCCATTGCCCCCGGATTTTTCATTACTCATCAGAACCGGTTCCTGGTGATGGATGAAAAAACAGGTGATTTCTCCCCGAGAGGTAAAAAGATAGTAGACAATACTCCGATGGGCAAGTTCGGAGAACCGGAAGACCTGCAGGGAACAACCCTCTACCTCCTCTCTGACATTTCAAGCTTTGTTACCGGCATAGTAATTCCGGTCGATGGCGGATACAGCGCTTATGGAGGAGTATAAAAAGTATAATCATAATATTCAAATATTAAAATATATATATCATGAAACGAAGAAATTTTCTGACAACAACTGCAGGAATTGCTGCCGGAGCTTCCTTTTTAAGCAATCCTGTTGCCGCAGCAGTGGCAGAAGCATCGAAAAAGAAACTTGCCCTTGTTGGCACCGGAGTAAGAGGTGTCGGCTTCTGGGGTAAAAGAGTGGTTGACAATTACAGTGACATAGTTGAGTTTGTTGCATTATGCGATATCAATCCCGGAAGGCTTGAATATGCAAAAAAATACATGAAAGTAAACTGCCCGGTTTATACCGACTTTGAAAAAATGATGGCAGAAACCAGGCCGGATATGGTTATTGTCACAACAGTTGATTCAACCCACCATAAATATATAATCAGAGCTATGGAACTGGGAGCTGATGTGTTAACTGAAAAACCAATGACAACTGATGAGGTAAAATGCCAGGCTATCCTTGATGCTGAAAGGCGCACAGGAAGAACATGCACTGTCGGCTTTAATTACAGATACGGAACTCTGTTTACTGCAATAAAAGAGCAGCTGGCAAAAAAACCGGTTGGTAAGATCACCTCTGTTGATTTCCACTGGTACCTGAACATCTATCATGGTGCATCCTATTTCAGAAGATGGCATGGAGAACGTGAAAAAGGCGGATCACTGCTTGTTCACAAAGCAACCCACCATTTCGACCTGCTGAACTGGTTCCTGGATTCAGACCCTGTTGAGGTAATGTCGTATGGCGCACTCGAACATTATGGAAAAAATAATCCTTTCAGAGGCGCTAACTGCAGAAACTGTGCATATACTGACAAATGTAAATATTACTGGGATATCACAAAGGACAAACATGCCATGGAGCTGTATGTAAAAAATGAAAAGTATGACGGCTATATACGCGACAACTGCCTGTGGCGTGAAGATGTAAACATCTTCGATAAAATGTCAGCACAAATTAAATATGCAAATGATATTATAGTAAACTATTCTCTGACTACCTACTCACCATATGAAGGATGGAAAATTGCCTTCAATGGAACGGATGGCAGGGTTGAATCCTGGGAAGATCTGCCGTGGCGCAGGCAGGAACAGATCAACCAGGCTGAACTTCATGCCGCTGAGATGAATCAAAAATCAGCCGGACAGGTCAGATTTGATGAGATCTTTTTAATGAAAAATTTCGATAAGGATTATGAAATGATAAAGGTAGAAGCATCGCGGGGTGGCCACGGAGGTGGTGATACCAGATTGCAGGATAAGATCTTCCGGGATCCCGACATGTCCGATCCATATAAACATGCAGCCGGAACACGCGACGGCGCCATGTCATGCCTCGTTGGCATAGCAGCAAGAAAGTCAGTTGATGAACATCGCCCGGTGAAAATTGAAGAGTTGACAGACCTGGTACCTCACCCTACTAGAGGAGCTTAAGTGACAGATTAATATTTTTCAATAAATTAAATTAATATTATTATGGAATTAAAACAAAATGCCAAATATGCATTGGTCGTACCGACAAGCGTGGGTGTAAGAATAACCCCTGTCAACGGCCAGCCCGTTCACAGCAGTAACATGTTCATGATGCAGGCAACAAGCGCAGAAACAAATGTTGCCAGTATCTCTTCATATCTGGGACTGCCGGTTAAAGTACTTACCACATTTGTTAAGGGAAGTCCGGTTGCACAATTCATTAAAAGCAATCTTAAGTCAAGGAACATGGACTTTGAAGGCCCTGAAGTTGAACAGGGTGACCCGTGGGGATACCGTCACCAGTTCAATATTGCCGACAGTGGCTATGGAAGTCGCGGTCCACGTGTGCATAATGACCGTGCCGGTGAGGTCGGCCGTACTCTGAATGTAAAAGATTTCAACCTTGACCGTATATTCGGTGAGGAAGGCGTTCAGATTATTCATATTTCAGGACTGATAGCTGCTCTTTCGCCCGACACCAGTAAGTTTTGCCTCGATCTGGCCAGGGCAGCAAAAAAATATGGAACACGCATCTCTTTCGATCTGAATTTCCGTGCATCATTTTGGAAAGGAAGAGAAAAAGAACTGCGTGAAAACTTTACAGAGATAGCTGCTGTTTCAGATATCCTTATCGGCAATGAAGAAGATTTCCAGCTCTGTTTCGGCATCGAAGGACCACCGGCAGGAGGAGAAGGCATCAAAGCAAAAATAGAAGGCTTCAAAGGACTCATTGAACGGGTGAAAGAGTCATTCCCGAATGCATCTGTTTTTACAACCACACTGCGTGAAGTTATCAGCGTGAATGAACATCTGTGGGGAGCAATTATGCTTGCAGGAGATGAATGGCAGGTTATCGAACCCCGCAAAATACATGTGCTCGACCGTATAGGCGGTGGTGACGGATTTGTGGGAGGCCTTCTTTATGGTATATTAAAAGGATGGGAACCGGAAAAATGGCCACAGTTCGGATGGGCCACCGGAGCCATGGCTACAACTTTCCTTACAGATTATGCCCAGCCGGCCGACGAAAATATGGTCTGGAGTATCTGGAAAGGCAATGCACGTGTACAGAGGTAAAAATTAACTGTTATGATCTACTACGAAAACGGCTCAACAAACGTGAACTTGTCGGCCGCTGATCTTAAAAAAGGGCTCTTCCAGGCTCTGGATTCATTGGGAGGAAAAAAAAAGGTACTTATTATCCCTCCCGATTATACACGTTTGCCTTCAAGAGCTGGTGAGCTGACAGAATTTGCCTGGCAATATTATGGTGAAATCCTTACTGATATCCTGCCGGCACTTGGCACTCATACGCCTATGACAGATGAACAAATAAGTCATATGTTCGGCGATACACCACGCCACCTATTCCGCGAACACGACTGGCGTAACGATGTGGTAACCCTTGGCACTGTGTCTGCTGAATTTGTTAGTGAAGTCTCTGAAGGCGCTGCCAACTTTTCCTGGCCAGCACAGGTAAATAAGCTGCTTGTTGAAGGAGGTTTTGATCTGATACTGTCTGTAGGACAGGTGGTGCCACACGAAGTAGTGGGCATGGCAAACTATAACAAAAATATATTTGTCGGTACCGGCGGACCTGAAGGCATAAATAAAAGCCATTTTATCGGTGCCGCGTATGGTATGGAAAAGATGATGGGTCATGCAGATACACCTGTGCGTAAGGTATTCAACTATGCATCAGACAATTTTGCATCCTCTCTTCCTATAGTATATGTACAAACTGTGGTGGGCCTGAATGACGAGGGAGTGCTTCAAACATATGGAATGTATGTTGGCGATGACTTCAGTGTTTTCGATAAAGCAGCCGATTTGTCACTTAAGGTAAATTTTGAAATGGTCGACAAACCGCTGAAAAAAGTAATAGTGTGGCTCGATCCATCTGAATTTAAAAGTACATGGCTGGGCAACAAGAGTATTTACCGTACCCGCATGGCTCTTGCAGATGAGGGTGAACTTATTGTAATTGCTCCGGGACTGGTAGAATTCGGAGAAGATAAGCAGATAGACCTGTTGATAAGAAAGTACGGATATTTTGGCACTCCCCACACTCTTAAACTGGTTGAAGAGAATGAAGACCTGCAAAATAACCTGGGAGCGGCAGCCCACCTGATACACGGATCATCAGAAGGACGGTTCAGCATTACATACTGCCCCGGTAAAAATCAGGGTAACCTTACTCGAGAAGAGATTGAAAGTGTTGGTTATCTCTGGGCAGATATTGACAAAATTACTGCAAAGTACAATCCTGATAAATTGAAAAACGGCTTTAACAGGATGCCGGATGGCGAAGAGATATTCTATGTTTCAACTCCTGCAATAGGACTTTGGGCTTATAAAGAGAGGCTATGAAAATTCTCGATAAGGTACGCTGGGGTATAATAGGTGTAGGCGATGTCACTGAAGTAAAAAGCGGTCCGGCTTTTTATAAAACTGAACATTCAGAACTGGTTGCAGTCATGCGCAGAAATGCAGACAAGGCTGCCGACTATGCCAGGAGGCATAACGTACCTAAATGGTACTCCAATGCCAGCGATCTTATTGGCGACCCGGATGTGAATGCAGTATATATTGCAACACCCCCCGGTTCTCATGCTTTATATGCCATAGAAGCAATGAAGTCAGGGAAGCCTGTTTATGTCGAGAAACCCATGGCCCGCAATTACCGCGAATGCAGGGAAATGCTGAGTATATCCAATAAAACGGGAATGCCTTTATGGGTTGCTTATTACAGAAGAACATTACCTGCCTATTTAAAAGTCAGGGAGCTTATTGAAACAGGAGCCATTGGCAAGCCTTTACTGGTTAATATAACACTTTTTCAGGCTCCGGCGGAGGAGGGATTGAAAAAGGATGAACTTTCCTGGCATGTCATACCTGAAATAAGCGGAGGAGGACACTTTTTTGATCTTGCCTGCCACCAGCTTGACTACCTGGACTTCCTGTTCGGCCCGGTAAAAAAAGTTAGTGGCATTGCTGCCAACAGGGGTGGTCTGTATTCTGCTGAAGATATAGTGACCGGTACGTGGGAACATGAATCAGGCGTCATTGGCACAGGCAACTGGTGCTTCATGGTTGATAAATCGTCAGAAGAGGATAAACTTGAGATCACCGGCGAAAAAGGCGCTGTCAGTATGCCTTGCTTCTCACATGGATCAGTAACTGTCAGAGATAGCAATGGAAGCAAAGAGTTAACATTCACCAATCCGGCACATATTTCACAAAACCTTGTCCAACAAGTAGTTAATGAACTAAAAGGAATAGGCAGATGCGTAAGTGCCGGCGAATCGGCAGCCCGAACAAACAGAGTGATGGACGAAATAGTGAAGAACTATTATGTGAAATATGAAACGAACATGTAAAATACTTACACCCAAGGTGATGATTAAAATTGCGAGTTCCATATGATACCTTTGAAAATAGTAATTGACAATAAAATACCTTATATCAAAGGAGCCCTGGAGCCCTTTGCCAATGTAGTTTATCTCCCCGGGAACAAAACTACGCCCGGGATAGTAAAGGATGCCGATGCATTGATTACCAGAACACGAACCAGGTGCAACAGGCAACTCCTTGAAGGTTCAAAGGTCAGGTTTATTGCCACAGCTACTATTGGTTTCGACCACATAGATACTGATTTCTGTAAGCTGGCAGGCATAGAGTGGACCAATGCCCCGGGCTGTAATGCCGGAAGCGTTAACCAGTACATAGCATCAGCGCTGTTATCTTATTCTTTAAAAAAGGGATTCAGCCTTAAAGATAAAACAATCGGAATAGTAGGTGCAGGTCATGTCGGGTCAAAAGTAGCTGCTTTTTGCAAAACAACAGGAATGAGGATACTATTGAATGACCCTCCCAGGGAACGCAGGGAAGGCCCTGAAAAATTTGTTTCTCTAAAAAAAATAATGGAAGAGTCTGATATTATTACATTCCATGTGCCATTGAATAAATCCGGCCCGGATGCCACCTGGCATATGGTAAACATTGATTTTATAAAAAACATAAATCAACCGCTGCTTGTCAATTCATGCAGGGGTGAAGTATTTGATACCGCAGCAATAAAAGAGGCCATTAACAAAAAACTTATATCAGGGTTCATTGCAGACTGTTGGGAAAATGAACCTGACATTGACACCGAATTGTTAAACATGGCAGATCTTGCAACCCCGCACATTGCCGGTTACTCGAAAGATGGCAAGGCAAATGGCACAAAAATGAGCGTTCAGGCAGTAAGCAGGTTTTTTAATCTTGGCATTGATGACTGGGAACCCGCAGGCATTGAACTCCCTGAAAGTACTGTGATAGATATTGACGGAGATAAAAAAACTGATAATTCAGTTCTTGCGGAAGCAGTGATCTCAACCTATGACATCAAAAAAGACGACCTTGCGCTGAGGGAATCTCCCCCCCTTTTTGAAAAACTAAGAGGTGACTATCCTGTCAGAAGAGAATTTGGAACATATACAATTAAAGTAAAAAATGTAAAAGATGATACTAAGCGGAGGCTTTTAGAGCTGGGATTTAAACTTTCAGAAACTGATTAAACCCGTGAAGCGTATATAAAAAGTATTGTGATGAGGAAGTTTCCCCGGTTAAGGCAAAAATGGTTCATTATTATCAATGACCTTCAATAATTCTGAAATATTTAATTAAAAAGATCATTTATAACACTAATAATAATTAAAATTTAAAAATAATATCATGAAAAAATTAGCTGACATAGGATTGATCGGGTTAGCAGTAATGGGTGAAAACCTGGTGCTTAACATGGAACGTAACGGATATACAGTTGCTGTATTTAACCGGACTGTTGAAAAAGTTGACAATTTTATTAACGGACGCGGCGCCGGGAAAAAATTCATAGGGGCCCATTCAATAGAAGAGCTGGCCAATTCACTGGAAAGGCCTCGCAAAGTAATGCTGCTGGTAAAAGCAGGAAAACCGGTAGACGATTTTATAGATATGATAATCCCGCACCTGGAACCTGGTGATATTATTATTGACGGGGGCAACTCACACTTTCCCGATACTATCCGCCGTACAAAATATGTTGAAAGTAAAGGATTGCTATATATAGGGACAGGCGTCTCAGGAGGTGAAGAGGGGGCTCTTTTAGGGCCGTCAATGATGCCCGGAGGCTCTCCCGACGCATGGCCACATGTTAAAGAGATATTCCAAAGTATCTCGGCCAAAGTTGATGACGGATCACCTTGCTGCGACTGGGTTGGAGAAAACGGTGCAGGCCATTTTGTTAAAATGGTTCATAATGGTATTGAATATGGAGATATGCAAATCATTACCGAGGCTTACCACCTTATGAAAAACCTTCTGGGAATGAATAACAGCGAAATGCATGAAATCTTCAAAAAATGGAATGAGGAGGAACTCGACAGTTATCTTATTGAAATTACCCGCGATATACTGGGCTATAAAGATGAAAATGGCGAGGAAACCGTTGAGATGATCCTCGATACTGCCGGACAAAAAGGTACAGGAAAATGGACAGGGATCTCAGCTCTCGACCTGGGCATTCCTCTTACATTGATTGGCGAATCTGTTTTTGCAAGGTGCCTTTCAGCACAGAAAGACCTGCGTGTAATGGCTTCTAAAGCTATCAGCGGTCCAGTCCCGAAATTCACCGGCGACAAAAAACAGTTCATTGATGACCTTAAGATGGCATTGTACGGAGCAAAAATAATCTCATATGCCCAGGGATACAACCTGATGATGGAAGCAGCCAAAGAGTATAAGTGGAACCTGAACTACGGAGGCATTGCATTGATGTGGAGAGGGGGATGCATTATCCGTTCCGCATTCCTGGCCGACATAAAAAAGGCTTTCGATAAAAATCCGGAACTTCCCAACCTCCTTCTTGATCCCTTCTTTAAAGAAAAAGTCGAAGCAGCCCAGGAGGGATGGCGCAGGGTTTGTGCCACAGCCCTGTCGAACGGCATGCCAATCCCGGCATTAACAGCTGCACTCTGCTATTTCGATGGTTTCAGGTGTGAAAGGCTCCCAGCAAACCTCTTGCAGGCACAACGCGATTATTTTGGAGCTCATACTTACGAAAGGATTGATAAGCCAAGAGGCCAGTTCTTCCATACCAACTGGACAGGCAGGGGGGGTGATACAGCATCATCTACCTACAATGTATAGTATTGTTGCCTGGTAAAAACCAAAGGGCTTACCCTGCCCTTTGGTTTTTACCATGGTTTTAACTTTCCCGGGGAATGGGCTTTTATCAGCGCCCTCGCTGTAACCAGTGAAGTATCTATCACCGGGACATCATTATATAAGGAGTCGCTAAAAACAAGAGGCAGCTCTGTACACCCGAGGACAATAATTTCAGCACCCTTATTTATAAGGGAAATGATACTGTTATTAACTATTGTACCTGTTTCTTCAGTGATCCTGCCTGCATTTGATTTTATTCCAAATACAGGGTGGTAAATTGCACTGTGCAAGGTTCTCTGGTCTGCCTCAGACAAATAGACTGTTTCCAGACCTGATTCATTTATCAGGTCATACTGCCTGGTATAATAGGTGCCGGTCGTTCCAAGAATCCCAACTTTTTTCTTCTCCGGATACTTATCTTTTATAAAATTACCAGTCTCCCTGATCATATGAAATAATTTAATCCTGGAATAATTATCGTTCAACTCCGCCAGGATCACTTCAAATATTTGCGGAGCATGCGCAGAGTTACAGGCCAGTGCAGCATATCTGACTCCGATTGACTCCATTTCAATCAGAATTTGTGCAATGCGATAAGCCGGATTACTCTTTTCATTGCCCAGAATATATTCAGTCCTGTCGGGAATAGACTCAGGCACAGAATATAAGATCTGAGGCAGATGATCCTGGTCTTTTTTAGCTATTGTCTGATTTATAATATTCTTTGAAAGGGCAATGCCTGCATCGGGCCCCATGCCTCCGACAATGCCAATAATATCTTTATTCATCACTTTAGTATTTTCCCGTTTCCGGTTGTATATACCATATCCTTATCGCCAATATAAGGCCTGTCCCATACACCGCCTTTTTCCCTGTCCATAACAATAGGATAAAGATATTGGCCTCCATTTACATAGTTAATCCTGGTAATGTCAGCCGGACCCCATCCCGGAACTTCGATCTTTACAATAGTACCCTTATAATTTTCTCCGGCTATCCCTGTTTCGTAGTATCCTCTGAAAAAGTGAACCCGTGTTTTGTGTACAACTATATCCAGTTCATCAAAATTAATCCCTATAGTGCCATGCCAGTCGGGCGATGTTATCTGGCTTAGCGCCGGAGTTACGACTATTCTGTTATTATTGCCGAAATGTAATACCAGATGGTCCTGGTCAAAAAACTCCACCACTGCATCATCAAGATTAACAGGATCTCCGGCATAGACATCAGTTGTTCCGCCAATTTTTACAGGACCGGTATGGTCACCGGGTTTAAGGCCTTTCTTCTGCATTTTCTGAAAAAATTCATTATCAGCCAGTGTACCAATACAAAAATTAGCAGCCCCCTTTCTGATAAGTTCATTAGTGATCCAGGTTGCTCCGCCTGTGCGGTCGCAACCATCGGCAACCACTACAGGTGTTCTGCCTGACTTAACAGCTTCCATAATTTTTACCACCCCGTCTTCGACATTGTATATTTCCTTAAATACAAAATCTTTACGATGACGCCATATAAAATCGTTCATGTCCTCTGCTATTCTGTCTGCCAGTCCGGGATCATTATTAGCTACCACAAACACCGATGCTCCGTTGTCGGGTACATCAGCATATGCAAAGCCAAAATTAACAGAAACATAAACATCTTTTTCACGGTTTTCCCACCTTCTTGCTCTTTCCATTATCTCTCTTGCCGGGTACCTGAGAGTTCCCTGAAAAAAACTTGGAGTAATAACTCCCGGTTTACGGGTGGCAACAACCGGTTTATAAGTTCCCTGCATAGCTCTTATCATAACATCAGCTGCTCTTTGTCCCATTAATCCATCGTCATAATGGGGAAATCTTTTAACTGAAAAAACGGCATCTGCTGCATTGTCAGCAACCAGTTCAGCATCAACACAGGCATGCAGATCGAGTGTAACAGTAATCACTGCATCCGGGCCCACTTCTTTTCTTACCAATCGTGACAACTCAGCTTCAGGCCTGGCAACGCCAACGACAGCCATTGAGCCGTGCAAAGCAAGGTTTACCCCGTCAAAAGGTCCCTTTTCCTTTAATTCTGAGATCATCTTTGTAGTGAAATACTCCCATACTTCCCTGGTATTCCAACTTCGGGAAGTACCGCCAACCGGCATACCCGCCGGTGAAGTAATTCCAACCAGTGTAACTCCCCCATAGGCTTCCATCCTCGATTCAAAGCCTCCGACATAACCGGTTGACTGTCCCAGAAACTTATCAGTTACAGGCCCGGCAGCCAGCCAGTCATCTAGCCCGGCAGGATCGGGACAGTATGTGCAGGTTTCATGAGGGAAAAATATTACTGCTACCCTGTAAGATTTTTGTCGTAAGGGAATTTCCCGTTCTGAAACCCCCTGTGCATGTGAATTCAACGCAACCATAACGGAAAATATAAACCCTAATATACATAAATAACCTGACAACCGGTAAACTATTTTCCTGTAAATTTTAAATATCATCTCAATTTTATTTTTTTATTATACAATAATCTGCAAATATCTATCTGAATCAAAACAGGCAGGCATCACATAAATATTCCTTCTCCCACACCTATTGGAAGGTCAAGCCAAAACCATATAAAAAGCAATAATACCCATAATACAAAAAGAATAGCTGCATAAGGAACCAATAATGATAAAATTGTACCTATGCCTGCATTTTTATCATATTTCCTGACCCACCCTATCAGCAATGGGAAATATGGATATAACGGACTTATCGAATTAGTTATTGAGTCGCCTATGCGATATAATAACTGGATAAATGCCGGAGTATAACCCAATTGAGTAAGCATTGGAATGAAAACAGGAGCAAAAATCGCCCATTTGGCAGACCCGCTTCCAATAAAAATATTTATAAAAGAGACCAGAATCATATACATAATGAACATCAGGGGGCCTGTCATTCCTGTCGATTTTAAAAATTCAGCACCGTTTATTGCCAGAATTGAATCCAGCCTGCTCCAGTTGAACAGGTTAATAAACTGTGCTACTACCAGCATTAACACAATATAACCGGCAAGGTCTCTGACCCCCAGTTCCATAAACTTCAGCAGGTCATCCGCTTTTTTTATACTACCTGTAACTCTCCCATAAACATAACCCGGTAAGGTGAAAAAGAAAAAGAGCAAAGGTACAAGCCCTCTGAGAAATGGCGAAGGAACAATATTCCCTGTTTCCTGATTACGCAGAGGTGCTCCGGGAGGGATAAGAAGGATTAAAACAACTATCAGATATATTAACAATGCAATTCCTGCATATCGCAATCCCCTCTTTTCTTTAGATGTTAATTTTGGAGCTTCACTGTAAACTTCAACATTTTCCTCGCCATAAGATAAAGACTTACACCTGGGAATAGTGTTTCGGGATACTACGTAAGCTCCGCCAAATCCCAGTACAAATGTGGATATGATCATGAAATACCAGTTAGCTGTGGCGCTGACTTCCATTGAGCTATCTATATGAGAAACCACCTCAGTGCTTATTCCTGCAAGTAATACATCTGTACCGGCAATTAAAAAATTGGCAGTAAAGCCAGCTGTCGCTCCTGCATATCCTGCAATAAGCCCGGCAACCGGGTGGAATCCCATCTGTGTAAAGATAAGTGCTGCGATCGGTGGAATGATAACCACCCCGGCATCAGATCCGATATTGCTACATGCACCAATTATGAATATCACGGGCAGCACAATTTTCCTTGGAACAGAAAAAGCCATAGTCCTTAATATGATAGTAAGCAATCCGCTTCGTTCAGCAACAGAGACACCCATCAACATTACCACCACAAGGCCTAACGGGGCAAAATGAGCAAAATTTGTGACCATCTCTTCCAAAAATCGCCGTAATGCCTCGCCTGAGATAAGGTTTACCGGTTCAATCAGCGCTCCTGTACCGGGATCTGTGGCGCTGACACCTGTTAAAACTGCAATCGCACTGAATAGAATTACCAAAACAATTATCCAGACAAACAACCAAAAAGGATGGGGTAATTTATTTCCAAACATTTCAATCCATGTCAGGATTTTATTGACCTTTACAGGAGAATTCTCTTTCGCTTCAGCATTATTTTGTTTAGTCATCCTTTTTGTTTTTTCGCTAAAAATTTCAATCTCGAAAAATCGGTATTTTTTTTAAAATTCAGAACTAATGAGGCACAGTAAATAAAAAAAAAACAACAAACAAAGGTTATTAAGGCGAAAATTATATATTTTTCGCCCCTTTATTGATAATTGAAAAATATGAAACTCAGTTCCAGAATGCAATTTCTTTTTAAAAATGGGTTCAGGGGATTTATCTGGCTGCTTATCCTGTTGACTGCCTATTTTTTTTTCGAGGAAATTGTAATATCCAGAAATCCTGATACCTGGGTTGAAAAATTCTATGCCAAACCTGAAGTTATTTACCTGATATATATTGGTTCAGAGTTCTTTTTCGGGATCTTTCCCCCTGAACTGTTTATGATATGGGCAGTCAGAAAGGCCAACCCTGCTAACTATTTCATTATTCTGACTTTTTTTGCAATTGTATCATACGGACTGGGATATCTGACATTTCTGATCGGCCGGTATATTTATAAAAGGGCGACATTCAGGTATATCCGTATAAAATTTTTAAAAAAATCCTGGCCACAGCTCAAAAAATATGGTATCTTTCTTATACTCGTTGCAGCAATTACCCCAATACCCTGGTCAGCTACATGCCTTCTGGTCGGATCAGCAGGCTATCCTTCCTTCAGATTTTTAAAATATGCTGTTTTTCGTATCCTTCGTTTCGCAGTTTATGGCTATATTATTTTCCAGACTCATCAGATTTAAATTTAAAAAATATGATAAAATTTAAAAAAGGAACCTATGGGTATGACAAGAACTTTTTAAAAAAGAATAGCATTGAGATTGTAGAATTACAAGATAAAGATTCAAATGCAAGCGTATTGCTGGCACCGGGCTACCAGGGAAGGGTAATGACCTCAGCTGCCGGGGGAGATGAGGGACTGAGCTTTGGCTGGATCAATTATAAACTGATAGAATCAGGACGGATACTGCAACATATTAATCCCGTTGGCGGAGAGGAACGCTTCTGGCTGGGGCCTGAGGGAGGGCCTTTCTCAATCTACTTTGAGCAGGGAAAAGAACAGATATTTGAAAACTGGCAGGTACCTGCGGACCTTGATACTGAGCCTTTCGAAATAAGTGAACAATCGGAAAACAGAGTGGTATTCACAAAAAACACTGAATTTAAAAATGCCTCAGGCAATATTTTAAAAATGGAAATAAAAAGGTCAGTTAAAATATTATCAAAAGATTCCCTCCCTGTCATGTCAGATGTTAATATCCCTGTCGAACGCCTTAATGTGGTGGCATATCAATCAGATAACACCTTAAAAAATACCGGATCAAATCCATGGAATAAAGAAAAGGGATTATTATCAGTCTGGATGCTGTGTATGTTCAACCCATCCTCTTCAACCACAGTTTTTTTGCCCTATAATATTGATGGCAGCGGAACAATTGTTAATGACGATTATTTTGGGAAAGTACCATCTGACAGGCTGATCATTGAACCGGGTATCGTTTTTTTTAAGATTGACGGGCAATACAGAAGTAAAATAGGACTACCCGAAGGAAGGGCCAGAGAACTTTGCGGAAGCTACGATTATGAAAAAAATATACTTACAATACTTTGGCACTCCTTACCGTCAAAGCCCTGCGAATATCTCAACTCAAAATGGGGAATACAGGATAATCTGTTTGACGGCGATGTAATAAATGCCTATAACGACGGGCCTGTTGAGGATGGTTCCATAATGGGCCCCTTTTATGAAATAGAAACTTCCTCCCGGGCAGCAGAGCTAAAACCGGGCGAATCACTGACTCATACTCAACGGGTAATGCATATGCAGGGAGATGAGGAGGAACTGACCCGGCTGACATACCGGCTGTTTGGGCTTGACCTTAATAAAATACAATCGGTTTTTAAATAACATGTCATTCATTTTAATCATATCATTTTTATTTACCATGAATTTAAATTCAGAACAAAATGATACCTCTCATGTAATTACAGTCGGAGGAGGATGTTTTTGGTGCACCGAAGCTATATTTAAAGAGTTAAAAGGCGTTATTAAAGTAGTTCCCGGTTATAGCGGAGGCACTGTTAAAAATCCCTCCTACAAAGAGGTATGCACCGGTTCTACCGGACACGCCGAGGTGGTGCAGATTACTTATAATCCTGAACAAATAGCCATATCTGAAATACTTGAAGTATTTTTCATGACGCATGATCCCACAACCCTGAACCGGCAGGGGCCTGATACAGGCACCCAGTACCGGTCAGTCATTTTTTTCCACTCTGAAGAGCAAAAAAAGTCAGCAGAAAGCATTATTGAGCAATATGAAGCTGAGAAAGTATTTAATATGCCAATTGTTACAGAGATTGAACCTTTTAAAGCCTTTTACGAAGCTGAAGATTATCACCATGATTACTTTGCTCAAAATAAGGAACAACCTTATTGCCAGTTTATTGTCAGTCCGAAAATTTTGAAATTCAAAAAATTATTCCGGGAAAGATTAAAATGATTCAGTAAAGAGACTTTCCCGGATCATTTTTAAATCTCACAGCTCCCTTATCCATATATTTCTGAAACTTACAGGATTACTATGGTCCTGCAGAACAATGCTGCCAGGCCCGTGTTGTTCTATACTGTATTCAGGTATTCCGATAAATTCTGTCGGTCCGCGCAGTTTTACACTGTTTTGTATCAGCACACCGTTATGTAACACAGTAACGACAGGAGGGGTAAAATAGGTACCATCCCTGTTAAACCTGGGCGCCGTATATATTATATCATACACCTGCCACTCACCGGGCTTTTTGCAGGCATTGACCAGTGGTGCGTGTTGTTTATACAGGCTGCCGGCCTGGCCGTTCCTGTATGTTCTGTTATTATAGCTGTCAAGTATCTGAACTTCATAACGTTCCTGCAGGAAAACTCCACTGTTGCCTCTGCCCTGGCTCTGCCCGGTTATCTCTTCAGGTGTCCGCCATTCTATATGAAGCTGAAAATCCTGAAATACACGCTTTGTCCTGATAACTCCGGTACCTTTAACAACCGTTGCACATCCGTTTTCAACCTTCCACCCGGGTTTGCCTCCTTTGCTGTCAGTCCACTCATTTTCGAGGTTGACACCGTCGAAAAGAACAATTGCATCAGAAGGCGGATCCACAGGAGACTCTCCTGGTGTCACCACAGTTACTTCCGGATCCCATATCTCTGTCATTTCAGGTTTCATTGGGGCAGGCCCTTCAGTCTGGGCATTTACACCCAGCGTAATAATACACATCAGCAGCAGACTTATTTTTATTCTTTGCATCTCAATAAATGTTTTAAAATAATTAAATTGACTCTAGAATTTTCAATGAAACGAGCATAATTGTAAGATCATCTTAGGGTATGATTAATACATATGCGAGTTCCGTATGTTATTAATTTTCTGATAAAATACACTTCACACTCCGAGATCTTTCATTATCCTGTCTATCTTAGCTTCAGCTTCGGCTTCCGCCTCATAAAACTTATCACGTGAGGCAAGATCTCCTTTCACCTCAAAATAGAACTTAATTTTAGGTTCAGTTCCGGAGGGCCTTACTGAT
Source organism: uncultured Prolixibacteraceae bacterium (assembly GCA_964495655.1). Lineage (GTDB taxonomy): Bacteria > Bacteroidota > Bacteroidia > Bacteroidales > Prolixibacteraceae > JAAYJR01. The sequence continues at coordinate 18,457 of CAZBWK010000022.1, read as the reverse complement.
ATCTTGGAGCCGTCAACGGTAAAAAACTGAAGTACATTGGAGGTAGTCTTCCGGTCTATTTTCTTTTGCCGGCCGGTTATCAGATTTTTTTCTGTCAGGGTGGAATAATCTTTAACCAGTTCCAGAGGTGATCCATCCAAAGATTCAGGGGGATTATTTCTCAAATCGCTCATTATCTTCAGGATCTCCTCAGCCCCGCTTTTCCCTTTCCTAACTATATACTTCATTCTCTCTTTTGAATAGCCATATTCAAGATAAATATCCAGCAGCAACTCAAACAATGACTTACCCTGATCAATTGACCATGCTGTAATCTCTGCCATTAGTGCACATGAAGAAACTGCATCTTTATCTCTCACAAAATCGGCAGGCAGAAAACCAAAACTCTCTTCGCCCCCGCCAATATATTTTTTATACTCTTCCTGCTCCCTGATTATCTCTGCAATATATTTAAATCCCGTATATACATCGAAATACTCTATGCCGTTTCTCCCGGCTATTTCAGTGATCATCTCAGTGGTAACAATAGTTTTTACAATATATTCATTACCTTTCAGAGAACCTGATGCTTTCAAATTGGTAATTATATAATATATAAAGAGTATAGCTGTCTGGTTACCATTAATAATGACATACTTCCCTTCTCTGTTTTTCACTGCCACCCCTATTCTGTCACCATCAGGATCAGAAGCCATTACCACATCTGCATCTGCTTCCGCGGCTTTCTTTATGGCCATTTCCATTGCCGCTTCTTCTTCGGGGTTTGGTGAAATAACAGTGGGAAAATTACCACTTACCACATCCTGCTCCGGAACATTTATTATATTGGCAAAACCAAATTTGCGCAATGCTGCCGGTATTAACCGTACACCTGTTCCGTGAATCGGAGTATATACTATTTTAATATTTTTATGCTTTGAAACCACTTCCGGGGAGAGAGAAACACTTTTTACTTTCTCTAAAAACCTGTTATCTATATCTTCTCCTATAATTTCAATTAGCCCGTCTGGTCCGTCAAAGCTTATATCCCCTGGTTTTATTTCAAGTACCTCCTTTACAATATTGACATCATGAGGGGCTACTATCTGGGAGCCGTCGTCCCAGTATGCCTTATAACCATTATACTCTTTAGGATTATGGGAGGCGGTAATAACTATACCACTTTGGCAATTCAGTTCTCGTATGGCAAATGACAACTCAGGAGTAGGCCGAAGATCATCAAAAAGAAATACTTTTATTCCGTTTGCAGCAAATATGCCTGCACTGCTTTCAGCAAAAAAACGGCTGTTATTCCGGCAGTCATGTGCAATTGCAACCTTGATCTGATCAAGTTCTGAAAAAATTTTTTTCAGATAATTAGATAATCCCTGCGTAGCGGCACCCACAGTATATTTGTTAATACGGTTAGTGCCAACCCCCATAATTCCCCGGATACCTCCTGTGCCAAATTCAAGATCTTTATAAAAAGCATCTATCAGTTCTGCAGGATCATCATTCTCCAAAAGTCTTTGAACCTCTTTACGGGTTTCTTCGTCATACATTGCCGACAGCCATTCCTGAGCCCTCTCTCTGACTTGCAGTATTAATTCTTGTTTTTTCATCTATTTTATATTTTGTATTTTATTCAGACATTTTTTCAGACTCTCTTTCCAATAAGGGATATCAATTCCAAATGTAGTCTTAATTTTGAATTTATTTAACACAGTATAGTGAGGCCGCGTTGCCTGTGTCGGAAATTCAGAAGAAAGGACAGGTATCACGTCACAATCAATACCGGAAATTTCAAAAACAGCCTTTGCAAAATCGTACCAGCTTGCAACACCTTCGTTAGAAAAATTATAAATGCCGGGAATAAAATATTTCCGGTTTTCTGCAAATTTTTCAGTAATTGCAATTACAGCGGCAGCCAGATCCGAAGCCCATGTTGGTGTACCTGTCTGATCGAAAACTACTTTCACCTGACTGTTAAGCTCACCATGCTGAAGAATTTTCTTAACAAAATTATTACCATAGAAAGAGTATAACCAGGAGGTCCGGATAATGACCGTGTCCGGATTTCCGGCAAGGCAAAGCCTCTCTCCTTCGAGCTTGGTCTTCCCGTAAACAGTTTGAGGATTAACAGGATCTGCTTCATTATAAGGTATAAAGGATTCGCCGCTATACACATAGTCAGTCGATATATGAATCATTCCGGCATGCAGCCGTTTTGCCGCTTTTGCCAAAAATCCGGGAGCCAGTGAATTGACCTTCTCTGCCAGATGAGGATCACTCTCAGCCTTATCGACCGCAGTATATGCCGCGCAATTAATTATAAAGTCAGGCCGTTTATCTCTGAAATATGCCTCAACCATGTTATTATCAATTATATCCAGAGAATCAATGTCAGTAAATATAAATTTCCGGTCCGGAAAGTCAACAGATCTTTCTTTCAACTCACTTCCTAACTGTCCGTATGCACCGGTGACCAATATCTTCATACTATATTTTAAAAATAAAATTCATCTCTGCGTCGGCCATTACAGGAGCTGCTAAATCTTTATCCGACACAACAGGTTTTTCAGATCCAAGCATCCAGTCTATTGCCAGCTCAGGATCATTTAAGTTAACTGCCCTTTCTGAATTACTATTATAAACATTATCGCATTTATAAGAAAAGACTGCCGTTTCGCTGAGAACAGAAAAGCCATGTGCAAATCCTTTAGGTATGAACAGCTGCTTTTTATCGATATCATCCAGTATAATTCCGAACCATTGTCCGAATGCAGGAGATCCTTTTCTCAGGTCTAAAGCAACATCATATACCCTGCCGGAGACAACCCTCACAAGTTTTGATTGCGTATAGGGAGCCAGCTGATAATGAAGTCCGCGAACCACCCCTTTAACTGATTGAGATTCATTATCCTGCACAAAAGTTGATGTTATACCAAAGCTCCTGTACAACTCTTCTCTGTAAGATTCAAAAAAATAACCCCTCGCATCGTTAAATATCCGGGGTTCGATAATCAGCAGTCCCGGAATTTCAGTTTCAGTAACTCTCATATAATTTCAACAAACGTTAATCACTATAATTGTAAATATTCAAAAACAAACCACCTGTTCCATCTCACTAAAACGTTACTATCTGTTTTCCTGCAAGATCTAAAAGATACTCACCATACTGATTACCCGAAAGTGGTTTTGCAAGTTCAATCAATTGCTCCCTGGTAATAAATCCACGTTTATATGCAATCTCTTCAATGCAAGAAACCTTAAGGCCCTGCCGCTGCTCAATAGTAGCAATAAAATTTGAAGCCTGCAACAGGCTGTCATGAGTTCCTGTGTCCAGCCAGGCAAATCCTCTCCCCAGCAGCTTAACATTCAATCTGCCTTCCTCCAGATAGAGACGGTTAATATCAGTGATCTCCAACTCACCCCTGGTTGAAGGTTTTAATTTTAAAGCTTTATCCACAACATCATTCGAATAGAAATACAGGCCGGTAACAGCATAGTTGGATTTAGGATTTTGAGGTTTTTCTTCGATAGAAATAACTTTTCCGTCGTCATCAAATTCCACCACTCCATACCTTTCAGGATCTTTCACATAATATCCGAAAACCAATGCTCCGTCGTCTAATTTTGCAGCCTCGCTAAGTATAGAGCGAAAATTATATCCGTAAAAAATATTGTCTCCCAGTATAAGGCACACACTGTCATTGCCTGTAAATTCGCTGCCCAGGATAAAAGCTTGTGCCAATCCTCCCGGAGAAGGTTGTACCTTATATGAAATATTCAATCCCAGTTGCAGGCCGTCACCAAAAAGGTTCTCATAAAAACAGATATCATCAGGTGTCGAAATGATAAGTATATCACGAATATCTGCCAGCATAAGCACAGATAAGGGATAATAGATCATTGGCTTGTCGTATACAGGCAATATCTGCTTTGAAATGGCACGGGTTATTGGATAAAGGCGTGTACCAAGGCCTCCGGCAAGAATAATTCCCTTCATTCGAAAATAACTTAGTTAAAAATTTAATAATCAATTATTTTATTCGGGTTAAATACCCTTAATATTAATTCCTGTCATACTTTATTCATTCGTTGAAAAAGAAAGCAAAAAAGCCGCTTACGAAGAAATAGTCTGCTAAAATTCATTCAAAAGTAATAAAAATAAAATGATGAAAACTTTTGAAATAAGTTAATTAAGTTATATTTTTGCGCGCGATTTATAACAAATATAATGTCTAACTTATTAATTTATTATTTATTACATGACTGAAAAGAAAATTGAAAATGCAGATCAGGAAGTTAAAAACTTAAATGATACTGACTCTGCCGGACAGGAAGAGATTAATGCAGGGAAAACCGTTGAAGAAGAGGTCTCTGGTGAAGCAGAAGAAATAAATCCTGCACCAGACAAACAGGAACAAACCACAGACAATGAAGCAAAAGAAGATATAGCTTCAGACAACGATGCCGGCGATCAAGAGCCGGCAGAAACAAAAGCAGAAAATGAAGAAGCAGACAATAGTGCTGATTCAGAAGTAAGCAACAAAAAAGAACAGACAGTCTCCGAAGAGACAGAAAAAGTCACTGCTGAAGATAAAATCGACAATCAGACATCAACAGATGAATTTGATTGGGACTCGCTTGATGACTCAGAAGAATCATACTCGTCAAAGCAGAGAGCTGATCTTGAAGAACTATATAATAACACTCTGAACACTGTAACTGAAAAAGAGGTACTTGAAGGTACAGTAATAGCTTTAAACAAACGTGAAGTAGTTGTTGATATAGGCTATAAATCAGACGGGATTGTAAGTCTTAATGAATTCAGATACAATCCTGACCTGAAAGTTGGCGATCAAGTAGATGTATATATCGAAAGTCTGGAAGATAAGAAAGGGCAGATGATCCTTTCTCACAAAAAAGCCAGGGCAACCAGGTCGTGGGAACGTGTGAACGAAGCTCTGGAAAAGGATGAAATTATTAAAGGTTACATTAAGTGCCGTACAAAAGGCGGTATGATCGTGGATGTTTTTGGCATTGAAGCATTTCTGCCGGGATCTCAGATTGATGTTAAGCCGATTCGGGATTATGATGTCTTTGTGAACAAAACTATGGAATTCAAGGTTGTTAAAATCAACCATGAATACAGAAACGTAGTAGTTTCGCACAAAGCACTGATAGAGGCCGAACTGGAACAGCAGAAAAAAGAGATCATTGCAAGGCTTGAAAAAGGACAGGTACTTGAAGGGACTGTCAAGAATATTACATCCTACGGTGTATTCATGGACCTTGGCGGTGTAGACGGACTGATCCACATAACAGACCTTTCATGGGGTCGCATATCTCATCCGAGCGAAATAGTTGAGCTTGACCAGAAATTAAATGTGGTAATTCTTGACTTCGATGATGATAAAAAACGTATTGCACTGGGATTAAAGCAACTTACACCTCATCCATGGGATAAACTGGATGAAAACCTTAAAGTCGGTGACAAAGTTACGGGTAAAGTGGTTGTATTGGCTGACTATGGTGCATTTGTTGAAATTGCACCCGGTGTTGAAGGACTTATTCATGTTTCAGAAATGTCGTGGAGTCAGCATCTTCGCAGTGCCCAGGATTTCCTTAAGGTTAACCAGGAAGTGGAAGCTGTTATCCTGACACTTGATCGCGAAGAGCGCAAAATGTCATTAGGCATGAAGCAGCTAAAAGAAGATCCGTGGGGAAGAATTGAAGAGCAATACGGAGTCGGCTCCAAACATAAAGCAATCGTAAGAAACTTTACCAATTTTGGTGTATTTGTTGAAATAACTGAGGGCGTTGACGGGCTTATCCACATTTCAGATCTTAGCTGGACGAAAAAGATCAAGCATCCTTCAGAATTCACCTCTGTTGGAGAAGAGATCGAAGTGGTGGTATTGGACATCGATTCAGAAAACAGAAGACTGAGTCTGGGCCATAAGCAGCTGGAAGAAAATCCCTGGGAAGTATTTGAAACTATATTCACCACAGATTCGATCCATGAAGGAACTGTAATTGATCTTATGGATAAAGGTGCAGTTATTGCTTTACCATACGGAGTTGAAGGATTTGCCACACCGCGCCACCTTGTAAAAGAGGATGGCACACAGGCTAAACAAGATGAAAAACTTGATTTTAAAGTTATAGAATTCAATAAGTCTGCAAAACGAATAATTGTTTCTCATTCAAGAATTTACGAAGACGCAAAACGTGCCGCGAACACAACGAAAAGGAAAGCATCGCGTGCCGGGAAAAAGAGTGTGCAATCGGTATCCGACAATATTGAAAAAACTACTCTTGGAGATATAACCGAACTGGCTGCACTAAAAACACAGATGGAGGAGAAAGAGAAAAAAAATAAATAATTCCCGAACGGTTAATAATTTTTTCAAAGGTTTTTCGTAAATTGTCACATGGCTTCCGAAATTCTTAAAAATAAAAATTACACCCTTGTCAGGGTTAATTCTGAAAGGCTGGATATCAATTCTGCTGCAGATTTAAAAGCAGAATTGATATACCTGAATAACAATGGAGAAAAGAATATTGTACTTGATCTGACAAAGTGTACATACTGCGATTCGACAGGTTTGAGAACAGTACTGGTTGGTAATCGTTTATGTGAAAATGCTATAGGTACATTCATAATTTGCGGTTTACAGCCTGATGTCGACTACCTGATAAGGATATCAATGCTACATACAGTATTATTGATAACTAACACCGTCGGGGAGGCGGAAGACCTTTTAGAAAAAAAGATGAAACTTTAAGCAGAAATGCCTTTTGAAGTAACAATTCTGGGAAGCAGTTCTGCTACACCAACATCCGACAGATATCCTACCGCCCAGGTGATAAATGCACATGGGCGGTATTTTTTGACAGATTGTGGAGAGGGTGCCCAGATACAAATCAGACGACAAAAAATCGGATTCGGAAAGATAAGGCATATCCTGATATCACATTTGCATGGTGATCATTATTATGGCTTAATCGGAATGATATCATCTTTTAACCTTCTTGGTATCCGGAATGATATTCATATCTATTCACATTCACAACTGAAAGAGTTGATCCAGCCTCAGCTGGAATTCCTTAAAAAAGAGCTGCAATTCAAAATTATTTTTCATCCTTTAAATTTTAAGACGCCTCAAAAGATCTTCTCTGATGATAAGGTTGAAGTATACTCATTTCCTCTCCGGCACAGCGTACCGTGCTGCGGATTCCTGTTTAAAGAAGCTGACAGGGAGCTCAATATAATTAAAGAATATATTGAAAAGTATAAAATTCCTGTCGCAGAGATTAAAAAGATAAAAAAAGGAGCTGACTTCATTACTGATGACGGAAAGCTGATTCCAAACAACCAGCTGACAACGCCTCCCCTGCCCCCGCGGTCATATGCCTTTTGTTCAGATACCGCATGGTATCCGGAAATTATAAAAACAATTAAAAATGTTGATCTGCTCTATCATGAAGCCACTTTCACTGAAGAGTTAAAAGAGTGGGCTGAAAACACCTTTCATTCAACAGCGCTGGATGCTGCCAGAATTGCAAAGGGGGCTAATGCAAAAAAGCTGATTCTGGGACATTTTTCAGCCCGTTATAAAGAAATTGAGGTATTCCTCAGGGAAGCAAGGGCTATTTTCCCTGAAACAGATGCTGCTGTTGACGGACACACTTATAAAGTCACAAAATAATCCATCAGGCAGGAGATTCAAAAAATCCCGAATTGAAATTTACCAGGAATAACCTTTCAACAGACCTGGTAAATGCTGTATAAAGCCACCGGTAGTATTCATGATCCAGCATCTCTTCCACCAGATAACCATGATCAACAAAAACAGCTTTCCATTGGCCACCCTGTGCCTTATGACAAGTAAGGGCATAGGCAAATTTTACCTGCAAAGCATTAAAATATGGATTTTGTCTTATTTTATCCCACCTGTGCCGCTTATTTTTATACTCTGTATAGTCCCCGGCAACCGCATCGAAAAGTTTCTTGTTCTGACCTGCAGACATTGATGCTGTTTCGGAATACAAAGTATCAAGAAAAATCTTACCAACTATCTCAACATCGTCATAATCAATAAACCGGAGCCGGACATTTGCAAACCGGAAACCATAAAGCTCTTCGTAACTTTTTATTGATACAACCTCCGCAATATCGCCGTTAGCAATAAAATCCAGTCCTGGTGTATCACTGTTCCAATAATAGTTATTTTTTACTACCATTAAAATATCACCCCTTTCAATTTCTTCTTCCCGGTAAAGAATTGAACTTCTGATGCCTTTATTAAATAAGTTTGCCCTCTTATTTGACCGGGTAACAACTGCGGTCTCAAACAGTCCGTACTTGTCATAACAACTTGTCAGGTATTCAGTAAGGTCCATTCCTGAAATTCTTTCAACATCTGAAAAAGATCCAATCTGCATATTGAAAAACCCCGAATTTCCGGAATCTTCAATTTGCTTTCTTACTAGTGTAGCACACGACAATATACCGGAGCCTTCAGCCTGTCGGACTACATCTGTAAGAATAAACTCCTTTATTTTGAGTCCGTACTTTTTCAGTGTATAGGGATCAAGGGCCGGACTTACACTTATTCCCACCGGAGGCAGCTGTGCCGTGTCGCCTGTTAGTATAAGCCTGCAATTTACACCTGAAAACACAAACTCAAGCATATCGTCAAGCAGACGACCGCTTCCAAAAACAGAATTCTCACTGTTTTGATTTGAAATCATCGACGCCTCATCAACAATAAAAAAAGTATTTCTGTAAAAATTTTTATCAATCACAAAACTTCCTGTTCCGTCGGAAGATGATTTCTGCCTGTAAATGATCTTATGAATAGTATAGGCAGGCATTCCGGTATAACCGGCCATAACCTTTGCCGCCCTGCCTGTAGGCGCCATCAGCACAGGTTGTATACCCAGAGAGACCAGAGTTTGATAAAGGGAGCTTATCACTGTTGTCTTTCCTGTCCCGGCAAAACCTTTGATCAAAACGACCTCTTTAATTTCATTTGAGGATATAAATTCCGATAATCCCTCTGTCAACAGCGACTGGCTTTGTGTAGGAGTGAAATTTAAATTTTTAATTAATAAGCTTTTAACATGATTTTTTATCATACCTGCTAAAATAACAATCCTTAAGTTAAGGTAATTTATTTTTTTTTATAAATTTGCAATCATTCGTCGATAAACATATTAAAAATATAAAAATGAGAACTGTTATTCAGATTTTACTTGTTATTGTTGCGATCGGGCTATCTTACTTAATATATAAAAGTATTCAGAACCCAATCGATTTTGAAAAAGCAAAAACTGCCAGATATGATGCTACAATTCAAAGGCTGAAAGATATCAGGAAAGCCCAGTTGGCATATAAAGATGTATATGGACGGTTCACAGGCAGTTGGGATACTCTTATTGATTTCGTAAAAACAGACTCAGTACGGAATGTAAGAAAAATAGGTGAATTAACCGACAGCATGATCGAAGCCGGCATCACGGAAAGGAAAGCAATAAGCCTTGGATTAATAATTCGTGATACAGTAAGAGTCAGTGTACTTGAATCAGTTTTTAGTGGTAATTTCAATCCTGATCAGCTTAAATATATACCAGTTCCTGATACGGTTGCTGAGTTTAAGCTTGGATCTAATGTCATTACTACCGGATCAGGCATTAAAGTACCTGTCTTTGAAGCAAAGGCGCATAATAACATTATTTTAAGAGGACTGGACAGACAGTATGTTATAAACCTGAATGAGAAAAGCAGGTTAAATGAAAAATATCCGGGGCTAAAAGTTGGTTCTCTGACCGAAACAGTTAATAATGCCGGAAACTGGGAATAATAAGAATGTCTGAACTCATAGCAGATAAGGCTTTCGATATAAACAACACAAAAGAATATTTACTATCCATCCAGGTAAGCCTGGATGGATTTTATTTTTCTGTTACCCATAATAACCGGCTTTTGGTTCTGGAAAAGCACCCCGTAAAAATAAGCTCTGATAAATTTCTGGGCCGCAGGTTTAGTGAATGGTTATCAAACCATGACTATTTTGAAAAGTCCTATGCAGGGGTCAGAATAATCTGTTTTTCAGACAAAATAACTATCCTTCCGGGTGATTTTTACAGCTATGAAAAACAAGATGAAGTAATAAACCTGTTATTTGGCAAACAGAACAGCTATACGACACAGGATAATTACTGGCCTGAAAACAGATGTAACCTGATATTCACGGTTCATGAACAATTTTTAAAGGACGCTGTCCAAAAATTCACTGAATGTCATATTGTACATCCTGTAACAGCGGTGAACAAAAAAATACAACCATATCTTAAAGATGACAATGTAGTCATGGCCCTCTATTTTGACAATAATTACTTTTGCAATATTTTATACAGTAACAGGGAGCTGAGGTCGGTCAATTGTCATAACTATACTAATGCAGATGATGTAATTTTCTATGTTTTGTCAATCCTGAAGGCTAATAATATAAGTTACAGGAATACAGAACTCCTTCTGGCAGGAGAGATTGGAGCTGAGATATGCAACAAGTTGGATCACCATACAGGAGATAGTTGTTATATCAAACCTCAGGTAAACTTCAATCCGGAAATCTTTTTAGGTCAGATGCACCGTTTCATAACCATAGTGTGAAAATGCGCATTGCAGGTGGTAAATATAAAGGACGTATTTTTAACCCGGGTAAAAAATTTTCAGCCCGCCCAACAACCGATCTTGCTAAAGAAGCACTGTTCAACATCCTTTCAAACCGATATAATTTTGAAGGAATGAAAGTACTTGATCTTTTTTCAGGTACCGGAAGTATAGGCTATGAGTTTATCAGTCGCGGTGCCACTGAAGTTGTCTTTGTCGAAAATAACCCTGTCCATATCCGCTTTATAAGAGAGGTGATCCGGAAACTGAATATCTCAAATGCTAACGTTTACAGAGATGATGTATATAAATTTATAAAACACTGCAGATCGAAATTTGATATAATTTTTCTTGATCCCCCTTTTGAAATGGAAAGGATAACTGATCTGCCTTTCTTAATTCTTAATGCAGATCTATTAAACACCGACGGGATCATGATATTAGAGCATCCCCGCAATTATGATTTTTCCAAAATTCATAATTTCAGTGAGATACGCAAATACGGCAAAGTTAATTTCAGCTTTTTTTCTGCCGGCAAAATTGATATTAATTAATCCGGCTTTCTTTTAATACTGCACCCAAGCGGTTTTGTTTCGGCAATTTTTATTTTTTCGCCTTTTACCATACCTGCAATAGCATCCTTAACATATGCCTGCTTTACATCCACTGCACTTTTATAATTATCATCAACAGCTCCTTTATAAACAAGCTTCATCTCCTTATCGAATAAAAAAGCATGCGGGGTGGTCTGACCGCTGAATGCATTGGCTATTTTGCTCTCCTCATCGACTGCATAATAAAAATTGTAATTTTTAGACTTTGCATGCTCCTGCATCTTTTCATAAGAATCCACCCCATTGCGGTTCTGATAGTTAGAATTCAATAAGATCATACCAACCTTATGGTTGTCTGCCCAGGCTTTTATTTCAGGATACCTCCCTTCCCATTGCAAAACAAACGGACAGGTATTGCTTGAAAAAATTACCAATAGGCCGTTCTCCTGTGCAACATCTGCCAAAGATACCTTTTGGCCCGATATATCCGTCATCTTAACATCAGTGAGCGTTGCCTTACTTCCTATTCCAATTGAAGAAGCTAACATTGGAATAAAAAAAGAGACCATTAAAAGCACAATTAACTTTTTCATTGTTTAAAATTTTATAATTACTTGTCAATAAATTAATTAAAAAAAATTCACGAAAACTGTCATTTATTGTTATAAACAAAATACTTTTTTGTCTTATATTTGAACATATATTAGAACAAAATGTTCACAATCCTGTAAGATAAATTTCATTGCACATGAAAATTGATTCCGTAAGAAATGAATATGATTTTCCGGGGATAAGTCTCAGCACGAGTGATAAGGATCCTGTAAGGCAATTTCATAAGTGGTTGGACGAGGCCCTTCACTCAGAAGAGAAGGAACCCACAGCTATGTCTCTTTCAACATACGGTTATGATGGTTTCCCGGATTCACGCATTGTGCTTTTAAAATATTTTGATGAACATGGATTTGTATTTTTCACAAATTATCAATCACACAAAGGCAGATCCATAGAAAAAATACCTGCAGTAGGATTACATTTCTTCTGGGCTTCTCTTGAGCGTCAGGTTATGATTACCGGGTATGCGGAAAAAACAAGCAGGGAATTTTCAAAAAAATATTTTCATTCCAGGCCCCTGAACAGTCAAATAGCCTCAATAATATCAGATCAAAGCAGTTTAATACCTTCACGACAGTATCTGGAAACAAAATTCAGGGAATGGAGCCTGAAGAATAAACTTAAGAAACCGCCTGTCCCCTCCCACTGGGGAGGATATATTGTTTCCCCGGTCAGGATTGAGTTTTGGCAGGGCCGTCCGAACAGGCTTCACGACCGTATCGTATATAGAAAAACCGGCAACAGCTGGAAAAAAGAGAGGTTAGCGCCCTGAACTGTTAATATGACAGGCTGCAGTTATTAAACTCTTCAGCGTTTAAGATAAGGAATCCGGAACCAGACTAATCGAAATCAAGATTAAATTTCTTTTTCAGGAGTTCGAGCTTTGGATTTTTCCTCACCATTTCGATATATTTATCTCTATCTGAATAAATGATCTTTTCCTGTTCCTGTTCTGCAATTACGATTTTCAATTTTATTTGAGAGTTGTTAAGTTCCTTTCGTAACCAGGCAACTAATTCAGGTTTTATGCTGTTTATCAGATCTTGCTGCACAGAATTATCTACTTCGAGAAACAGTTTAAAATTATCACCGACTGAGGGGACCTTAGATAGCGTAGATTGAAGATTTGGCCTTTCGCCCAGTTTCTGAACAAACTCATCCCATTTCTTCTTTAACTCCTCCTGAGTAAAAACATTTCTGTCACCTTTATCAGAATAGGATATATGCTGTTCAGCAGGAGAAATAATATCATTCTGCAGCTTACCGGCAAGTGCATCTTTTATTGAGGGAGCCTCTTTATCGCGTAAAAATTTCTTAACCGGTCTGGGGGAGGCAGAGCTTTTAGCAGGTTCAGGTGGCAAGGGTAGCTTTTCAGTCTTTTTTTCAGTTTTTAATTCAGAAAATACCGGCAATAGTATATCCCCGGGGACCTCGTTACCTGTTAAGTTTTTTTTTTTGTCAATTGGGCTATCTTAATCAAAGCCAGTTCAACCAGGAGTCTCTTATTCTGCGCAATTTTATATTGTATATCACAATCATTACTTATATCCAGCGCTTGAAGCAGGAAATCATTATCACACGATGCTGCCTGTACTTTATAGCGGTCTTTAATTTCACCGCCCACTTCAAGTAACTGCAACGTAACCTGATCTTTACAGACCAGTATATTTCTCAAATGATCACTAAGTCCGTTGATAAAGTGATGTCCGTCAAATCCTTTATTCAGGACTTCATTAAAGATCATGAGTATTTCTGATACATGATTGTTTAGAAAATGATCCACCAGCCTGAAATAGTAATCAAAATCAAGAACATTCAGATTTTTAATTACATCCTGGTATGCTATATTGTTACCAGTAAAACTAACTATCTGATCAAATATAGACAAAGCGTCTCTCATTGCCCCGTCTGCCTTCCTTGCAATAACATTAAGGGCCTCTTTTTCAGCTGTTACTCCTTCATTTTTAGCAACATACTCCAGATAACCGGTAATATCATCAATGTCAATTCTTGTAAAATCAAATATCTGGCATCGCGACAAAATAGTAGGTATAATCTTATGCTTTTCAGTTGTAGCCAGAATGAAGATAGCATGTTTCGGCGGTTCCTCAAGTGTTTTCAGAAAAGCATTGAATGCCTGAGGTGAGAGCATGTGCACCTCATCTATTATATACACACTGTATCTGCCAACCTGAGGAGGGATACGAACCTGGTCTATCAGCATCCTGATATCATCGACTGAATTATTGGAAGCTGCATCCAGCTCATGAATATTAAACGAACGACTTGAATTAAAAGCGTTACAGGATTCACATTTATTGCAGGCTTCTGTTTCAGGAGAAAGATCTGAACAATTTATTGTTTTGGCAAATATCCTTGCACAAGTGGTTTTACCCACACCCCTGGGACCGCAAAAAAGATACGCATGGGCAAGTTGATTATTTTTTATTGCATTCTTTAAGGTTGCTGTTATAGATGATTGTGCAACAACACTATCAAATGAATCCGGTCTGTATTTTCTTGCTGAAACAATAAAATTCTCCATTTATAAGTGATCTTTCCTAATCAGCCAAATATACACAATTCTATTTTTTCTGAGGATAAAACTTATTAACAAAGAGTTCATTAAAATCAAAAGAGGCTGATTCTTCAGCACTTAAAAAAATCTGACTACCTGAATTCTTTCAATGCTGACTGATAATATTCAAGGGCTCTTTTTCGAGCATAGACATGATCAACCAGCGGCTCCGGATATTCAGGAGAATTGACTTCCGGCACCCATTTTTTTACATACTTCATATCAGGATCGAATCTTTTCTGCTGGTTGAAGGGATTAAATATCCGGAAATAGGGCGCTGCATCACATCCTGAACCTGCTGCCCACTGCCAGTTGCCATTATTTGAAGACTGGTCAAAATCGAGCAGGTGTTCTGCAAACCAGGCCTCGCCCCATCTCCAGTCAATCAGCAGGTGCTTTGCCAGAAAACTTGCAGTAACCATTCGTACCCTGTTATGCATAAAACCTGTTTCAAGAAGCTCCCTCATCCCCGCATCAACGAATGGATAACCTGTTTGTCCGTATTGCCAGCGTTCAAATTCATCTTCGTCATTCCGCCAGTTAATAAAATCATAACGGTAATTAAACGAATTTTCAGCTGCCTTTGGGAAATGCCACAGAACAGAGCTGAAAAAATCCCTCCAGATCAGTTCGTTTAAAAACACATCAGACCAGGCAATAGCCCTTCGTGCTAAATATCTGATGCTTAAAGTGCCAAAACGTAAATGAACTCCTGCACGGGAAGTCCCCCGAACATCTGGAATATCCCGCGTGGCGGCATAGTTCCTGATCAACGTTTCTGATATTTCAGGAACCGGTATTATCGTAGTACTTTGCGTAAATCCTGCTTCATTGAGTTCCGGCATCTTAAACGGAGAAGTTTTTAGAAACCTGCATGTTAATTTCTCAGATGGGAATATTTCAATTTCATTACTTAAAAGAAGGTTTTTCCATCTCTTGCTATAAGGGGTAAATATAGTATAGGGAGTACCGTCATTTTTCATCATTTCATCCCCTTCAAATATTAAATGGTCTTTGTATAAATATAGCGGGACTCCTCTTCCCGAAAGCAGTCTGGAAATTTTTTCATCCCTATGGCGGGCATATGGTTCATAATCTTTATTGGCATACACCGAGACAGTGCAATATTCATTGAGAAGTGACCTGAATGCATTTTCCGGTGAAGAGTATAATACCTTCAGGGAGCTTCCTGCGGATTCAAGTTTGTTTTTAATTTTGAGGATTTCAGAATATATAAAGCTTACACGCGCATCATTTTTTGAGTTTAACCTTTCCAATATGTTTTTATCAAAAATAAAAACAGGCAATACGGGCAACCCGTCACTTAGTGCCTTAAAAAGTGCATGATTATCATACAGCCTTAAATCCCTCCTGAACCAGAAAATAATTATTTTTTCCATCTGATTGTTTTATAATTTTAACAGGGCATTTACTCCGTAAATCCTCCGGATACTTTGTTGCTCCGCAGTTTCAACAAGGCTTCTCAGACTTATAAATAAGCAATTTAAATGAAAAATACTTATAACAAATATTTTTTCAAATTTTTTTTCAGTGCGATTTTTTATTTCTTTACATAAAAAAGAGTTATGAAACGAGGATTTGCCAGCGACAACAATTCAGGTGTTCATCCTGCTATTCTGAAAGCAATGGAAGATGTCAATCAGGGACACATGGCCGGTTATGGCAATGATCCCGTAACTGAAAAGGCAGTTGATATTTTCAAAGAGCGATTCGGAGAGGATACCCGGGTATTTTTTGTGTTTAACGGCACGGGTGCCAATGTGTTAGGACTATCGAGCATAACCAGGAGCTTCAACTCAGTAATATGTGCAGAAACCTCACATATAGAGGAAGATGAGTGTGGTGCACCCGAAAAATATACCGGATGCAAGCTACTTTCGGCAAATCATGTAAACGGCAAATTAACTCCTGAGACTGTCAGCCACCATCTTAAAGGATTTGATTTTGAACACCACTCACAGCCAAAGGTAATTTCAATATCCCAGGCAACAGAGATGGGAACAGTATACAGGCCGGAAGAGATAAGGAGGTTAGCTGATCTGGCTCACAAACACCAAATGCATCTTCATATGGATGGAGCCAGAATTGCCAATGCTGCTGTTTCACTGAACATGGATTTCAAATCATTCACCAAAGATTGCGGAGTAGATGTGCTTTCATTCGGAGGGACCAAAAACGGGATGATGATGGGTGAAGCTGTATTGATCTTTAATCCAGCTCTGGCTCTCAATACTAAATACTTCCGGAAACAATGCATGCAGTTATTCTCAAAAATGAGATATATAGGCGCACAATTTATTGCATATTTTGAAAATGACTTGTGGAGGGAGTCTGCCGCGAATTCCAACAACATGGCCAGGCTGCTCGCGGAAAAAGTTTCCGAAATATCACAAATCAGGCTTACACAACCTGTTGAAGCCAACGGTGTATTTGCGAAAGTACCTGAAAAAATAATTAAACCCCTGCAGGAGCACTTCTCCTTTTATATTTGGAATGAGAAAGAGTCGGAAGTGAGGTGGATGACTTCCTATGATACCACAAAAACAGAAATTTTTGAATTTGTGGAACTTATTAAAACACTCATGTCTGATAAATGAAGATATTCAACTATTATCCAAGTGATCCGAAAAAGCCTGACCCTGACATTGAAAAAAAAATATTTTTTCACAGCCTGTTAATACCTGCAGCTTTTGTAGCAGTTTTCTGGATAATAAAAATTTTTGAACTTACGACATCAAAAAGCTTTGCCAGGCTGGGAATTTTCCCGTTGCACCCGGAAGGCCTGAAAGGTATTATTTTTTCTCCGTTTTTACACTCCGATATTAATCATCTGATCTCTAATTCTATTCCTTTCTTTATTCTGTTTTTTGCACTCATCTATTATTACCGGAAAATTTCATACACGATTTTTTTTGTATTATATTTTTTATCCGGACTTGCCGTCTGGTTCGCGGGGCGGCCATCCTGGCATATTGGAGCCTCCGGCATAATTTATGCTTTGGCAGCTTTCCATTTTGTAAGTGGCATTATCAGAAATGATGTCAGACTGCTGACAATTTCGGTTGTTGTAGTATTCCTGTATGGCGGACTGATATGGGGTATATTCCCTATTGATCCCCGGATTTCATGGGAAGGACATTTATGGGGCGCTGTTGCGGGAATAGTTATGGCATTTTATTTCAGTAAATATAAAATACGACGCTATAAATTTGACTGGGAAGAGGAGGAAGAGGAGGATGGACTCTCTGATAATAGTGATTTTGACGACAATCTGAATAATACAGATCAAAATGATCAATAAGTTTTACAACAGATTGTATTTTCTCCGTCAAACCCAATATTTTTTTATTTTTGAACTATACCTAAAATCGATCTATGGTTTTAACAACTGAGAATATATTATTAATTGGTTCAATACTTTTATTTATTTCACTTTTTGCAGGAAAGACATCATACAAATTTGGAGTCCCTGTCTTACTCTTATTTATAACAATTGGAATGCTTGCCGGTTCTGAGGGGCTCGGTAAAATTCACTTCGACAATCCCAAAACTACCCAGTTTATCGGGATAGTAGCCTTGAATTTCATCCTTTTCTCAGGAGGACTTGATACAGACTGGAAGGCTATTAAACCAGTGTTATGGCAGGGTTTGTCACTTTCCACCCTGGGTGTTATTCTTACTGCCATTTTTTTAGGTTTGTTTGTTTGGGCAGTTACTGATTTTACAATTTATGAAGGATTATTGCTTGGATCCATAGTTTCCTCAACTGACTCAGCAGCAGTATTCTCAATATTAAGATCAAAAAGCCTTGCCCTAAAAGGAAATCTCCGGCCCGTGCTCGAACTTGAAAGCGGAAGCAATGATCCTATGGCTTATATATTAACTATAGTATTCACTGGACTGGTAATTAATCAGGATTCAGGTCTTATGAGCATTTTACCAATGTTTTTCCGGCAACTGCTTCTGGGGGGTCTGACGGGTATTGTCTTCGCAAAAATTGGTGAGGTGGTTATAAATAAAATAAAA
>CAZBWK010000021.1:0-44602 GCA_964495655.1 uncultured Prolixibacteraceae bacterium | reverse complement strand
TCGTCATTTATAATGTTTCTCCTGTGTGTAAGATAGTACATGACTCGTTTCATCTCATTATAATTGTTAATTTTTTAAGGTATGCAACCCTTCCTGACATGGTCATGAAGACGAGGCACTTCGTTCTCACATAAACTTTTTTAAACATTTGCTTTTATAAAATGAGTCATGCAATGTTACTAAGACTTGTGCATTCCCAAGTCCTTTGCATATTGTGCATTTGCCCCTATCTGATCGAAGTACCAGGGACACATGCCAACGATAATGCCATCGACAGGCTTTATATTCTCAAAAGCGAATTGAAAAGCTGAACGTACCATCTCCTGACTGGAACATTGACGGCCTGCACCGAGAATCTTATAAACCAGGCAGGGTTGCTTTACCTGCTGAATGACCTTAACCATAATTTTAGGATCGTCTTTAAAAAACGGATGACTGATTTCCAGCGTTGGAATATCTACTGCCTTCCCGGCTATTTTTCTGGTAAGGAAATAGAAGCAAGTCATAAAAAAATCTACATCCCAATCTTCATCCGCAATTTGTTTAATACAATCAGGGTTATGGGCAGACACACCTGCAAGTATACCTTTATCTCTGACCGCCTTAACAAAATCGTGTACAACCTCTGATTTTCCCCCGGCAAACAGTCTGTCGGTAACACCACCATGATGTGACAAGCCAATAGGATTAATGATCTTAATGGCATCTTCTATTTTATCAATTTCAGACATCAGACATATAAGTTGCCGTCCGGAACCCGGTCCGGGCAAATGATGAGAAGTTTCATTACCTACATATGACATCTGATGAGTAATGATCCCTGCCTTTTCACAATCATAATGGAATCGGATAACCCGTTCCCGAGTGAAATATTCTTTCATAGCCCGGTCAGCAAAGGGACCCATATAAGAATATCCCAGGATAGGATTGCATCCGCTTATCAGGCGGCTGATAATGTGTTTCCCAAGAACAATTGTTGGCATAGGGCCGGACGATTGTCTGAATTTAACATCTCTGTCTGACGGTAATTCACCATCCGCGATTGTGGTACCCATAAGTCCCATAGCTGCTGCTGCTGATATCATAGAAAGGAATTCCCTTCGCCCCTGGTTGTGATCCCTGTTTTTAAAATATTTCATTTTGAATTAGTATTATAGTTTATGTCAGACTGTAACAGAAAACAATGCTCTTTCAAAAAGAGATAGTTGCCGAAAAAGACCTTTTAGCTATAGCGTAACTTAAAAATATCCACTAAATTTATGGAATACTTTTTATTTATTCAAACATAATATCCTTTAAAATAACTAAGCGACAGAATTTTACCTTAATAAAATTCAGGGCATGCAGTCTCAGCTATAAAACCGGCAAAAGGAGATAAATACCTTACAGCCAAAACAAAAAAAATTTGTAGAATTGCACTATAAAAAAATGATCTGATTTTAACAGTAAAAGATGCGGATAATTTTTATAATACAAATTTTAATTTTTAATCTGTTCACAATTAGCGCGCAATATATAAATACCGATTCATTATTGATCTTTCCCGGTTTTGACAAGCCTGTTACTCTCAGTGAATTTGACTCCATCCTTCTTATTGCACCGGAAACTGAACTACGGCCCGGAGATCTGTTATATTATGAACAACAGACAACAAAAGGAAGCCATCTTCCTGAATTGTTCTCTTTCCCCTGCACAGGAAAAGTCATCAGCAGGTTTGGGCCCCGCTCGGGAAGAATGCACACAGGCACTGATATAAAAATGAATAAAGGAGATACTATATATGCTGCCTTTCATGGAATAGTGACCCGTGCACGATATTACTACGGATATGGCAATATGGTTTCAATAGATCACGGGAATAATATTGAAACGAGTTATTCTCACCTGTCCCTTATTCTGGTGAGTCCCGGAGAAAACATTAATATGGGGCAGGCGGTCGGACTTGCAGGAAGTACCGGAAGGGCAACTACAAACCACTTACATTTTGAGATCAGGGAAAATAAGAAACCTTTTGATCCGGAACTGGTATTTGACTTTGAAACCGGCACAATCAGAAGTGAAGTAGCCGTAACCAATAACCTTTCAGAGCTTCACCAAATGTTGAAGCCGGCAGGTTATGGCACCAATGAACCGGTACCCCGCCATTATACAGTGAAATATGGTGATTCACTGTGGAAAATTTCCCGGCGTTTCAAGACAACCGTCAGTTCACTGTGCACGTTAAATAATCTCAATGAAAATTCTGTATTGCGGATCGGTATGGTATTGAAGCTCTACTAATATTGTAACCCTTTAATTTCATCTGTCAGGTTGCTATGGATTTCAGGACGGGCAATCAAAATAAAATTACAGTTGCCGTCCCATTCCTTCCCGTTCCAGTCAGTGAACAGGCATCCCGCTTCCTCCGCTATTACCACTCCTGCTGCAAAGTCCCACAGTTCATCACCCGAACAGATAAATCCATCGAACATCCCTTTTGCCACATAGCACAGCTCCAGGGCTGTAGTGCCCAGTTTCCGGAGGCTGCATTTGTTTGACAATCTTTGGGTGACCTCCGCGAACCTCTGCTTATCTATTTCTTTATGGCCATGATTTAAAAAGAGTGCAGGCAAATGTTCATCAACAACCTTGTGTCCAAGTATCAAACCATTACAAAATGCACCTCTGTTTCGGGAGGCAGAATATTCATCGTTATGCACCGGATCAATTATAACCCCGGCAATAAGGTCATTATCTTCAGCCAGGGCAACTGACACAGCAAAAAGAGGCATTTGCCTGGCAAAATTTGCAGTGCCGTCGAGGGGATCCACGATCCAGCGGGGACCCGCTGATTCCCCAGTAATACCACTTTCCTCACTCACTATAGTGTAATCTGACTCTCTCTTGAGCACCTTAAGAATTGCCTCTTCTGCAGCCAGATCGGTATCAGTGACAATAGTATTGGAGCTCTCTTTAATCCTCATATTGCCAATACGGCCAAACTGCTTCCGTACGACAGAAGCGCCTGCCCGGGCAGCCATAAGGGCAATCATCAGATCTTCCTTTTTTTCAGACATATTATCAAATTTCCAGAGCATTCTTAAGCAGGTACTCTTCGGCTTCCATGTTCCATAATCCTTTTGTCGCGGCAACTATCGAAGCCAGTTCTGCGAAAAGCGGATTTGTTTTTCCTGCCTCTTCAAAATCAGCTATTGCAGTAAGTGGTATATTTTTATGTGTATAAATAAGTTTCTTACCCCCGGGAATAGACGGAAGGTTCAATGTTGTATCGATCACAGCATTCAGTCCGCCAATATGAGTTATCAGTCCTGCAGGATCAAGTCCCTTGCTCAGACAGGAGAGGGCTTCCACCATGTCATCATTATTACCGCCCGACGTACCGGTGATATGGGTAGCTGCATAATGAACATTGTAGAAATTCAGTTTAGCAGTGAAATCAGGATTTGATGGTCCGGCAAAAAAGTTCAGACAGCCGTCGAATGAAAGGATGGCGTCAGCCTGTTCAATAACCGGGGCAACAGGTGCAAAAACAAAAACATCGTTATAACCTGTACCGCCCGAGATCTTTTTGAGCTCTCCCACAGGATCATCAATGTTTCCCGTATTTAAATAGATCAGCTCAATGCCATTTTCCTTTGCCCATGAGGCAGGAAAGATCTCTGCCGCCCTGTCAAGACGGTCCTGGGCAATATCAGTAACAACAAGCAGCGAAGGCTTGCGGTCCTTCCTGTTAACAACATAATTGATAGCAGCAAGTCCCATGGGACCGACACCTGCCAGGATTGCCATCTTGCCGCCTTCAACAATTTCCATCTGATGAACATAAGATCCAGGTTTAGTGTGGTAATTGGCATGCATGGCTCCGATAACACAACTCAGAGGTTCTGCAAGGGAAGCCGGGTAGAAGCCCTGACCTGAATATGCCAGAAGGCAGTCCTGCACCAGCACATCCCTGGGTATGATTACATAGGTAGCATCACCGCCAATATATGGATAAGTGTATCCCGGGGCGCTAAGCACTCCCAAAGGGCCATCCTCATAATAGATAGCCGGTTGAATAGAAAATTTTTGTCCGGGACTGAATTTTTCTTTCCATTGTGCACCAACCTCTACTATCTCTCCGCTGAATTCGTGTCCTATCATCACCGGATTGGTACTTACATTATCAGGGATCCTTTTATGGCCGGAACCCTGCCTGGCTGCTTTGTAGCTCGACATGCATATACTGTCGCATACTACCCTGGCCAAAATCTCATCATCTTTTATCTGCGGAAGTTCGAACTCCTCGAGCCTCAAGTCTTCCTTGCCGTATAAACGAACTGCTTTTGTCTTCATATCTATTGATTTTTTATTTCCTGAACCTCTGTCTTTATAAATTATTTGAGCATATTCTGCCCTCCTGTAACAGGAACTGCCTGTCCTGTCTCATATTCCTGGTCTATTATATATAGTACAGCCTTAACAACATCTTCAGGTTTACATCCCCGGCGGGCAGGAACCTGTAATTCATAAAACGCTTTAACATCGGCAATTGTTTTAGCGCCCGGAACTTTACCTGCATTTAAGTATTGCACAAACAATCCCTTCTCAGGATCACTCCAGAGAGGCCCGTCAAAGAAGTTGCCCGGACATACCGAATTAACCTTAATATTATATGACATAAGCTCAAGGGCAAATGACTGTGTCAATCCGATACCTCCAAACTTGCCGCCGGCATAGGCAAAATTCTTGTTGCTGCCCTTCAGTCCTGATTTAGAGTTGATCTGTATAATATCCATAAAATAATCCGGCTTGAACCTGTTTTGAATCTTCATAACTTTCTGAGCATATTTTGCACACAGAAAATAACCGGTATAGTTCACCTTAGTCATGAGTTCAAAGGTAGCCTGATCCATTTCATCAAGACTGCCTGCATGGAGGATACCTGCATTTGATATTAAAACATCAAGTCCCCCGAACCGATTAACAGTCTTACGGATCATCGACTCCACAGAGGCGGACTCAGCCACATTGACTTTAACGAAAAAAGCCCTGTTCTTTGAAGGCTTTTCGTTTAGCTGTGAAGTAAACTCTTCTCCTTTCTCTTCATTAAGGTCGGCAACTACGATATTAGCCCCTTCGCTAAAGAGCATTTCAGCAATACCTGCTCCGAAGCCCTGAGCTGCTCCGGTAACTATCACTATCCTGTTTTCGAGCCTTCCCCCACGGTTCGCACCCAATGATACTTTTTTACGGTAATTCTCAACCTCCCAGTTTTCAATAAACTGAACCTGTGAAGGTGTCAGGGGATTAGGCCCTCCAAAATTCTGTGACAAGCGGCTTATTCTGCAAAAATCAGTGACTATATCTTTCAGGTAACCGGCTGAAACAGCAGAATCCTCAGCAACGATCACTCCTTCTCCCTGAATAAATATCACTTTCGGAGAAATACCTTTACGATTTTTATAATCTTCAATTTTATTGCTGATCTCAGGTGCCATTTCTTCTGAAGTGCCTTTATTTTCTACGAAGAGGTACTCCGAAAGGCAATAAACTATCTGGTCAGGGGTAAAAGGACCCGGCATACCCTTTTCAAATGAACTGCTGCCGGCAACGATTTCTGCAATAAATGAACTGTTAAATGCAGTTACTGTCTTTATCCTGTCGTCTGAAAGCAGCATCCGGACAACAGGTAATAATTCAGACATTTGGCCGGAGACAGGAATTTCCTCTTCTTCCGGAAAAACATTATAAGTGTCTCTTATCGTGCATATGATCCTTTCATAAATACTATTAATCTCTTCAGTGGAATCGGCTGCAACAAATACTCCATGGTTCTGGATCAATATTATTTGCGGATCTCGGTTAAATTTGACGTTATACTTACTGATCTCCGCCGCAATAAGTGTATAGAGTGTATAGCCGGGATCGGAATAAGGCACATAAAGAGCCTCTTCACCAAATAAGCTTCTGCACCTTTGTGCTGCCTCATTACTGCACATCAGTCCGTTGACCAGTGTTGAATGAGTATGAACCACATACCTGTAGCTAAAAAGGTTGTGAAGGGAGGTCTCAACCGAAGGCCGCAAACCTGAGGCCGGATCTTTCCTGGCACTGAGCAATGCATTCTTAACCTCATCTTCACGTTGCACGGGATCGGAAGAAAACTGCAATTTTGAAATTTCATTCAGTTTTTCCCGGTCAAGCACGCAAAATCCACTTTCACCGATCGATGCAAGACTGATCCCGCTGGCTTTAATATATAAATATCTATCGTCTTTGTAAGAAGTGTTACCGCCTCCCGCAATCACATATTCCTTATTCCGGCCATAGAACCTCGACACTTCGATTAGATCCTTTATTTCCTTTGTCATCTTAACAATTATTTAAATTAACCTTTGGAAAAGGTGTCTCTTTTATTTTTTACAAAAATATGCTATTACTGCTTTCCCGAGTTCAGCGAAATATTCCTTTTCATCAGTTTTGGCTTTTCTGTCTTTCAGGTAACCCTCTTCACCCATGGCTGTCAAATACTGATGAGCAGCAATGACGGCTGCACCTTCATAGTTAATCATTTTAAGCTCATCATCAAGAGGCTCTCCGCCTCTGCAGGTTATTTTCAACGGGTCAAGCTTAGGTGTATTATGTTCAGTGCCAAAAGTAATGACAAAACCATATTTGTGAAAAAAGTTCACAAACTCTTTTAATATTTTGAAATCATTCCTCCCGGGAATAAGCTCGAGAGCATATACATCATTTTTTATTAACTCACTGAGGAGATATTCTTTATCAGACTCATAGTGAGTAAATTCACCACGGGGATTATCAAGCAACACAGGATAACAGGGAATACCGCCGGCGTCAGTAATGATATTCACCACCTCCTCCATTGAAAAAAAAGCTTTGGGATCTTCAGGAACAAAGGCAGCTCCGCCCGCTTTAAGAAGGTTGCCCCTTATCTCGTTCTCCAGTCCTGCATTATCATCAAAACCTGATTTAACATCTTTCCCTGAAAATATTTTTGACAACAGCTCTGATCTTCCCCGCGGGTCTTTCTCTTTCTCAAAGAGTGCAAGCCTCACAGCTTTGGCAATATGCCTCTCCCGGAAAAGATTCCTTGCAAGCTTCCGGTGTAACTCTTCAGGATCAAAATTCAAACCTATCTCATTATCTGCAAAAAATGCATTGAGCTTATCAACCATCTGGTAGGTCTGGCGATTACTCTCTTTCTGCAGCTCCTCTACTTTCCCTGACGAGTATTCACTCATTTTTACAGGAAACCGTAACCCTTTGCCACTGAAATATGTCCGTCCCGGATTATTAGGGTCATTGACCAGAATACCAGACTCCTGCAGATGATCCTGAAGTACCATGAACTCAATATTGAATAGGGGAAATATTTTAAAGCTCTTCGCCCTGACAGCAAATTCCTCATAGCCGTCGGTTGTATAGAAATCATTTATTCCCAGGACGCTGACACCTTCATTTTCAGCCATTTTGAATGCCTCATCTATATTTTCAAAAGCACTGAATGAGTGAGGTGTATGAATATGGCCATTAATACCCGGCACTCTCTTTTTAACTTGTTTTTTATACCAGTCAAGAAGAATATCCTTTCCCGGAAATTCAGAAAATATACTGTTTTTATCCACCATCTTTAAAAATATTAATAAAATGCAAAATAAAGAAACCTAATCCAAAAAGCCATCTTTAATGTCCTGTTTTTAAATAAAAAAAAGAAAGATATATTTTGGAAATACAAAAAAAGAAAATACTTTTGCAGTCCCGATTATTGTCCGTACTTACATATAATGTAATAGATTGATTTCCTTTGGATAACAGGCTGATCATCAACAATCAGGCCAGGAATATCCGGAAGGGGATATTTAAATGTTGAATAAAATAAATTAGTACGAGTGGATACATTGAGTTATAAAACCATTTCTGCTAACAAGGCCACAGTAAATAAAGAGTGGGTTCTTGTTGATGCTGAAAATGTTGTACTTGGCCGTCTGGCCAGTGAAGTTGCAAAAATGCTGAGGGGCAAGCACAAAACTGATTTTACCCCTCATGTAGACTGTGGAGATTATGTTATTGTGATCAATGCCGAAAAAGTTCTTCTCACAGGCAGGAAGCTGACCGACAAGATATATCTTAGTCATAGCGGTTATCCCGGAGGTCAGCGCGAACAGACTCCCTCACAGATACTGGCAAAATATCCCGAAAGGCTTGTCGAAAAAGCAGTGAAAGGCATGTTGCCAAAAAACAGGCTGGGAAGGCAGATGTTTCGTAACCTGCATGTAGTTGTTGGCCCTGAGCATAAATATGAAGCTCAAAAACCTAAAGTCATTGATTTAAGTACGAATAATTAATTAACATGGAAGTAGTAAATACTATAGGGAGAAGAAAATCAGCAGTAGCACGTATCTACCTGAACGAAGGAAAAGGGAATATCACCATTAACAAACGTGATTATAAAGAATATTTCCCTACAAACACTTTGCAGTATATTGTTACCCAGCCTTTAAATATTGTTGAGGCTGCAGATAAATATGACATTAAGGTAAATCTTAACGGCGGAGGTATAAAAGGGCAGGCAGAAGCTTTACGTCTGGCCATATCGCGTGCACTCCTGTTTATTGACAAAGATTCAAGAAAAGACCTGAAAGCGGCAGGATTGTTAACAAGGGATCCCCGCGAAGTAGAGAGGAAAAAACCGGGTCGCCCGAAAGCAAGAAAACGTTTCCAATTCTCAAAGCGTTAATATATAATTTAATTATCAATGGATCTAAAACTGTTGAGACTCCTGCGTTACGGGACTACTCAGCAGTTGCTTTTCAGATCATAAAAAAGTAAACAGATGCCAAAAATTTCATTCCAGGAGTTATTAGATGCAGGCGCCCATTTCGGACACCTCAAAAGAAAGTGGAATCCCTCAATGGAACCATATATTTTCATGGAAAAAAACGGGATCCATATTATTGATCTCCAAAAAACAGTAGTAAAAATTGATGAGGCTGCTGCAGCAATTAAGCAAATAGCCAAATCAGGAAGAAAAATTCTCTTTGTTGCCACTAAAAAACAGGCAAAAGAACTGGTTGCAGATCTTGTAAAAAGTGCCGATATGCCTTACGTTACAGAACGTTGGCCGGGAGGCATGCTTACTAACTTTCCGACAATCAGGAAAGCTGTTAAGAAAATGATATCTATCGACAAGATGATGAAGGATACCAGCTGGGATAACCTTTCAAAAAGGGAAAAGCTACAGATAACCCGCCAAAGAGCCAAGCTGGAAAAGATACTCGGGAGTATATCAGACCTTACACGTCTCCCCTCTGCCCTCTTTATTGTGGATGTTATGAAAGAGAAGATTGCTGTGCGTGAAGCTCAGCGACTGGGAATTAAAATATTTGCCATTGTCGACACTAATTCAAATCCGGAAGGGATCGACTTTGTTATTCCGGCAAATGACGATGCATCGCAATCAATTAAACTGATAGTAGGAGCAATGGTCGAAGCAATCCGTGAAGGATTGAACGAAAGAAAGAACGAAAAAGATAAAAATGACTCAGAGACACCCCGGAAAAAGGTAAGAAAGAAGATCAAAAAGGAAAAACTGCCTAAACCTGAAGAAGAAGATATCGATGAGGATCAGGATGATAATGAAGATCAGGATGATAATGATATTGAAGAAGACGATAATTAGTTAACAGTATCGTCATAGTAAAACCATTTAAAAATAAAATTTATGTCTTTCACAACAGCCGACGTAGTTAAACTTCGTAAAATAACCGGTGCAGGCATGATGGATTGTAAAAATGCACTCCGGGAAGCCGACGGGAACATGGAAAGAGCCATTGAGATTATCCGTGAAAAGGGAAAATTAGTAGCCAGTAAACGTGCCGACAGGGAAGCCTCCGAAGGTGTTGTGCTTTCAAAGGTGTCCGGAAATAAAAAATTCGGGGCGATTATCGTATTAAACTGTGAAACTGACTTTGTTGCAAAAAATGAAAACTTTATAGCCTTCGCAGACAGCATCCTCGATGTTGCATTGGAACAAGAACCTGACAACCTGGATGCCCTCAAAGAACTGAATTTCGGCGACAGGTCAATTGATGCCCAGGTAACTGAGCAAACCGGAGTGATTGGAGAAAAACTTGATCTTTCATACTATGGCAAAATTGACGCTGAAACAGTGATCAGCTATATTCACCCGGGAAATAAACTTGCCACCCTCGTTGGATTTAATAAAGCTGACGTGGATATACAGGTCGCAAAAGATGTGGCAATGCAGGTTGCAGCTATGGCGCCGGTTGCGGTAAGCAAAGATTTTATCCCGCAGAATGTGGTTGAGAAAGAGCTGGAGATAGCAAAAGAAAAATTCAGGCTGGAAGGCAAACCTGAAGCAATGCTCGAAAAGATCGCACAGGGTTCACTCGCAAAATGGTATAAAGAAGTTACCCTTCTGGATCAGGCATTCATCAAAGATGGTAAAATCTCTGTAAAAGACTACCTGGCCCTGCACGATAAAGATTTGATGGTAACAGGATTTGAAAGATATACTCTCAACGATTAAGCACACTGCTGATATATGATAACAGAAGCTGCCTGCAAACAGGCAGCTTTTTTTATTTTTTTTTATAAATTTCGGAAAAATTGGGTACATGCAGCCGGAAAAAAAACAACTGGAAATTTTATTGATCAATTACTTCAGAGAAAGCTTTACGGATTTTCCGAAAGGCAGAATAATTCCTTCTGAATCGCCCGATTTTATTATTAAACTGAAAAGCAGAAATCACCTGGGAATTGAATTAACCCGGCTGAACCCCGGCAATGCCAAAGTCCCGGATCAGCCCGGGATCGCACAAATTGAATTGCGTGAGAATATTATTGATACAGCTAAAAGCCTTTTTGAAAATTCTTCTCCCCTTAAGCTTTTTGTTAAATTTCTTTTTTCAGAAAAACATCCTGTAAGTCATGAGAAAAAACTGATAACTGCTGTTCACGCAGTTAATCGTATCCGCCGGTCTGTAGAAAACATAAAACCCGGAAGGTTCTTTTCTGAGATCATCTCCGATGATAATCCCGGGAATGAGCTGCAAAAAATACTTATCGTCTCACACCCCTCCCTCAAATCTTCAATATGGGAAAGGTCAAATAATTTGGGAATATCTGAAAACATAACTGCCGATATCCTGACCTCTGTTAAAAAAAAGGAGGAAAAACTGAGCCTTTACCAAAAACAAAGGCTTAATTACTACTGGCTTATCATCACATCAGACCAGTTGCGCGGATTGAATAATTACAAACTGACTGAAATTACAGGCAGTAACACCTTCAATTCACACTTTCAACACATTTTCCTGTTTGATATTATAACATCAAAAGTATACCAACTTCTGTAATAACCTATTAAGAGTCACAGCTATGAAAAATTTAATTTATCTGCTGATCATTGCTACATTGTTCTCCTGTACCCGTAAAGAATCCGCAGAGTGGGAAGCACAGTGGATAGGGCCGGAAAAGGAAGATCCCAATTCATGGATATGCTTCAGAAAGACCATAGATTTAAAGGAGAGTCAGGGTAATGCTATGGTGAAAATTGCCTGCGACAGCAAATACTGGCTGTGGATAAACGGAGAAATGGCGCTTTTCGAAGGCCAGCTAAAGCGCGGACCCACACCGCTTGATACATATTACGATACATTGAACATCGCTCCTTTTCTTAAAAAAGGGGAGAACACCATTGCCCTGCTGGTATGGTATTTCGGCAAACATGGTTTTTCACATAACAACAGTGGCAAAGCCGGATTGATATTTGATGGTGAAATTGACAGTAAACGGTTTGTCTCCGATTCAACATGGAAGATAAAACTTCATCCTGCCTACGGAAAAACAGGAGAACCACATCCAAACTACAGGCTTCCTGAACAAAATATCCACTTTAATGCATTAAAAGATATTGAGCGATGGACAGAACCCGGTTATGATGATTCAGACTGGCAATATGCAAAAGAATTTGGAACTCCCCCTGCCGCTCCGTGGAATAACCTGGTATTACGTCCGATACTTCACTGGAAAGATTCAGGACTTAAAAATTATGAAGATATTAATATAATTACCAATCCGGAGGAAGGAAGAAAATTTGTAGCCAGACTTCCTGCTAATATCCAGGCAACTCCTTATATGAAAATAAAAGCTCCCGCAGGAATAAAGATCGATATAAAAACTGATAATTATCTTATCGGTAACTCCTACAGCCTCCGTACTGAATATATCACTAAAGAGGGTGTTCAGGAATTTGAATCACTCTCCTGGATAAACGGCCACGAAATGATCTACTGCATTCCCGAAGGAGTTGAAGTCATAGAGCTTAAATACAGGGAGACAGGATACAACGCAGAATTCACAGGCAGTTTTGAATGTGATGATGAAAAATTAAATACACTGTATCAAAAGGCAGTCAGGACTCTCTATGTTACAATGCGCGACAACTACATGGACTGTCCTGACAGGGAGCGTGCCCAGTGGTGGGGCGATGCCGTAAATGAAATAGGAGAAGCTTTTTATGTTTTCGATGCTGAAAATGGCCCAAAACTGGCCAGAAAAGCAATGTATGAACTCATTTTATGGCAAAGAGAGGACAGTACGATCTATTCACCGGTACCCTCAGGACGTGTTTTCGACATTGAAGAGTTCAGGAGAAATCCTCACGAAGGCTACTACGACAGGGAGCTTCCGAGACAAATGCTCGCAAGCATTGGCTGGTATGGCTTCTGGACATATTATATCTATTCGGGAGATAAAAAAACAATTGAAGATCTCTACCCGGGGGTCAGGAAATATCTGGGTGTATGGAAAATTGGTGACGACGGACTGGTTATTCATCGTGCCGGAGGATGGGACTGGACCGACTGGGGAGAAAATAAGGATGTGCCTGTAATTGAAAATGCATTCTTCTATCTTGCCCTGAAGGCCGCGGTCGAAATGGCAAAACTTACGGGTAATGATACTGATATACAAGGCTATACAAGCAAAATGAAATCTATTGAGAAAAATTTCAACTCTAAGTTCTGGACAGGCAGCAAGTACCACTCGCCTGAACATACGGGAGAAACAGATGACCGGGCAAATGCTATGGCTGTAGTGGCCGGACTGGCAAAGGAGGAGTATTATCGGGATATTCAAGAGGTTTTGAAAGATGAGTTCCACGCTAGTCCGTATATGGAGAAATATGTTGGAGAAGCTCTCTATCTGATGGGGGAACCACAACAGGCCGTTGAAAGAATTAAAACCCGCTATATGGAACAGATCGACAGTCATATTACTACTCTTTGGGAGGGATGGGACCTGAGCATGAAAGGATGGACCTATAACCATGCCTGGTCAGGCGGCCCCCTTACACTGCTCTGTCAGTATGGTGCAGGAGTAGCTCCCTTAACTCCGGGTTTTAAAACATTTTCAGTGCTCCCCCAAATGGGACCTCTCAAAACAATAGCTGTCAATGTACCTGTGCCCGGCGGCGAAATACCACTTAACCTTGTCAATGACAGCAACTCCTTCTCAATGAACATAGTAGTGCCGGAGAATAAAAAAGCTATTCTTGGAATTCCTGCAGACGAACTGTTTACCACAACAAAAATCAAGGCAAATAACAAACTTATCTGGGAGAAAGGCGATTCACAAAACAATGCCGAAGGAATAAAATTTTTAAATGCGGATGACAAATTCATAAAAATTGAAGCAGGACCGGGCAACTGGTTACTAATTGCTGAATAAAAAACTGACATGACCGGAAATATATTACATTTATTATTTTTATGCGGTTATATATGGAAAGCCTATATTTGAAAATATTCCATCAAAACTTAAGTTATATATATAACAGTTTACCGGCATGGCAAAAAAGAGAAAATTAAAAAAAGAACTAGGCCTCTACGACGTATTTACAATAAGTACCGGGGCTATGTTCAGCTCAGGATTTTTTCTTTTGCCTGGACTGGCCTCCCAATACACCGGTCCTTCAGTTTTTCTGGCATATATAGTTGCAGGGTTCCTCATTATGCCGGCAATGTTCAGCATTGCCGAGATATCCACTGCATTACCGCGTTCGGGAGGTGCATACTTCTTTCTTGACCGGAGTCTGGGGCCCCTTATGGGGACTATCGGAGGACTGGGAACATACTTTGCCCTTATGTTTAAAACAGCTTTTGCCATAATCGGAATAGGTGCATATGCCGCTTTTTTCTGGGAAGTCCCTGTGAAAACAATAGCTATTGCTGCAACAATTTTCTTTATGGGACTTAACCTTGTAGGAGCTAAAAAAACTTCCGGTCTCCAGAACTTTTTTGTCTCTTTCCTGCTGATAGTGTTGATAATGTTCATTATAGACGGAATATACAATATCTTTTTTACAGACAGGGTTGATATCCCTTCAGTAAATGAAAATTTCAGGCCATTCCTCTCCAATGGTTTTGAAGGCCTCATTGTTACCGCCGGATTTGTTTTTGTTTCTTATCTCGGATTAACCCAAATCGCAAGTGTGGCAGAAGAGATAAAAAATCCTGAAAGGAATATTCCCCTTGGAATGTTATTATCCCTTGTGGTTACAGGATTAATCTATTTTCTTGGTGTGTTCATAATGGTCGCAGTTATTGATCCTGCCGGATTTGCAAACGACCTGGCCCCCGCAGCGACTGCTGTAAAGAAGTTATTTGTATGGATGCCGGGCAATTGGGGGGCATACATCATGACAGGAGCAGCAATTGCAGCTTTCGCTTCCACAGGTAATGCCGGACTGCTCTCTTCTTCCAGGTACCCTTTTGCAATGGGGCGCGATAAATTATTGCCCCGGTTATTTGCCAGTGTAGGTAAAAAAGGCACTCCCGTACACTCAATATTGATAACAACAGGTTTTATAATTTTATTTATCCTGATAATTTCTGAGGAGGGAATAGCAAAACTGGCAAGCACCTTTCAACTTGTAATCTTTATGTTGATAAATTTCTCAGTGATCGTTTTCAGGAAGAGCAACATTGAATCTTACGACCCCGGATACAGATCGCCGTTTTACCCTTTTATGCAGGTTGCCGGGATCATTTTTTCTATCATACTCATAGGATATATGGGATGGATGTCTATACTTTTTACATCTTTCATTTTTTTGCTAGGCTACTTATGGTATCATTATTATGCAAGAGTTAATGTTAAAAGAGAAGGGGCAATATTTCACTGGTTTGCATTGTTAGGCAAATACCAGTATGCCGACCTGGAAAACGAATTTTTAAGTATCATCAAAGAAAAAGGACTTCGAAAAGGTGATCCGTTTGACCAGACAGTGATAAGAGCACGGATAACCTCATCTAAAAAAGAGAGTGACTACTACTCCCTTGTAGATGAAATATCGGCGGTATTTGCAATTGAGATGCATGTAAAAAAAGAGGATATTTTCAGTGAATTCTTAACCCTGTCATCTTTTGAGTCAACTCTGATAACACCTCAAGTTGCTGTACTTCATGCAAGAAATAAAGGTATTGACCATCCTTCAATGCATATCGTAATTTCAGAAAACGGGATAACTAAACCCGTAGTCAAAAACGGAATCTCTTCGGAGGATTTTATCAATGTCTTCTTTTTCCTGGTCAATCCGAATGAAGAGACCAGGCAACAATTAAGGATGATGTCGAGGCTGATTGACATAATTGAACGTAAAGACTTTGTCAATAAGATACTATCGCTAAAAAACCATCGTCAGATAAAAGAATACCTTCTCCATAACGAAAGATATATTACGCTGCGTTTGCTGCCGGGCACCTACCAGTCGGAGATGATAGGAAAGCAGATTAAGGATATAAAATACCCGGCAGAGGTACTTGTCGCTCTTATTGAAAGAGACTCATATACATTTGCGCCCAACGGAAATACTCTTCTCATGGAAAATGATATATTAACAATATTAGGTGAGCCCAGGTCGATAAAACAGATGTATCAAAAATATATGAGAATTTAAATTTATCTATATTTGCCCATTCACACATCTAAAGGATCATGAGGTTTTCTTTTTTATTGTTTGCAATTATAAGTCTGTTACCTGCAACTGCACAAATTAATCCTAAACAGGAATTCAGGGCCGTATGGGTTGCTACAGTTGCAAATATCGACTGGCCGTCGAAAGCAGGACTTCCTTCTGAGGTACAGAAACAGGAAGTCATAAATATACTTAACCGTAATCAGCAGCTCGGAATGAATGCTGTCATACTGCAGGTGCGTCCCTCATCAGATACATTTTACCCCTCCTCCCTGGAGCCATGGTCAGCTTATCTGACCGGAATACCGGGCAAGACGCCCGATCCATGGTATGATCCGCTACAATTCTGGATCGAAGAGTGCCACAAACGAAACATGGAACTTCATGCCTGGCTTAACCCTTTCAGGGTGGCTTTAAATCATACACAGCCCTTGGCAGGAGACCATATAGCATTTAAGAATCCTGAATGGGTTCTGAAATATGGAAATTCACTCTATTTCGATCCGGGATTGCCACAAACCCGTGAGTTTGTTGCAAATGTCGTAAAGGACTTAGTTTCCCGGTACGATATCGACGCAGTTCATTTCGACGACTATTTTTACCCCTACCCTCTCAAAGAGGAGTTTCCCGATACCGCTTCATTCTCATTTTATAACCGCGGCTTTACCATCGAAAGCAAAAAGGACTGGCGGAGAGAAAATGTCGACATTGTAATCAAAATGCTGAACGATACAATAAAGTCTGTCAAGCCCTGGGTCAAATTCGGTATAAGCCCCTTTGGCGTTTGGCGTAACAGGGCAGATGATCCCGAGGGGTCTGACACAAGGGCGGGAACAACGAATTATGACCATCTTTACGCTGATATTATAAAATGGCAAAAGAGAGGATGGATAGACTATACTATGCCTCAGCTTTACTGGCAGACAGGACATCCCCAGGTTGATTTCAGGACTCTTGCCGACTGGTGGGAAAAGCACGGTTACGGCCGGTCTGTTTTTATCGGACATGCAATATATAAGCACGATGCCAACTCTCAAATACCCGAATGGAGATTGCCTGATGAGCTGCCAGGCCAGATAAGGATAACAAGACAAATCGCGGGGATCTCCGGATCTGCTTTTTACAGCAGTAAACATTTTGATCGTAACCTTGCCGGCTTTCAGGATTCCCTGCTTAATGACTATTACAGATATCCGGCGCTGATACCCCCAATGCCATGGATAGATAATCAGGCGCCACCTCCTGTTCAAAAAGCAGTTAAAAGGGGAAGAAAATTGAAATGGAAGACTGTAACAACCACAAATGCAATGGACAGCCCCTGGCAATTTGTGATATATATAAATGAAACCGGCACTACTTTCGATCCAAACGATCCCCGCTTTATTTATTCAATTCTAAACAGGGAAGAGACGCAATGCAAATTTCCAAGATTGAATGCAAAAAGGAAGAATTATGAAGTTCGCATTTCTGTACTCGACAGATTAAAAAATGAAAGCATACTAAGCGAACCGGTAATTATCAGACTCTGAAACAGTTTAAGCTTCCAAAGCATTTACTAAAACATGCTTCAGGCTTTTAAACATGTCATTTTCCAGTGACCTGCTTTCAGGGAGTTCTTCTATCTCCTCATGAGTTACGACCTGCACAGGAGGCCGGCTTAAAACAATAATCTCTTTACCTAGCAAAAGCGCTTCATCAACATCGTGGGTAACAAATATAACTGTACGCCTGTCGGCTTTCCATATCTGCGAAAACCACCTTATCATGCTTTGCTTCAGCGGAAGATCCAGTCCTTTCAGAGGTTCATCCATCAAAATTATATCCGAAGGACATGCAAAAGCCCGGGCAATAGATACCCTCTGACGCATACCTCCGCTTAATTGTGAAGGATAGTAACCGGCAAATCCCTCAAGATCAACAAGACGTATAAAACTGGACGCCTGTTCATGCCTCTCATGCACCGACAGTTCGCTGCTCATTACAAACTCAATGTTTCCCTGTACACTCTTCCATGGTAACAACCGCGCTTCCTGAAAAATATATGAAAAACTTTTACCTTCAAAACCAATTAATTTTCCTCTTTCAGGGGTTGTGATCCCGCCTATTATATTCAGCAAAGTGGTCTTTCCGCAACCCGACGGGCCAAGGATACAGGTAATAGTCCCTTCGGGAAAACTTAAATTAAAATCCCTGTAAATATCAATGCCGTTATAACTTTTTGTTAAATCTTTTACCTCTAAGCCCATTACTTCCAGATTACAATTTTATGTTCGCTCCATCTGATAATTTTCTCAAAAACATAACTTATCAGCACTGCAATAAGTGTCCAGGCAATGACAACATCGACATTGAGAAAGGTCTGGGCCGACTGCATTGTTGTTCCTATTCCATAGCGGGGTTGACTCAGCACCTCACCTATTATTATAGCTCTCCAACCAATTCCCATCGCACTGGATGCACCGCTTATAATAAATGGCATAATTGCAGGAATATATAACCCTGTAATAATTTTACTTCTGCCAACTTTATAAAACCTGGCCATCTCTATCAGGTCCTTATCCACACTTTTTATTCCATCAACTACATTAGTGCAGATGAACGGGAACATGGTGAGCATGGCAATAAAAACAGGCACCATGCCCGAACTGAACCAGATAAGCGCCAGCAATATGAGGGAGATAACAGGAGTTGAACGGATGGTGATCAGTATAGGATTGACGAATGCATTAATTCCCTGACTGACACCGGCTATTATCCCAACACCCAATCCCAGGATTGCAGAGATAAAAAATCCGATAATACCACGCATAACCGTTGCTCCCGCAACATGTAAAAAATCCTTGCTTCCAATCAGTCTGATAACCGTCAGAAGGGTCTCCTCAGGATGTGGAACAATAAAGGACGAATCGAAATATAACGCCAGCATCTTCCAGACCGCCAATATTGAAAATACTGAAGCAATTCCTATATAATGCTTTTTAGTAAATGAAATATTCATCTGGTAATCTTCCTCCAATAATGTCGGGATTCATATCATAAAATATCTTAAGATACTCATTAATTTCCATCTTAATATTTTTTGCTCTTATAAAATTAAGATTTGACCTTGGAATTGACTGAACGGCTACATCTCTGTCGGGCAGAATACCGTACTTTACAATCAGTTCCGCTGCAGATTGCGGATCCTCTTTAACCCGCCTTACTGATTTTTCATATGCATCAATTACCTTTTCAACCAGGTCCGGGTTCTCACAGGTCAGGCCTCCTCTTACCAAAAAAGCAG
Organism: uncultured Prolixibacteraceae bacterium; assembly: GCA_964495655.1. Lineage (GTDB taxonomy): Bacteria > Bacteroidota > Bacteroidia > Bacteroidales > Prolixibacteraceae > JAAYJR01. The sequence goes on along the minus strand of CAZBWK010000021.1, from coordinate 25,313 downwards.
TCTGTGCCATTGGCATTCCCTGTAATTTTTCCCATTCTATATTAAGATCAAATACAGGATGCACGTTACTGTTCTTATTCATCACCAGACTCACCAGTGGTTCGGAGATCACCCCAAGCTCAGCCCTTCCCGCTGCAACGGCATTTGCCAGGTCGATATGTGTCGGGAAGCTGTAGTCCAGTGTTATATCCTTCCCGGGAACAATACCGTTACTCAGAAGAAGTTTCCGGAAGAGCACATCAGGTGTCATCCCCCTGGCCATTACATGTACTGTTTTTCCTTTCAGGTCACTCCACGTCTCTATGGTACTATCGCTGCCGAAAAGATAGAGCGTTCCCCATACAGGCACAGCTATAAGCTTGTAGTCAAGCCCTTTATTATAAATAATAGCAGCCATTGTTACAGGCAAAACAGCAAAATCGGCAGTACCCTCTAACATCATCTTTCTAACCTGTATAGGCTCGTCTAAAATCTTCACTTCAGTATTTAAGTTTTCCTGTCCGGCAAGACTGTCGATCAAATAGATCATTCCCATAGAAGATGGCCCCTTTAATGTGGCAATCCTGTATGACTCCTTAGCTGGTCCGTTACATGAGCCTGTCAGAAAAATAATTGTCGTCAGAAAAATTAATGCTCTTAACATTTTTTTAAGCTTTGTACAAAATTATTCAATTTAGCCAACCTGCTATATTAAAACAGGATTTTTATAGTCTAAAATGAACTGAGCCTTCAGTATAATTTTTTTACCCCAACATTATGTTGTATTAATGTTTTACAACATCTGGCAACAATTCTCCAACATTTGCATTAAAAAAATAATATTTTTGCAGTTACAATAAAAATTGTATTGATACTGAGATTTGTGATCTTATCCTGATCAAGGTATATAAATTTAAATTCTAATCCCGAGGTATTCTGATGGAAAAGAGAATAGGAACAGCAATAATTCAGATCGAAAATTTTGAGAACGTTCAGCTTCTGAATGATATCATCTCAAAGCATTCACGCTTAATCATAGGACGACAGGGGTTGCCCCGCAGCAATGGTCTCAGCATTATTTCTCTTGTTCTTGAAGGTACTACCGATGAGATTGGTTCCCTCACCGGCCAGTTAGGCCGTTTAAAAGGAATTCAGATTAAGTCAGTACTTTTAAAAAATAAGAATAATGAATAGATTTTGGTTGCCTGTTTTTATTTGCCTGGCAGTTTTCACATCAGGCTCTTTTGCTCAGAGCGAAAATACAAAAGAGGTCTTTAATGACCCGGATACTGTCTCAACAACTGAAATAAATATTGGTGAAGTTGTGGTATCAAGTCTCAGAATGGACCGTAAAATAAAGAAGCTGCCTGCCTCCATGAGTGTTGCAGGGGCTTTCGATTATAAAAAGAATTCATCGCTCACACTGTCAAATGTATTGAAAGCAGAACCCGGAATTGCATTGGGTAGTGACGGAATATGGTCAACCGCAATAAATATCAGGGGACTTGATGAAAACCGCCTTGTAATCCTGATTGACGGGAACCGGGTGGAAACGGCAACCGACCTGACTGCCTCACTCAGTATGGTTGATGTAAATGACATTGACCGTGTTGAGGTGATCAAAGGAGCACAGTCATCGCTTTACGGTACCGGCGCTATGGGCGGCATAGTTAATATTATTACAAAGGATGGCCATTTTGCCAACAGAGCTTACCTTACGGCAAATGTCATATCAGGATTTGCATCAGCCAACAATCTTTTTTTAAATTATGCAGCGATCAACACAGGCGCTGAAAAATGGTATTTCAGGGTTAGCGGAAGCTACACCGATGCAGGAGACATGAACACTCCTCTTGGCATTCTGCCTAACAGCCAGTTTACTTCAAATAATATTTCGGCAAAAACCGGAATAAAGCCTTTTGCCAATCATCTGCTGAAGATACAATACCAGCTTAACCGGAGTTCCGATGTTGGCATTCCCGGTGGTGAAGCATTCCCCGGTCCTGCCGAAGCAACATATTCTGATATAGGCAGGAGCCTTATTAACGCCAGTTATGATATAACTAATATAAGTGATAAATTATCTTCTCTTCAGCTAAGCTATTTCACGCAGTACATTCTGAGGGATGTATCAATGAAGCCCAATACAGTGACTGAGGCAACCCTTCCCAACGGGAATATTCAGCGTACAACTCCTGAACTTATAACACCTACAGGCGAACACCTGACTCATGGAGCTCAAATGAGGAGCAACTGGCAACTATCAGATAAAAATACATTGATAGCCGGGGCAGATATTTGGGGACGAAAACTCACTACCAGCAGGGAAAAATATATCAGGGTGGATGTTTTAAACCCTGCAGGACAAAATATTAAAACCAATAACCTTGAACGGGGAGAGACACCAATTCCCGAATCACACTTCAACAGTGCCGGATTATATTTTCAGGATGAAGCCAGTTTAATTGACGGACAACTCACACTCATTACCGGAGGAAGGATTGACAGGGTATGGATCAAAAACGAAGAGGGATTCGATGTTGATTATCTTATTATTAACGGAGACAGGAATGATACCCCTCCCACGCAGCGGCTTACATTTGAGAAAGGCAGTGAACAAAGTTATTCCTGGAGTGCAAATGCCGGACTTCTTTATCAGTTAGGCAAAAATGTTGATGCATCAATGAACCTGGCGCGGTCATTCCGCGCTCCTTCACTTGAAGAGCGCTTCAAATATATTGATCTGGGCAATTTTGTCCAGCTGGGTGATCCTGCCCTTAAACCGGAAAGCGGTTATTCTGCCGATCTGGGTATAAGAGTCTGGAATCCTGGATTTACATTGCAATCGGGTGTGTTTATAAATGCTATAACCAACATGATTTCGGAGGTTCCCGGAGAATTTGTCTTTACTCTTTCTTCAGAAACCGAACCAGATACCCTGCCTGCATTAGTCAGCGCCAATTTAAGCAAGGCACTGCTTTACGGATTTGATCTAAGACTTGATTATAACGTTTATGACAACCTGGTACTGTTTGCTTCCGGAGCTTATGTGCGGGGCAAAAACAGGGACACCGGCGAAAACCTTCCAAGAATACCCCCTTTGAACGGACGATTGGGAATGCGGTATACCTACCCAAAACTGGGCTCGGCAGAAATTGCAGTCGCAGGAGCATCAAAACAGGACAAAATTGCCACAGGTGAGTTAGCAACTGACGGGTATTACTGCCTGGATATGACTTTACATTCAAAGAAATTTAGAATTGGCAGTGCAGCATTACAATTTTTCTCCGGAATTGATAATATCACCAACAACAGTTATACAAACCACCTGTCAACGAACAGGGGTTCAATAAGCATTGAACCCGGGCGTAATGCTTTTATAAGGATGGCTCTTACTTTCTAGATATTTTTACTAATTTTGCACCCACTCCGGCTTGTAGCTCAGTTTGGCAGAGCAGCTGACTCTTAAAAAATATTTTCAATCGAAAAAATTTTCTTTAAATGTTTGTATATCAATAAAATAAATTGATTTTGGTTTGTTGGTGCGCCAGCTTTGCGCCAGGGGGTTGGTTGAGTTTCGTTTATTTTAAATAATTCAGTACTATCTGTGTCAATTTTGACATCTCATCAGTCAGTTTACTTTCGTTCAACACTTACACAACCACTTGAAAGGTTTCTTTTAACCCCTTTTCCCCGTCCGCTTCGCACCTCCCCCTTTATGGTTAAGCACCGCAGGGTAGATTCACAGGTGATCCTGACCGATTCTGTCGGTGGTTTATGCCTATGATTCAGTCAAGGTAGCCGTTTGTTAGTGAGATCTTCTTGTTTTCCCGTTTTATGAGGACAAAGTTCGGTTCTTAGCGGCTTATTTGAGTTTATCATAGTCCACCACTATCTTGTTTATAGTTCGATTAAACAGTTTACCGAACAATGTGCCTTTATCCCCTGATTAATCTTCTGTGTGCACCTAATCCCTGACACAGCGGACACTAAACCCGGCTTCCTTGCTGTCGTAGTTCCGGCAGAAGTATGAATGGGTGTAATCCAAATAACGGAGCCAGACGTAATTACTACTATACCGCGTACTACTCCACCAGTAAACGGCGTATCCAATGGCGTCGAAATAACCACTGCCGATGCGGTAACCTCCGGGAAGAGCCGAAAATACAAAATCATCAGTACGGTTACCATTGCAATTCCAACCACTGGTTGCTTTCAAATCCTAAAAAGTATTTTACTCTGTTGGCATGCAAATAAACTGCTATTACCCTAACAAAACTAAATTTACCCCAAAAAACTAATGATTGGATGAATCTTAAACAAATAAGACCAATTTTACTCTGATTCGAGCAAAATAAACTATATTTACCCTTGAAAAATGAAATTTACCCCAGTAAAAAGAAATAAAAATGAAAAAAATAGGAATTACATGGCTTCAGGATAGACTAAACATTCAGGGATTTAGATTAACACATGAGTCATACATAGGGACGACAGAAAAAACAGAATTAAGTTCAACAAATACTATTGTGCGTACATTCAAATCAAAATATGATGTAAAAACTGATAGCCCGATGTCTCATTTGGAATTTGCTTTAAAGTATGATGATCTAAATCTTGCTTTTATAAAGGAAGTTTTCCTAAATGTTGGGCATCAAACAATAGAAGACTATATAAAGGCATATCCAAATAGAAAATATCCAAGAATTATTGGCTTTCTTTATGAATTGATAGTGGGTAAATCAATTGAGGTCAAAGTCACTACTACTAATTATGAGGATGTATTGGATTCTACCAGATATTTCACCGGGAGTATTACAAAAATAACCAAATGGAAGGTTAATGATAACCTGTTAGGTTCAAAAGATTACTGCCCGGTGATCAGAAGAGCAACTGAACTTAGCGAGTTACTTAATTGGGATATTAAAGCGGCAATTGAAAATCTAAAAAATAAATACTCTCCTGATATTTTTAAACGAGCCAGCTATTATCTTTATAAGAAAGAATCAAAATCATCTAATGAAATAGAAAGAGAAGACCCACCGCAAGACAGATTGGATAAATTCATTACATTGCTAGAGGAAGCAGGTCAAAAAACCTTTGAAGAATCATTATCTGAAGAAGAATTAGTTCGTTTACAAAATGCTATCGTTGATCCGAGATATGCAGATCATACTTTTAGAAACTTTCAAAATTATGTAGGTCAAACAATGAGAGACTATTCTCAGAAGATACATTATGTTTGTCCACCACCACAATTTGTACGATCACTTATGCAAGGATTGATTAACCTCAATAAAAAGAACGAATCAACTGAAACATTTTTAAAAGCCACAATGGTTTCATTTGGATATGTGTATATTCACCCATTTGAAGACGGAAATGGACGGATTCATCGCTTTCTGATTCATGACATCTTAGTACGTGACGGAATTGTTCCAAACAGTACAATACTTCCAGTATCGGCTCAAATACTTGCTCGTATGGATGAGTATGATACAGCTTTAGAATTACTTTCAAAGCAGATTGAAAGAAAAGTAAGTTATGAAATTAATGACGCTGGAGAATTAACAGTTCATAATGCATCAGAAATAGAAGGATTATATAGATACCCAGACCTGACAACTCATGCTGTCTTTTTAGCAAAAGCAATACAATCCACAGTTAATAAGGATGTTCCAGAAGAACTTCTTTTTCTTCAATGCTATGATGAACTTAAATCTGACATTCAAAATATAGTAGATATGCCAGATAAAAAAATTGATCGTATGATTTTATTCCTTCATCAGAACAAGGGGAAACTTGCAAGTCGAAAACAAAATCATTACAAAGAATTGAGCGATAAGGAAATAAATAAAATGGAACAAGCGTACGTTAAGATATTTGAAAGGACATTGGACACATTGTAAAGCCGACAAACTTATCCTATCCCATTTTTTTTGACCTTGACTTTCTTTCATACGTATCATATTAATAGTAACAGTCTGGTAACCCGCCATTATATCGGAGCCATGGACAATGACAGGATATAGAAAATTTATTCCTGTATTAAATGAGGTGTGATTATGAAACTATGTTCTGTATTTATGCGCCAGCTTTTGCGCCAGGAAATATGAAAAGAAATAAAAAACTATTTTTTTTTATTAAATTTGCATGTAATTCGGTTTGTAGCTCAGTTGGCAGAGCATCTGACTCTTAAAAAATATTTTCCTTCGAATTAATTTTCTCTAAAGATTTGTATATCAATTGAATAAGTTGATTTTGTTTTGTTTGTGCGACATCTTTGCGCCAGGCATTGGTTGAGTTGACTGTTTATTTTTGAATAAATCAATATCCAATTTCGAAGGCATTTCATTTTTTTTGCTGCATCGGTTATCAGAGTGCAAATAACAGTTGAGTTACTCCCACAACAGTTCATCTTTTCAATTTTTTCTATGGAGCCATCTTATTTAAAATTTAAAATTAATGTTACAATCCTGCTAGTAATATCACTAAACCAAAATCACAGTATTTTTCTTTTTGTTAAAGCTTTAATGAAACCAAATTGATTATTGGTATTTTTTACAGGAGTAAGCTCTTTTTCAATATCAATGTGCCTGCAATTACCTTTTAAAGATTCAAAAACAGGTAAGACCGGTTCATTTGCTTTGCACTTTTATCAACTTTTGTGACATTTATATGGGTACCACGATATTTGCATTTAGTCGCATATTCCGGTATTTGTTTTTCACAATTTGGGTTCGGACAGATTTTCTTTTATATATCCTTCATCCTACTCCTCCTTCTTAGTCTGATTCCGCCTTACCTTTTTAATCATACTCTTAGAAATTCCCAATTCCTTTGCCAAACGATTGGCCTTTGCATTAACCATAATACCCGCTACAGCAAGTAGAGCTATCATCAATATGGCTGGAATAAACCCCGAATCTACTGAAAAGAAAAAAATCAAAAAAGCTAATACCACGATTACTGGCATTATAAACCAAGCATTGCGTTGAGCATTAATCGCAGCTTTTTTCCATTCTTCAAATCGTTCCGGGTCAACACTCGGGAAATCTTCTTCCTTTAGTTCACTTAACTTTTTCATTTTATACCTCCTTTTTTTGACTGTTATATTTTTCTATATATATCTCTAAACTATTAACTTATAGAGTGTGTCTTTTGAAACACAGAATCTATCTTGTCGCACCAAACTCTTCCAAGAATTTGGCTATCTCATATTCCTCATTATTGTAGGCGATTTGTAGCGTTGTGATATGATGCTCCGATTTTGCATTTATATCAGCCCCTTGTTCGACTAGAAACTTCACCATCTCAATTCGGTTGGTTTGTTGCCTGATCACCCACATAAGAGCCGTACAACCGTCTTGGCACCGTGCATTTATATCAGCACCGTTATCAAGCAAGAATCTAACTACATCTAATTGCCCCCTACTGGAGGCATAACAGAGAGAGGTCCACTGAAGCTGATTTTTCTTGTTCACATCTGCCTCTCTACCAACTAAGAATTTCACTATCTCCAAATATCCATTCATAGAAGCATACATCAATGGTGTAAAGTCGAATTTGGCACTTGCATCAATCTCGGCCCCCTGTCCGATAGAATCCATAACTTTCCCTATATCTCCCCTCTTTGATGCTTCTATCAGTTCTTCGTTTAAGCTCATGTCGTTCCTCCTTTCGTGTCGTCTAAGGATTTTACTCCCAGGCGTTTCAATATTTCAACAATACCCTTATGATCATTCGCTTTTGCTATACATAAAGACTTTTCTGTATAGGCATTTTCAGCATTTATGTCAGCACCCTTGTTCCTGAGCAGAGCGATCAATAGTTCTACGACTCTGGTGTCGCCCAATTTTCCCAATGCCTCAATGACACCCCAGCGCACACCTATTGAATAATCCTCCTCACTATCGAGAGCGTTGATGAGAGGGTCCACTGCTCGCGGATCCCCAATCTCACCCAGTACCCTCGCGGCCTCGTTACGCACCATCACTTCCTCATCCTCAAGAGCATCGATTAATGGGTCCACCGCTCTTAGGTCACTTATTTCACCTAATAACCTGGCAGCATCGAAACGTATCTGGGAATTCTTTTTGTAGTGCAGGGCCTTGATCAACCCCTTTACATCTTGCTTAGCCTTCATTTTCTCAATGTTAGGCGGTCCGAAAATTCTCATGGTTGTTTATCCTTTCTTTGATTTGTTCTTTTTAATTCAATTTCTTTCTGACTTAATTTGAAAGGGTAGCAAGGTCCCAAATTATAAGGGAGTTATCTTTTATTGAGGCAATCATTGAAGCATCAGGAGATATTGCCAAAATCCTACCAAAATCATGGTTTACATGCTTGATTGGTTTGTCTTCTGACCACACCCATACCTTCTGGGTTTTGCTGTTTTGCGATTGTGAAAATTCTCTGCATGCCAGCACAAGTTTGGAATCATCAGGAGCAAAAGCAAGAAAGTCTACCCAGGTGTGGTCAATCATCAAAGCTTTAAACTTATTGTTTTGTCCGACAAGAAGACCCTGAACCGATGGTGATTCATCAGCAGGCCAATTTTGAGCCACTCCTGTCGCAAAAGTTTTTCCGGAATGAGAAAAGCAGACGCGCCAAAAACAATCAGTTTGATTCTCCATCAAACGTTGAGGACCGCAATAGCTGTCGTTTGACGAGTCCAATGACCAAACAATTACCCGTCCATCATCTGCTGCCGATATTAAAAAACGATTATCTGGTGAAAAGCCAATGTCATTTATTCGGTTGTCTAAGGGATACTCAGAAATGCTGGCCTGATGACCTTGAAAACAGGACACTGTTCTCGTCTCCACATCAATAATATAATTTGCCGGGTGTTTTTTGAATACATCACTTCTTCCTGTCGAACAAGCAACAGCCACTCTATTCCCATCAGAGGACATTGACACTGCCTGGGTAAAGCCATGCAAAGGCAATTCATCGATTGCCGACAGGTCCGTGGAGAAAACTTTTGTACCGGAAAAAATGTCCCATACTTCAACAATTCGGGACGATTCTCTAATCAAGGCCATGCGACTTCCATTGTTTGAAATGGCAATTTCTTTCATATTCAGATATTCCTTTTTCCCAAACACAACATGAAACGCTAAACCGACATCAATAGATTTTAATTTGGAATTTTGTCCTATGTCCAGTAAATGGACTTTGCTGTCCTCACAACCAATAATTAAACGCTTTGCATCGGACATAAACGCACATGCGTGGACCAGGTAGTCTGTAAAACTGGCTTTTTTGTTAACTGTACGGTTTCTCCGAAAAAACTTTGTCCATTGTTTCAAACCCCAGTTTGTATTCTTTTTTTGTGCTGTCATTGCTTTGTTTTCAAAAAAACAGAGTAAACCCAATATTTAATTCAAAAAATCCGGAATCATCCCAATCTTCATTTAAACTTTGGTTCCAACGAGCACCCGGTTCAATGGCGATTCTATCACTTAAAAAGAAAGCATACCCAGCCTGAATGCCCAGCCAGGTTGGATTATTATCATAGTCCTCAATGCTCTGTCCGGTAATATCCAGTCCTACCGGAACTTTCGAATTGATGTAGTATTTTCCTCCCAGTCTATAGGCTAACCTTCCACGATTGTTACCGCCTCCACCATAAAAAAGACCAAGACGAATGGCTAAATCATCTATGATAAAATAACCTGCATCTGCACCCAAATTATAGTATATCATATCATCCACTACATAGGCATAAATACCGGTCATGCCAATTTCGGAAAATCCGGTATTGGCCTCTATTAAAAAAGTGTTTTTAGAAGTGTTATTTTTAGTTTCTTGTGCATTTGATTGATATACAATAAATACAAATAAGCCGAACAGTACAATTGTTAAAATCTTTTGTGTTCTCATTTTTCATTTTTTTTAAAAAGTTAATTTTAAATTTTATCACTGGTGTTAATTTCAATTTTTAATCATCCCCTTTTTCACGAGAAATACTTGTTCTCCCTGAATGGTCAACAGGTAAACTCCGGTAGCTACATCATGTTTGGTAATATGTTGACAAACCGGACCTGCTCTGCTGACGGAAACCTTTTCAATTGTTTGTCCGAATAAATCTTGCAGTACAATAACAGGATTGTCGCTGCCCCGGTAGTTGAATTCTATCCACAACTCATTTTTGGTCGGGTTGGGACATACTTATAGCTCGTTTTGGTCTGCAACATCATTTATTGCGGTAGCATCTTCAAATTCTGCCTCAATGGTATGTGCCTCTGTTAAATTTGAAAAAGTGTATTGCCCGCTTTCGGCATCCCAAAGGCTGTAAATAAACCCTGTCTAACAATATAAAATTTGTTATACTTTTTTATATCGATTTCAAAATAATTGTCGGGCAGCCTTTACTGATTTGCTCTAACTTTGTCAGAACCCACTTGAAAGCCAATATTACTTGGGATGACTAATGTTGGTACACTGAATTCAATATCGGTATTTTTCAGAATATCGCTTCCAGTTTCAATTTGTGCTTGTTTTAGGTATGCTGCCACATCCGGGGCAGGTCGAAAGCCCCAATTAAAAAAGTACAAACCACTTCGTGAGTGCTTCGTTTCTACTCTCTTCCCTTCGGCCTTGATTGGACATGTGGGCCGTTCAACCGCAACATAGGTTAGAGGTTCTGGTAAAATCACTTGAGTTGTAGCGCATCCGGATGCCATTGCCAAAATGATGGCAGCGAGACCTCCGCCGATAATACGGATTGCTGTTCTCATTGTTCACCTCCTTCCTTTGGAAAAGAATTGCTGTTAACGCCTGTACCTCTTACTGAAATTTTATTCGACCACACGAAAAGACCTGTCTTTGTTGTCACTTCTGCATCGACAAGTGTGTTGAACTTCGTGCCGGATAGTGCGTTACGTACGGCTTCCGATAGGAAGTAGGGATCGTTGCTCTTCATGGAGGAATCCTCTCCGGTCAGAACAGGCCCATCAACCGTATCTGGAATCTTTCGCCCCTCTAAATCGCCGGTTGACAGCAGGCCTACTGTGCAGACTTTTGTGTGCCCGCAGCCGCAACATAGTGTAAATAATGCCATAATGATAATCGCTTTACTTAGTCTTTTCATCTGTGTCCTCCTTTTTTCTCTATTTTTATTAACTTATAAGGTTTATGATTATATAACCATTTATTTCTCAATCATCACCCTTTTAACCGTAAATACCTCTTCTCCCCAAACGGTAAGCAGGTAAACGCCGGAAGCCAGATCATCTGTGGAAACACGTTGACGAACCGTTCCTGTTTTGCTGACGGAAATCTGTTTCACAGTCTGTCCCTGCAGACTTTGCAACACAATAAAGGGCTTGTCACTGCTCTGATAGTTGAATTCTATCCACAGCTCATTTTTGGCCGGGTTGGGATATACTTTTAGTTCATTTTGGTCTGCAACATCATTTATTGCGGTAGCACCTTCAAATCCTGCCTCAATGGTATGTGCCTCCGTTACATTTGAAAAGGTATATTGCCTGTTTTCAGCATCCCAGTTTTCATCGGATTCAAGGTCGATATCATTGCCGTCAATTCTGATATAGGCAATACGAAAGCTTTCTTCGGGAGTTATTGTGAATTCCCGGTTATCTCCGTGTTCCACTTTCACTTTTCCTTCCGGGTTCATAGTTCCGTTTGAATCGCACTGGCCATAAATGATTCTGTAAGATGGCGGATAATTATGTTCTCCCTGTTCCACCTGCCATCGCAAATATGGATAGGTGTTACCGTCATTAATACTCCAGACTGTATCAAAATTCCACTGGGTAAAAGTAGTCAGGGAGACCATCTCATTGGTACTTTTACCCTCGCCTCCTGCACTTTCTGCCTGTCCACTGGTTTCCGTATTCCAAAATGAATTAACAATTTCATTATCAGAACCTCCTGCGATAAACCCACCATTACTGATGCCCGTTTCACTCAACACATACCCGGCAGCATAAGAATTGATGATTTGACTGCTGTCTGCCCGGCCTGCCAAACCTCCTGCCTGTTCCATACTTGAAACATCTCCTGTTGCATAAGAATTCTCGATTATTGCATTATTTTCGATTGTACCACAAAGCCCGCCTGCTGAAGATCCTTCGGCATAAACATTGGAAGCAGAAAAGCTGTTTGATATGGTAACATAATCAAAGCAAGCGCCAATCAGGCCACCAACCCAATTTCCTGACGCCTGAACTGCTCCCAATGAATTGCTTTTTGAAATGTGGCTACTGTTAAATTGTATGCCGGCAAGTCCTCCCACACAATCGTTGCCCACAACTTCACCTGTGCCATAACTATGATCAATTGTTGAATTCTCCCCCCTGTTACTTCCAACCAATCCCCCAACATAGTTTTTTCCGGTTGTTTTCCCGGTTGCAAAACATCTTATGATCTGGCCGCCTGACAGGTTGCTGCCAACAAGGCCGCCCACCTGGATGGAAGCACTATGCACCTCGCCACCGGCATAACAATCGATCACAGAACCTCCCGAGTTTACGCCGGTGAGTCCCCCTGTCAAGGCACCTTTAGTAGCAACGAAAGCAGTGGAATGAGAATCTTCGATGGTCGAACTGTTCCAACCAGTCAATCCGCCAATTCGTCCATCCTCGTGCTCGCTCTGGATGGTGCCCGTTGTATAGCAATTTACTATCCTCCCTGAATCATTGATGCCTGCCAGTATCCCTGCACGGCTGCCATTGTCTGTTACGGAGGCATCTACTACCCCCAGGTTTGAAATGGCACCGTTGTTCCAGCCAAACAATCCCTGGTATTCATTGGTATTCCGGTTGATATACAGATTGGATATTTCTTTGCTGTTGCCGTTATAGCTGCCGTAAAAAGTACTGTCCGATGTGCCAATAGGAACCCACCCTTCTCCCTCGTTCCAGGGACTTTCGCCCAGGTTGATGTCTGCTGTTTGTTTGAAATGCTTGTTCTGATGCTCTTCGTCCAAAAAATGACGCACATTGTTCAGGTGTTCGGCTGTTTCAATTTGCCAGGGATCTGATTCCGTTCCTGAACCACCGTCAAAATAATTCGATTCAATCTCAACGGCGTAAGGCTCTCCAATTCCTTCTGCTGTTGCCTGCACCGCATGATTTTGATTCACCGTAACGCTTTGTGTACTGTCAAGGTTAGTGACCTCAACATAACCTTCAAGTACTGTAATTTTTGTATATGATTCATTGCCTTCAACAATAAACTCTGTGCCCCTGACAGCACCAATAGTATGAGGTGTTATTACTTCATAAAAGTAATTTTCAGGAAGATCTTCTATAATGCTTTTCAATTTCCCTTTGAAAAATTCCAGTGTGGTTTCGAATGGTGTGGAAAATTCTGCAACTCTGACCTCAGTTTCTGAATAGATTTCAACCTGGCGGCATCCATGCTCAGCAGGGAAAGCAGCTTTTAACAAGCCATCTGTATATGTTGTAATCCGGTCAACTGTTTTCAACAAATCTCCTTTCCTTATTGTATCACCTTGTTTTGTTTGGATTGCGCTTCCTGTAATTGAAACTTCACCGGAACAATCCATAACCAAACCCAACTCGTCATTAGTAACTATTTCGGCAAGACCACAATGTTCGTGAGAAGATGGCAAGTCATTCCATTGCCCATTACAATCATCGTAAAAATTCATCACTATGGCATCTTCAATGCCCCGGTGATTATTTGGCTCTCCTTCGCACCAGTTTGTGTATGTAACAGGTTCACCACTGGACCAGTAAAAATTTTCTTTGGAATGTTCGTACCCTATTACATTAAGTCCAATCCAAAAATATTGTAATGATCCAAAAGTCTCTTTGATCCATTTTTCTTCCGACCAGCTTCGTAATGTTACCAAATGCCCGCCCCATCCCTGCGCCCAGGATTCAGCATCCGTCCATGATAATTCAGAAGTTAATGTTAAAAAATTGCCACTAACTGTGCTTTTCAACCAATTGGGATTGTCGGCGTAAACTGAACCGGATGAAAACATGAATGCAATGGTGATAATGAAAAGGGAAATCAGATTTTTAATTCTACCCCTTATCACTAAAAACAAGTTTTTTATCATAGAATTGCATTTTTTCTGGTAGACGCTTAAAGAATGTAATTTTCAGGTTCGGGTGAATATCATTTATATTGTGATCAAAATATAAAGGGATGTGTTTTGTTCGTTTTAAAATGTCATTAAGGTCCGTGAAAAGTTTTTTGAAACGAATCTTGTATTTTGGGCTAAATTCAGCGATATTGTTATAATTGTCGTTACAAATAGTTGTTTTAAACGGTTTAAAAAAGACAATCACAAAAACAATCGGTGCTATGGACGTGGTTATAAAAACAGTCATATTAATTGAACATACGTAGTTAATTGTATTATGTTACGCAACAATTTGAAAAATTATCAATAAAGATTTTAAACATCCAGAATAAGATTTTTTGATCCTGATTTTTGCTTTAAGTCAAAAATTTGAATTTGATTCAGAATTAATTGAAAGTATTGAGAAAAATTCTATGTATCTTTTTCTGATCCGGGAAAATAATGTCTTAAGATAGATTTTTAAAGCCTTGTGATAAACACAGCAAAACTGTCATATGAAAAATTTTTCAAATCAAAAAGTTTCAGATTAAGTCAATAACACTATGTTATTATAGCAGTATACCTGCCTTATAGCTTTTAAATTCAGGAGAAATTGTTATTTGCATAAACATACGGCTGTTTAATATTAGAGGTGTACCAGCCCCCTAAAACATCGAACTTAGTTATAGAATAAATTCTATAATTTTATGACGATGGAAAAACGAAGTTTTAGCAAAGAAGAAAAGCTTGCAATCATTAAAGAAGCTAGCATTCATGGGGTAAACCCTACTCTTGAAAAGTGTGGTATCTATCCAGCTTCTTACTATTCCTGGAAGAAGAAGTATGATGCGATGGATGAAGAAGGATTTCATCATGGCATGACACCCAAGCATTTAAAACGGATCAGGGAACTTGAAAAAGAGAATTTGGCGAATTTTGAAAAGAATATTTTATAAGTAATTGAATGTTTGATATATAGATTTTGGTGTACAAAAAAAATAAATTTGGGAAACGATAATTTTTATTACATTTGCACCCACTCCGGCTTGTAGCTCAGTTTGGCAGAGCAGCTGACTCTTAATCAGCGGGTCCAGGGTTCGAGCCCCTGCAAGCCGACTAAATTTGTCATTAAGTAACTGCCAAACACTGCAACTTAAAAATTATAAGGCTAACCAGTTTAATATCAAATTAATCTCACTGCAGACAGTTCCTCGCCTATTTTATGCAATGCCTTTTCTATTTTCCCGGCCTGCTTTTCTGAAATATAAGTATTGCCCGTTTTATACTGCCTCATAAGTGATGAACTTATACCGGCAATTTTGGCAAACTGCGTAACATTAAAAAACTTAAAATAATCGAATAATGAAGACAAATCATATTTATACTGAAAATCCAAATCTTCTAATTCTTCCGGTATAGCTTTCCCTGAATAGCTTTCTAACATTTCTCTGACGGAATTTAAAAAATCAACTTTAGCCTCTGACACGCTATGGCCTTCTCCAACAATAGTATGTTTCAGATCCTGAGTATAAATACTAAAAGTTCCGTCTTTCCCTTTTTCTATCAATGCGATTGTTTTCATACTTTTTAAAATTTACAGCCCAATCTGGTTTCTTAATTTCTTCTCTAATCCCTTCTTTATCTCATTAGAACCATGTCTGCTTATTTGTATTTTAAAATTTTTATCCATATGAACAAAAATATCATGGTTACTCCCATGTCGTTCAAGATACCATCCCATTTTTATTGCTTTACGTCTTAATTCAGACCACTTCATTCTATTTGTATATTCAGGGGTATAATAGAATATGGCCAGGTTAATGATAATAGTAATCTGTAATTCCCGGCTAATTCAAATTTAAATTGTAATAACTTATTTTATACTTGCTCTATAAAAGCACTTCAAATATATTGCATTTATGCAATATAAACAAATTTTTAAATACTTTTTTTACCTGGAAAATTATTTTCTATGTCTAAATGCCTAAATGAGTGATTTATTTAAAAAATACTCGATAATCCCTGTTTAGAAAACCTCATTAAAATACAATCTGCTAACCCATCCTTTAACTAAATAAGATAGAAAATCCTGAATAATAAATTTAATAAGAAAATTACCCTCAAAAATTTATAATTTTGGGGTGATGGAAGAGAAAAAAAAATACGTTGAAACCCCCTTAATGAAGCAGTATTATAAAATTAAGGGAAAGCATCCCGATGCTGTTTTACTGTTCAGGGTGGGTGATTTCTATGAGACATTCGGAGATGATGCCATCAAAACTGCTGAAATCCTTGGTATAACACTTACACGAAGGGCTAATGGAGCTGCAAGCTATGTGGAACTGGCAGGATTCCCGTATCATGCACTCGACACATACCTGCCCAAACTGGTCAGGGCCGGACAAAGAGTTGCGATTTGCGAGCAGCTTGAAGACCCTAAGATGACAAAAAAAATTGTCAAACGGGGAATCACAGAACTCATCACACCGGGTGTTTCCATTAATGATAACATTCTGGAAAACAGGGAAAACAACTTCCTTGCATCGATACATTTTGAAAAAAATATGGCTGGTGCAGCTTTCCTTGATATATCAACTGGCGAGTTCTTCACTGCAGAAGGCAACTATGAATATATTGACAAACTGCTCAACTCTTTTCAACCTAAAGAGGTATTGTTTCAGAGAGGGCGCAGTCAGGAGTTTAAGGAGATATTCGGGAATAAATATTATACATACAACCTCGACGACTGGATATATAACATCGATACCGCCACTGACAGGCTCACAAAACATTTTGAAACAACCTCCCTGAAGGGTTATGGCATCCATAACATGCCTCTGTCTGTTATAGCTTCAGCGGCTGCACTCTATTACATGGATATAACTGCTCATGACCGGATCAGTCATATTACCGGGTTAAGCAGGATTGAGGAGGAGCATTATGTCTGGCTCGACCGGTTCACAATCCGTAACCTCGAATTATTCAGTCCGATACAGGAGAGTGGCAAATCCCTGATCGGGGTAATCGACAAGACTGTCACTCCCATGGGCTCAAGACTTATGAAACGATGGATCGCCCTGCCCCTGAAAAACGGTAATGCCATTAATGAGAGGCTCGAAGTAGTTGATCTGTTTCTTAAAACGCCTGAATTAAAGGAAACACTTGAGGACCACCTCCGGCATATAGGCGACCTCGAGAGACTGGTCTCAAAGATTGCAGCCGGCCGTATCAATCCCCGCGAAACTGTACATATTAGAAATGCCCTGAATTCATTGACTCCGATAAAAAATGCATGTGCTTCATGTAAAGATGAAACCATGAAAAGATTTGCAGAACAATTAAACCCCTGCAGTCTGATACGTGAAAGAATTCAGAAAGAGATAGTCGAAGACCCTCCGACAGCAATAAATAAGGGAAAAGTAATTTCTCCCGGAGTTAATGAAGAGCTGGATGAACTAAGAGAGATAGCCTGGTCAGGAAAAGACTTCTTACTCACCTTGCAAAAACGAGAAAGTGAAAGGCATGGCATCCCTTCGTTAAAAGTCGGATTCAACAATGTTTTCGGATATTATATTGAAGTCAGGAACACCCATAAGAACAAGGTGCCCGAAGAGTGGATCCGCAAGCAGACCCTGGTAAGCGCCGAGCGTTACATCACCGAAGAGCTGAAGGAATATGAATCTAAAATTCTGGGGGCCGAAGAGAAGATAGAGCTCCTGGAGACAAAATTATTTGACAATCTGGTATTAGCTTTATCTGAATACATTTCTGCAATTCAGATGAACTCCAATATTCTGGCACAAATTGACTGCCTGTTGTCATTTGCCACATGTGCATCAGCATATGGTTATAACAAACCTGAGATCAATGAAAGTATGGTGATTGAAATTAAAAACGGACGCCATCCGGTTATTGAGCACCAGCTGCCTATCGGAGAATCATATATTGCAAATGATGTTTTTCTGGACAATGAAGAGCAGCAGATCATTATTATTACCGGTCCTAACATGGCCGGAAAATCTGCCCTACTGAGGCAGACAGCTCTCATTGTGTTGTTAGCACAAACAGGCTCATTTGTACCTGCCGAATCTGCCAAAATAGGATTTGTCGATAAGATATTCACCCGTGTCGGAGCCTCTGATAATATTTCCCTGGGCGAGTCGACCTTTATGGTTGAGATGAACGAGGCAGCCAGTATACTGAACAATGTATCAGAGCGAAGCCTCATTCTTTTCGATGAACTGGGACGTGGAACATCAACATATGATGGCATTTCAATAGCCTGGTCGATAGTTGAATACCTGCATGAACACCCGCGGGCAAGGGCTAAAACACTTTTTGCTACCCATTATCACGAATTAAATGAAATGGAGAACTCTTTTCCCAGGGTGAAAAATTATAATGTCTCTGTAAAGGAGATGGGCAAAAAAGTCATATTCCTTCGCAAACTCGCCAGGGGAGGCAGTAATCACAGCTTCGGGATACATGTTGCTGCTATGGCAGGCATGCCCCGTTCCATTACAAAAAGAGCAGAAGAGATACTTAAAAGACTGGAGAACAACAAGGGGGATGAAAAACTTGCCAAACCACTTGGAGAAATAGGAGAAAAAAGAGAGGGTATACAGTTGAGTTTTTTTCAGCTGGATGATCCCGTACTAAAAGAGATACGTAATGAAATAGCTCACCTTGACATTAACAACCTGACCCCGATTGAAGCTCTTAATAAGTTAAACGAAATTAAAAAACTCACCGGACTTAAATAGACGGATAAATTTTTTTTCTATATTTTGTGAGATACAAAAAATAGCAATATATTTGCAGCTGCCTGAAGCGGCATAAGATGCGAGAATAGCTCAGTTGGTAGAGCACGACCTTGCCAAGGTCGGGGTCGCGGGTTCGAGTCCCGTTTCTCGCTCAGCAAAGTTAAAATGGCAGGTAATTTTTAACATTCAAAAAACCTGCACAATTCATAATATTGTATTTGGAGGCCCGGGTGGTGGAACTGGTAGACACGTTGGACTTAAAATCCAATGGCCATACAACGGCCGTGCGGGTTCAAGTCCCGCCCCGGGTACCATTTCAGCTTTTCAATTTATAAACAGATCAAACGGCATTCTTGCATAAATACCCTTCGATTTAGTTGCAATATTCAAATACTGATAGTAACGGTAATGTTCTCCCAACTCTTTTTTTACCAATTTATTACGTATATCATCAGTTCCTGATTTAAAAAGCTGGCTAAACGGATCTGGCTGAGCAGGCAGTGATACTGTACGATAATCCTCCAGTCCTTCAATTTCAGCAGCCAGTTCAACAGCTTCATTTAAACCGCCAAACTTATCAACGAGGTTTAATTCCCTGGCATTTATCCCGCTCCATACGCGGCCCTGTCCTATCTCATCAACCTGTTCCTTTGTCATTCCACGGCCTTCAGCCACATGCGATATAAATAAGTCATAACCGTTTTCAATATATTGCTGAAGCAGATCTTTTTCATATTGAGTCATTGATCTTGTCACAGAAATCAGGTCGGAGTTTTCGTTTGTCTTGACCACATCTGTTGAGATCCCTATCTTTTCATTCAGCAACGATCCGAAATTCGGTATCATCCCGAAAATACCTATCGAACCTGTAATAGTATTAGGCTGCGTTACTATCCGGTCAGCGCCACAGGAAATATAATAACCGCCCGAAGCAGCGACATCACCGAAAGAGACAACCATTGTTTTCTCTTCCGCTGCCAGCTTAACCTCACGCCATATCACCTCTGAATCAAAAAGACTGCCTCCGGGAGAATTAATACGCAACACAACAGCTTTATAACTGCTGTCCTGACGTACCTTTCTGATCTCTTTTCCGAGCTCGTCACCAATGATAACATTTCCTCCCATGGCAGCTCCAATATCCCCGCTTGCATAGATCACAGCAATTTTGTTACGGCTCATTTTCCTCTTTTTATCCTTTACCGGGATCCTGGCATAATTACCAACATTAATAACAGGAACACCTTTTTTGCCTTCAACACCTGTAATCTCCCGCAGGTCGCCAATCACTTCATCCTTATATCTGGCAGCATCAGCAAGACCAGCCTTTACAATATCTTGTCCCAGGCGAAAAGTCAGCACCTGATCAGCTAATTCATTCAACCTCTCAACAGATATATTTCTGCTACTTGAGATACCCTCCAGCATATGGTTCCATAAACTGCCCATATATGTCATTATCTGTTCCCTGTTTTCATCACTCATCTTCTCAAGCATAAATGGCTCAACAGCCGATTTGAACTTTCCATGCCTTACAATCTGCATCTCAATACCGGCTTTTTCAAGCGCATTAACAAAAAACATCATTTCACCGCCAAGGCCTCTGAAATCGACCTGGCCCATCGGGTGTACCATAATTTTATCTGCCGCAGTAGCGAGGTAATAAGCTTTCTGATCATAAGTATTCCCGTAGGCATAAACAGGCTTGTCACATTTTTCTTTAAATGCTATCAGTTCATTTCTTATCTCTTCAACTGAAGCCATTCCTCCATTAATGACAGAAAGTTTAAGAAAGACTCCCTTAATGCGGTCATCTGATACAGCTTTTTCGAGAGAGGAGTGAATTTCATCCAATCCGATAGTTTTTTTAGTTTCAAACCCGGGAATATCCAGATTTTGGAACGGATCATTGGGCGCACGGTCTACAATTGAACGCTCAAGATTAATGACCAGCATAGAGTTATCCCGGACAAATCCTTGTTTTTCGGAAAGAGCAACCACTATTCCTGCCATGAAAAAAAACATTATCATACTCAATAGTGAAACAGCAAAAATACCTACAATGGTCGCCAGTACATATTTAAAAAAATCTTTCATTTGAATATAATTTAATTAAATTTATCCCTCTAATAATCATATACAAATATATATTTAATGCACGAAGTTTATTTAGGAATTGGTGGAAATATTGGAAATAAAAATTATAATTTCCTTAAAGCTTTTATCCTGATAAAACAGAAACTCGGCAAAATCACAGAATCTTCCTCCGTCTACGAAACGCCTCCATGGGGATTCAATTCTGAAGATAATTTCTGGAATATGGTAATTAAAATTAAGACTGAGTTAAATCCGGAAGCATTGATGGCTGAAATATTATTAATTGAAAACTCTTACTGCCGGGAGCGCACTGAGGGTATATATACCTCCAGAAAAATGGATATTGATATACTCTATTATGATAATATAACAATGAACTCAACAACATTAAAAATACCTCACCCGAAGCTTCAGTACCGACTTTTTGTTTTGGTCCCCCTCTGCGAAATCGCACCTGAACACAAACATCCCCTGCTGAATATGACTAACCATGAATTACTGGAAAAATGCAGCGACAGATCAGTAATAAAAAAACTATAACTTAAAAAACCGCTCAAGCTTTTGGTCGAATTCTGCAGGCACGGCAGTAAAAAACTGTTTCAACCGGGGATATAATTTCATCTGATTCATCTCACGCAAGTGCTCTATCTGGTTGTCAATTATATACAATTCCGCAGGATCAAATTCACTAAACCCGGCATTGAGCTCCATAAAAAAAACATGCAGATCATGGTCATTACCAAGCTGATCATTTATTTTATTAAGCTGGTCTGTTTTCAATTTGAAATAGCGGGGATGCATGAATCTGATAAAGTCTAATTGATAAAACAGCCTCTTCAGCTTTTTTCTCAGTGAATGCAACTCTTCAGCATGAGGGTCAGGGTCAAGCTGCCTGTAAATAGTTATGCATTTCAAATAGCTCTGACTTACCTCCCTGTAAAACTGAACTTTAGCAGGAAGTTCAGCCCGTCCTGTCAGAATTGGCTTAACACTATCCAGATAATTAAATATATTGACGCATAGATTATTCTGAACTAACTCATTTTCTACAAGTAACTTATTTTTGCGGATAAGAAGTTCTCTTGTACTTTTAATTTTCCTTTCCGGCAATAATTTATTTACCGCAATCTCTTTGTCAAACAGCTCAATATTTACAGCCGACTCCCTCAAAGGAGCAAGCAGCCTGCCATAATTTTTTATCTCTTCACCAATGAGTGCGGCAGGATGTTCAGGAAATTCTTTGTAAAACCGCAGTAATGCTCTTAATCGTTTGAATGACTTTCGCAACTCGTGAACTACCAGATTAACCGGAATATTCCCGGCATTGCAGAAGTAGCCTGACTTTTCTGCCTGCCTTATAATAGTCATAATTAATCTGTTCCCGGCAATCTGTACCATTTTAAATAATTCGCGTGGAAATTTAAGTTATCAGGTAATCCACATTCTTATAAATCTTTGCTTTAATTCTGCCTCCTCCCTGCGCAGAGCCGTTTCTTCAGCTGATCATATCAAATCCGGTATAAGGCGCCAGAGCAGGAGGTATCCTGATACCCCCGCACGACTGGTTATTTTCAAGCAGGGCAGCCACAATGCGGGGAAGCGCAAGTGCACTTCCATTAAGTGTATGAGCAAACTGTATTTTTTTTTCTCCCTGCTCCCTGTACCTAAGTCTCAGGCGGTTCGACTGAAATGCTTCAAAATTAGACACTGAACTAACCTCCAGCCATTTTTCCTGAGCAGCAGAGAAAACCTCAAAATCATAAGTCAGGGCAGAGGTGAAACTCAGGTCAGCTCCGCATAGCCTCACTATACGGTATGGCAGTTCAAGCTTCTCAACAAGTCCTGAGACATGATTTACCATCTCTTCCAAAGCCTGATAGGATGTATCGGGGCAGACTATCTGCACAATTTCCACTTTATCAAACTGATGAAGGCGGTTCAATCCCCTGACATCCTTGCCATATGAGCCTGCCTCCCGCCGGAAGCATGCGCTGAATGCAGTATTCTTTAAAGGTAGTTCGTCATAATCCAGAATTACATCCCTGTAAAGATTAGTAACCGGCACTTCAGCTGTCGGGATCAGATAAAAATTTTCCTGCGTTACATGATACATCTGGCCTTCCTTATCCGGAAGCTGTCCGGTTCCAAATCCTGAATCTTCATTCACCAGCAGAGGGGGTTGGATCTCCTCATAGCCGGCTTTTCTGTTTTCGTCAAGAAAAAAATTGACAAGTGCACGTTGTAGCTGTGATCCTTTACCACGATAGACCGGAAAACCGGCCCCGGTGATCTTAACCCCCAGCTCAAAATCTATAAGGTTGTACTTCCGGGCAAGTTCCCAGTGAGGCAATCCCGATTCACTTTTTGGAGGCATAATTCCCGAAGACTTCACTATAGTGTTATCTTCCTCACCTCTCCCCGGGGTAACAGAATTATGAGGCAGGTTAGGCAACTGGATCTGGAGCTCACTCACCTTTTGTTCTATCAAAGCAAACTCCTTGTCATATTCTTTTATGGTCTCTTTTAAATTTAATGTTTTTTCCCGTGCGGCTCCGGCTTCTTCTCTCCTCCCTTCTCTCATCAGTTCCCCTATCTTTTTTGAGATGATATTCATCTCCGACCTGGCATGGTCTGCCAGTCCCTGAAGCTTTCTTTTCCGGTCGTAAAGATCAACAATGTCATTAACAATTTCTGAAGCATCGAAATTTTTAATTTTCAGCTTCTTAATTATCAATTCAGGGTTGTCTTGAATAAATCGTATATTAAGCATATTGAATCTGATTTTCTCATGCAAATCTAACCAAAAAAAATCTCCTGTCGCTACCGGCAGGAGATTTTCCAATATATTGTTAACAGTTAATACCTTACGTTATTATTCATCCATATCCTTAGCCTGATCAATCCAGGGAGCCGGATCTTTTGATGCATAACGGCTTCCTGCACCGGCAAGTATCTCTTTTAACTTGTCAACAGATGTTCCGGCAAGGTCTTTAAAAGTTACAATACCAGCTTCATTCAATAATTCCGCAATTTTCGGACCTATACCTGCAACTTTTTTCAGATCATCACTTCTGTCTTCTTCAACGGTTTTTTCAATCACACTTTCCTTTACTTCGGCAACAATACTTTCCCTGTCTGACGGAATTATGTCAGATACCGGCATCTCCCCGCCATTTACCGGTCCGGCAACTGCTACGTCAATCTCTTCCATGGGAAGAACCGATACATAAGAACGGTTTTTCCTTCTTTTCCTGAATTCTACTGTTCCGTCAATAAGGGCAAACAAGGTATGATCTTTACCTATACCTACATTGTTCCCCGGATAATGTTTTGTTCCACGTTGGCGAACTAAAACATTACCTGCTTTAGCAAACTGTCCGCCGTAAATTTTTACTCCCAGCCGTTTGCTTTCTGATTCCCGTCCGTTTTTCGAACTACCAACACCTTTTTTATGAGCCATGGCATATTAATTTTAGTTATCCAACAATGTTTTCAATCTGAATTTTTGTGAACTGCTGTCTGTGACCATTAAGCTTTTTATAGCCTTTTCTTCTTTTCTTCTTGAATACCAGAACTTTATCACCTTTTAAATGTTCAATCACTTTTGCAGTTACTTTAGCACCTTCTAAAACCGGTGTGCCCACATCAACATTGCCATCGTTATCTATAAGCAGCACCTTATCAAAATCAACAGAATCGCCCTCAGCGACATCAAGCCTGTGGACAAACAGATTTTTGTCCTTCTCCACTTTAAACTGTTGGCCTGCAATCTCTACAATCGCATACATATTTACAAATTTTATATTTCTACCGTCAGGCGGGCAGCTGTATGAAAACCTCTTATTAAGCCTGAACGATTTTTAATTTCGGACTGCAAAAGTAGTTATTTTTAGAAATTTGACAAATATATACTAAACAATTTTAAGGTCAGGCAGAATTCACCGTCAATACTAAATATTAATAAAAATGATTGTTATATTTGTTTTTATAAAAATCCGGATTTATATTGAGGGATGCAAAAAATACGTTTAAATATTCTCGGACTCTCGGTAAGTCAGACACAATCAGGTGCATATGCTCTTGTTTTATCTGAGGAGAACGGAGACAGAAGGATGCCTATCATTATCGGTCCTGTTGAGGCTCAGGCTATTGCTATTCAATTGGAAGGATTGAAGCCTCCCCGGCCGCTTACTCACGATCTGATAAAAAATATAGCACTCGCATTTGAAATTACCCTGATTGAAGTGATAATTTATAAATTGGAAGAGGGTATATTCTATTCAGAGCTTCTGTGTGAAATGGACGGCAGAGAGGTGAAAATTGACTCAAGGACATCAGATGCGGTAGCCCTGGCTCTGCGCTTCAGATGCCCTATTTACACAACTGAAGAGATATTATCCAAAGCA
>CAZBWK010000020.1:0-45158 GCA_964495655.1 uncultured Prolixibacteraceae bacterium | reverse complement strand
GATCGCCGGAACTTACATTATCCGCATATACAGCCACGTAAATATCAGCATCAACAGATTCATCTCCAATTTCAATATCAAAGGTGAAGGGTCCCTCTTCAAAAGCCTTATGGGTTCCAGGCGTTGGTGATAATCTCGGCATTTTAAAAAATTCATTTCCGCCGGTCAGGTACCTGCTGGCAGTATAATCGCGATAGGTAACAAAATACAAATTATTTGTCGTTTTAAGATTATCCCTGTTCACAATTTCTGACAGATACTTTACACGGGAATTATATTCATTAAAGGAGTAAATTCCATCAAGGCCTGCTTCCCATACAGCGGCTGCTCTGGCACGAAAAACAGAGTTTTGCTGTCTCACAAGAAGCGGGTGTTCTTCTCTTACGCGTGATTCACTCAGCCCCGCATATATTTTAACATTCTTATTAAGGCCAAGTTTAGCAAAGTTCTCCCAAAAATCAAGACGGAAATAACATGAACCTACTACTATATCAACAAGACCTTCATCTATCCACCTTTGGATATCGACACCTGCTCTTTTGGCATATTCAGGAGAAGTAGGAACACGCATTAATACTAATATAGGATTACCCCTTTTCATTCCTGCCTCCTCTGTTACTTTTCTTATTTGTGACACCATATCAGTAAGCATATCCAACTGTTTCTGACTGGCAACTCCACCCCAACCTACAGTTTTAAATAACTCAAAATGACGTAAAAAATCAAGTTCAACACCATCAACGTCATAATTTTCGCATACTTCCTTAAAAAACCGAACACAAAGGTCACGAATCTCTTTATGTTCAAAATCAACTGAACTCCAACGTCCACTTGGCAGTCTCTCTCCAATATTTCCAAATAAAAACTGAGGATTATTATCTTTGAATTTGGTCCATAAATAATATGGTTTCTCTTTTCTGTGACTTGCATCATGAGTATCATTCATCCTGTTGGACCAAAAAATCTCAAATCCATGTGCCCTGGCAAATTCAACATTGGCCTTCAATGGATCAGTTCCTTCAGCTAGCATTTCTGCTGTTATATTCCGGGCATCTTCTCTGATTCCAAATTCAAAACCATGCCTCCGTAATACTTCTCCTGCATTTGTATTATATGTAAAATTGCCGAATCCTGAAGCAGTCGGACAAAACGATATAGTTGTCACTCCTGTTCCGATTAACCCAGCACTGCGCTTGTTCAGGAAATTTCCTACACTATACTTTTCATTGACAGGAAAATATATTACATCGCAACCATCATTGTTATGGATGACTGTTCTCGGTTTGTTTAGTTTTTCTTTTCTAAGTTCCCTGTATCTTTCAATGGATGTAATTGTATTATAGCCATTTCTGGAATTATCACATGAAACGAGCATAATTGTAAAACCACACAAGAGTATGATTAAAACATATGCGAGTTCCATATGATACCTTTGAAAATAATTATTTTTAATCATATGAAAATAAAATATTAATAAATAAAGATAAAAGAATAAAATCTCTCAATAATTTAAATTTCATAATTACTGTTTTTATTATAGATTATGATTTCCTGCTAATCATTTCGCGCGTAATTCCTGCTGCATTAGCTCCATTTTTCATTATTCCTTAAATAGACGATTTGGTTTACTCCAGTTTATACGAGCAATAAATACACTGCCGTCACTGCCATATCTCTCGCATCCCTTGGGTTGCATCCACTCAGCAGCAGTTACCCAGGTTTCATTACTGCTGACATCCGTAACTCCAAAATTACCAAGCCTTGCTCCACGCTGTGGAACCAATATTTGTTCAGTATCACGGATAATACATAACTTTTCAGTATCAACCTGTGCAATAAATAATGGAGCCCTGTGACGAAATACATGATCATTATTGGCTCCACGACGAGTATAAACCAAAAAAAGACCTTCACTATGTGTAACCCAATGTTGTTGGGTATTATAATTACCAAGATCGGTACTGTCATCAAATTTCCACGGCTGGATAGGATAAAAATTCATGCCATCATGACTATAAGCTACATATCCCATTTTATCGTCACGAATAGTCATGAAATACTTATTATCAAAAAATGTAAGTGAGGCCTCTCCCAAGCCACGGCTTTCATAATCATCAACAAATAATTCGTTCCCATTCTCTACATATTTCAATTTGTTATCATCAAGCCTGCAATGAACAACCGTAACCCGGGAATGTATATCTGGCGGAATATTTTTTTCAGGAGGTCTGAATGCAATTGGTAAAAGTATTGTTCCGTCAGGTTTATCATATCTCTGAACACTTCCAGAACTAAAAACAAAAAATTTTTTAGGATCAGGAACTTCCATCTTTTGCCAGGGTGCCCATTTGTTATTTTCAGGTTTATAAAAGGAATAAGAAGTATGAATTGGACGAGGATGAGGGGCAATTTTCCAATTTTTAGTATATACAACAGTATGACCAGTTCCTAATAATAATTTTGATGATTTATGCCACAGAGGATAAAAATCGCTTAAAGCCACAAAACGGGGAACTCCATCGACTATTTCATCAAGGGGTTCGAGATTATCAAGTTTATGTATGGTTGACCAATTCTCCCCAAAATCATCGGTATATATGCCATAAATATCCCTGTAAACATCACTTCCAGAAAGA
This sequence comes from uncultured Prolixibacteraceae bacterium, assembly GCA_964495655.1. GTDB lineage: Bacteria > Bacteroidota > Bacteroidia > Bacteroidales > Prolixibacteraceae > JAAYJR01. The sequence continues at coordinate 42,522 of CAZBWK010000020.1, read as the reverse complement.
TCCTGGGTGTTCATAGTCATTACAATTCGCGGTAACCCTTGCTCTCCCACACAAGGGACAATCCCCGCCCTGGCATGAACAAAACATTTTTCTCCGTCAAAATAATGGACAGGACTTTCAAGAGACAAATTATACTTTAATTTACCTGGTACTTTTATTATATTATTTATTATTGAGGCAAGACAAAATAGAGAAATCCCTCCTATAACAGAAGTTTTCAAGAACTTTCGTCTTGATTCATAAATTTGAATGGTTTTTGATTTAAACTCAACGTAATCCATAATTGATGTTTATAACATTCTTATTCAGAATAAAATTCATATTCTGTATTAGTTTTAGCTTTAAAAATAAATATATTATTTGATGTTTTTCTTAATTCAACTTCCTCTATATCATTTGACCGCAATTTTATTTCATTATAGAATTCACGATAGAATTTAATCCTGCAAACAGAATCCGAATTACTCTTTATTAATACTTTACGCGTATATCCTCCTTCCCACGTAATGCTTATTTCAAAGTTTCCTCTGGCTTTTAACCCTTTAATTAAACCTTTTTCCCAGGAATTGGGCAAAGCTGGTAAAATCCGAATTAAATTATTATGACTTTGCAGTAACATCTCAATAATAGCAACCGTTATTCCAAGACCTGCTTCGACCTGAATCAAATTTTTATGATGAGTACGGCCATATCCAAACCCGCTAAGATCACTTATAGTTGAAAGAAAATTATCAGAAGTAACAAATCCTTTAGTAAATATCATTAAATTGCGGTATGCTTCTTCTGCCATACCCGCACGTGCATAAAGTGCAACCAGCCATGCATAACTCCAGCCACACGCATCTACGAGAAAAGCTTCTTCACGTTTTTTGATTGCCTTAACTGCAGAATTAACCAGAGCAGGATCTTCTTCTAAATCCATTAAAAAACCCGGAAATAAAGGATACAGATGACTAAAATGTCTGTGTGCCTCGTTACCAGTAACATCATCAGCCCATTCCCTTAAAGCACCATCCTCTCCAATTGGCAAAGAGGGGAACATAGCCAACATCTTTTGCCATATACTCCTTTTTTGTTCATCTATGTTCAGAACCAATGAAGCTTGTATAAGATTATTAAAAAGTTCCTTAGCAACAGCCAAATCAATTGTTGCGTTCATGGAGAGTCTGCCGGGAAAATCTTTTGGATGATTTTCAGGAGAGCCGGATGGAAGTATTATATAAATTCCTTTATCCTTTTGTATTAAAAAATCCTCGAAAAATTCACCTGCTTTTTTCATATAGGGATAAGCACGATTTACGAGAAATTCCTTATCCAAAGTAAAAAGGTAATGTTCCCAGAAATGCTGAGCTAACCAGGCGGCAATACATTGTGTTTCTGAATTAGTAGGATACCTGACATTAGTGCCATCAACTGCAACTGGTAATGAAATTCCCCGACAATCATACAAATCTTTAGACCTTTTCATGGCCGCTACATCCATATTCTCAAGAAAATCAAACAAAGGGATATTACATTCTTGAAGATTAGCAGGATTTGCAAGCCAATAACACATTTGCAAATTCATGTCTAGTTGCCAACGACAATTCCATGCCGGAGAATACCCATTACTCCATATACCCTGTAAATTAGCCGGTAGTCCTTTGTTACGGCTACTGGATAGTAACACATATCTCCCCATTTGAAAAATTAACTCAAATAATTTTAATGAAGGTTCATTATTTCTTGCCTGCTCCAATAATTCAGCTGCATCTCTGGCTCCATCGTCAGGATCCAATCCGGAAAATAAATTAAATGACACACGATCAAATTTTTGCTGATAATCCTGCAAATGTCGTGACAAAATATTCTTAAAGCTTTTTTCTTTAGTTATACCCCTTTCAGATATTCCTTCAATCGAAAATTCATTAAAAACTTTGACATCAGTTAAGATTGTCAATTCATTAACGTTTGAGACATATATGGAAATAAGTTCTTTTGATTTATTTCCACATAACTCACCAATTCCTTCGTATGAATTAATTTCAGATTTAATATTGCCTCCCTGATTAATCAATTTTAAAAAAACCTCAAAACAGGTTCCCTCATTGTATTTACCTTTTAATATCAAATAATCTGAACCTGCATAACCTTCCAACTTACAAGATTCCAAAGGAAGCCTTCCCAATGCTATAGTACAATTAATACTTTTTGGTGTTGATGCCTTTAAATTAAAAACGATGTGATTATCAACTGCTGATGAAAAGTATGTTTTTTCAAAGGTGGTCCCGTTTGCATTAAAAGTAACATTTCCAATCCCTTTCCCAATATCCAGCCAACGTTTATATGAGGTAACATTCGAATTGAGTGGCATTTCGACTATAAGGTCACAAACCTGATGGTAATTATTCAACCTTCTCTCACCACCGTTTTCAGACTGCATACGGTTGAATAAGTCTTGTGCCAATGTATATTTATTCTCTAAAAATAGCTCTCTGACCTGTGTAAGGTAGTTCGATACTCTATTTTCTTTTTCCTTATAAAAAACAGGCCTTAACCTGGCATGATTAATAATAATTCTTTCATTCTCAGGGTGTCCGTCAAACATTGCACCTAAAGTCCCATTACCAACAGGCATAGCATGTAGAGGATATGTATCTATATTGGCAGGATGACTATATACCAAATTTAAATCTGTGATGTCACTTGTGTATCCGGATAAATCAAATATGGATAAGTCATTGACATTTATGTCTGATCTGCCATTGCTAAAAACATTATTTAATATGCTATTCCTGACAAATAATGGAAAAGGCAACAAAGTTAAACCCCTTCCGACAGTTTTAATAAAATTCCTTCTTTTAATACTCATATATGCTATTTAATTATTAACCTGAAATAATACAGATCAGCCTGCTCTGTTCCATGCATCCAGGCTCGCTCAGTAAAAACAATAAGGTATTCCTGCTCGTTAACAGGAGCGATGGTAGGATATCCGTAAAGATTAAAGTTTAACGGACGATCACCTGCAAAATTCAATGCAGCCCAGGGACGTAACAATTCAAATTGCAACCTCCACCCTTTAGGATTACCCATAACTTCTTCGGGACGGGCAGTATAAATAAACAAACTATTTTGCTTGTCAGGCCGTGAATATCGATCACTGTTCATAGCTATCAACAGATCGCGCGCTTGATCATAATATAACTGTGGAGCAGCTCCCCAATGCATATGAGGAGGAATATTGGTCTGAACCGGGTCTGTCCATGTCTCTCCGTTATCGTAACTCTCCAACTGTCTCAGCGGATAACCATACTCACGTGCATCATCCCTTTGTAAAGCAATGATCCTGTTGTCTCCACACCAGGCTCCTGCCAATTCACTTAATTTATAATCCTTAGCATTAGTGATCAACTTGGGATCTTCCCATAAAATACCATCTTTACTGAATGTTATATACCTTTGACGACCAAGCATAGCATATTTGCCTATATCTTCATTATAAAACATCTGACCGGTGCCCCATGTCCATTGGGCATTTTGAAGATCAGACCAGGTTTCACCGTCATCATCACTATAGATTACATACCTTCCCCTGGTTTCCTCGCCATCAAAACTCCGAAAAAAGAGAACGATCCTTCCCTCCTTTGTCACTCCTCCATGAATGTTGCGATCATCGTACTGATGACTGTTATAAACCGTTTGAACTTCACCCCACTGATCGGTCTCCGGATCATAAGGGATCTTAGCAATATAACCATCATTACCGACATGGTTTCCATCTATCCCCGGATCAAGCCTGAATAACAGTAAAATTCGGCCATCACTAAGTGGCGCAAGGAAACCTTCGCTGGTGTGGTCGTCACTAAACAAAAGGGGTTTAAAAGGAGTTACGCAAAAAGAGTATTCTTCTTCATTTGAATTACCAGGTTTTTCCGGTTGACTTTTATTGCATCCAATAATACAAAGACTCAGTAAAAATAATGCTATTATTAGATTTTTCATCCAATTAATTTTTTTATACATAATTTCAGTACCACAATGAATCTTAAACTATCATTGAGACATGGAAAGAATTAAAACAACACGTTTCCCTAATATACCTTACATAAAGATAACTTTATTAATATTCATTTATTTAAAATGTTTTGGTGCAGAAAAATTTGAAACATATTTGAAACATATTTATTTCATTACCATAATTCATTTTTTATGGCAAGAAATGGAACCTGTCATTTACACTAATTTTTTTCTATGAACATATAAGTATGATTTGTTTCAGTAACTCGCATAAAAATTTAATCATCTAAGGTTTTAATACTTTCTTAAGCCATGGGACAGCAACATCAGCCTTAAAATAGTGATTTGGCACATCAACATTAACATATTGATAATACTTATCATTGTCCAATCCTTCAGGGATATATTCATAATCATAAAGCCTGTTTTCACGGTTTCTATATTTAGGATAATGGAATACGGCAATATTATCTTGAGCATCCATAATTTGATAAGCTCGTTCCATAAGATCAAGATCTGTTTGAGACCCTCCCTCACTTAACGCCAGAGGACGGGGAGCTAAACTGGCAAGTATATCGGGAAAGTCAAACCATTCCCATAAACCGGGAACGCAATGACCCAGCCAAGGTGGAGTAGGCCTTCGTCCCGAACTATCAGGTTTTGTCCTTACTAATTCATATTCAATCTCGCGTCTGTTAAAATTATTATAAACAACAGCGGCAACAGATGTATCAAGCACAGCAAGATACAATGCCGGCTCTGTACCCAAAGAATGACCACTCACTGCAATACGGTCAGGATCAATGAAATCAAGCGTTCGCATCCATTTAAGTAGCTGATTTGCATTGAAAGCATTAAGTCCCATATAATGCCAGCCCATATCAATTAAATACCTGGTAAAAGTGGTTCTGTCATATATTCTTCTTCCTGTATATTTTTCAAGATCAGAAGTTTCTGCAATTCCGGGATGATCGACTGCGACAGCCACGATCCCCTGCTGGGCATAAAATTTTGCCATCCTGTTCTCATCATGAAATTTACTTCTCGCAAATACCGGATGTAATTCTTCTTCATCTGCCAGGCTCTCCTTGCTGCTGCTGGATCCCGGTATACAAATAGTAGCCGGGGCTGGATTTCCAGCAGAAACCCCATCAGGTATTAACATCAAAAAGGGAACAACACACCCTGGTTGAGGATATATCTCCCATTTTTCTACCACATATCCATCACGGTTTACTCTACCTGAAAACTTTGGTAACGGTTGCGGTGGAACATCTGGAAAGTTCATTAATTCCTCTATTTTAGCCCTTACCTTAGATTGCCACTCAATAAATTCATCTTTTGTGAACAACGGATTAAAAGCAAGTTGTGGTTGTTGTTTGCGCATTAAATATTGAACGAATCCCCTGGTACTAACATATCGTCCATCTGCACGATCACTATGAAAGATGTTATGTTTTTCCGGATCAATTGGTGTTGGTCTTAATTCTGTTTGAGCAAAAACCACTCCTGTAATAAATATAAAAAACCCAGTTAAAAGCTTTCTAAATTCTAAATTACTAATATTCATTATTATAATATTTGGAAGATTTATCTTATTATTCAATTAAAAATTAACCTGAAATAATATAGATCAGCCTGCTCCTTTTTTTCAATAGTTGCATTCTCTGTGAAAACTACCAGATATTCTTTATTATTTATGGGCACGATAGAGGGGTATCCATAAAAAACTCTGTTCAAAGGCCGGTTATCATCAAAAGCTAATGAAACCCAGGGGCGCCGTAACTCATGTTGAAGCATCCAACCTTTTGGATTGCCTATCACCTCGTCAGGACGGGCAGTGTTTATAAATAAACTGTTTTGTTCTTTTGGACGGGAATACCTGTCGCTGTTAAGAGCAATAAGCAGATCACGACTTTTATCGTAAATTAGTTGAGGTGCAGCTCCCCAATGTTGTTTAGGGGGTATATTAGTCGGAACCGGTTCACTCCATGTTTGCCCGTTGTCATGACTTTCTACCTGCACTAATGGATGACCATGCTCTCTGATGTCATCCCTTATAAGAGCAATGATCTTATTATCCCCACACCAGGCACCGGCAATCTCACTTAATTTATAATCCTCTTTATCTGTTATCAAATTATATTCCTCCCAAGATGTACCATCTTCACTATAAGTTATATATCTTCGACACCCAAGCATAATATACTTATCTGTATCCGGATTATGGAACATCTGACCCGTACTCCAAATACCCGGAATATTATTAACCTGGGGGTCAGTCCATGCCTTTGATATCTGTGGGTCAGTCCATGTATTTCCATTATCATCACTAAAAATGAAATAGCGACCTTCTGTTTCCCTGCCATCATATCTTCTAAAAAAGATAACTATCCTGCCGTCATTTGTTACCCCACCATGTATATTACGATCATCATACTGATGACTGTTATATACAGTTTCTATCTCACCCCATTTATCATTTTGGGGATCATAAAGAATCTTTGCTATATACCCTTTAGTTCCAACATGATCCCCGCTTTCACCAGGATCAAGCCTGAAAATCAATAAGATCCTTCCGTCATTTAGTGGAGCAAGAAAACCTTCACTTGTGTGATCATCAGTAAATAGTACCGGCTTAAACGGGGAAACATAAATTTCTCCTCTCTCTTGCTCATGATTCAGTTTATGATCATTGATACAGCCAAAAATCAAAATGACAGTAATAAATTTTACTGCAATAAAAATTGGCTTAATTCTATTCATCGTAAATTCTATTTTTCCCAATCAAAACTATAATACTATATAATTACTTCCGATAAAATTCATTAATTGTCTTCCACCATGGAATGTTCTTTGTAGCTGCAGCACCATTATATATTGCATTATTACCCGGATATAGCAGTTTTTTTTCTGAAAACTGTACAGGTGTGATTATAGCATTAGCCAGTGATTCCCTAAATTCTTCATACTCCAATCCATTGCTAATTAATGTCGTAACAGCCGGGTGGCATCCGTCTCCCACATCAGCTATAAAAGTATTATGAGTAATTGAAGCAGCACCTTGTGTTTTCATATAAGCATTAGGACTTGTTGTCAGGCTTTCAACTCTTGTCTGGTCAAGTTCCACCGTTGCAATATGAGGTGGTTCCCAGACCCCGCGCATGCCATCAATATATTGTGCCATCGGCCGACCATCGGAAGTACGGAAAAGAAAAAGATATACATTTCGATCCATACTTATGCGCTCTAAAAACTCGGCCTTTATTGGAAATCCCGCTTCCGGTGAAAGTTCGGCTCTCTGATCTGGTGGCTCTGTCCGGCCCATATACTTTGCCATAAAGCACGAATATTTTGTCAGGCACCCTGTCCACTGTTGACCACAAGTGACCATGTTCATATTTTTGCGTGCATTAGCAAATCCCAATTTATCCAAACCTCTTTTTAGCCCTTCAGCCCACCTGCGGGCATTATTGGAAGTCCATATCTCATAAACAGTCCAGTCATCCTTATTCCCCCGTTCTTGAAGGGTTCTGATTAAATCATCTGCTATTATTACTTTAGTGTTATCTGAATTGTCATAAGGATCGACTATACACCTCTCTCCAAAATATTTTTTACCCATATCTGTAAGTTCAGGCATATGCTCCGCACTGTTTGAGAGCAAACAGAGTACATTATTTTCCTTGTGACCTTCTTCAATAAACAATTTTTCCCACTTAGCCTTAAAATTTTTTATAAGGGGCTGAGTTCGGGGCATAGGATGAACAAATAGATATAAAGTCATTCTATCTTTAGTTTCATCCTTCCTTATGCCAATTTTATTTGCAGGTAAATAATTAAGAACTTCATCTCTATTACTATAATCGCTAAAAACATTACCTACACTTGTAAAAAATCCCGCCGAAGTTACTGATGCGGACAATAAAAATGTACGTCGCTTCATAATTATCAAATTTGTTTAAGCTAGCCCCAACCGAACGGTCAGGGCTAGTTTAAAGCTTATTAATCTGGTTTTCAGCCTAATATTATCTAATAATCTGTTTAAACCGATTTTAAAACTAAAATTCCCAACCTGGATTTTGCTTTAAATTTGGATTTTCTGATAAATCATTGAGAGGCAAAGAGAAAAGATAATGTTTATCGTCTTCAAAAACAGGATCTGCATATTGAGTTCCCTTATAAATGTCAACATATTCCTTCATTTCTCCTGTTATGGGATCTTTAATAATTGATGATTGTACAGTAGCTTCCGGATAACGCTCTCTAGCTCTGTCATCAAATCTAAGGCCCATGTCAGGATTTCTCAACAAATGACCCCATTTCCACCTAAATAAATCATAGATACGAAATCCTTCAAATGCCAATTCAATTTTTCGCTCACGTCTAATTTCAGCTATTATGGGACTAACATCGGTATATCTTGGATCAACAGGAACATCGTCTAATTTCAAGTGAGGCATTTTCACACGATCACGAAGTTTATTAATAGTAATATCCAAATCTTCCTGAGTAATGACACCTAATTCGGCTCTGGCTTCTACATAATTTAACAATACTTCGGCATACCTCATAATAACAGCAGGTTGATCTATTTCTCCCCAAGTCCGGTCAATCATCTCTCTATTAAAAAATTTGATAGTATGATACCCGGTAGTGGTCTTTTTCCAGGCTGCAGTACCAACAAACTGCGGATGTGGCATATGTTGAAAGTGTCTATACCTTTCAACGTCTGCCGGCTGTAGAAGAGTTTGCCTCATTCTTGGATCTCTGTTAGTAAAAACATCTTCGATCTCGTCATCGCCCATATATAAAGGATTAACTCCTTCAGTTGTAATTGGAGGTTTCCCGTCTATCATTAAATAATCGTCAACAAGAGATTTTGTTCCACCTCCATAATGATGCCAATAAGTCTGCATCATATGATTTGATGTGCTCCGCTCACCTGCGATGTACTCCCTCCAGTACATTACCTCTGGATTATTCCAAAGTTTTATAGTAGTTTCATTAGCGAACATCTCTCTGTAATCATTAAGAGAATCTCCGGTACTATATATTTGATATGGTCCGTAATCAATCACGTGTTTAGCTGCATTAGCAGCTTCCTGCAACCAAAAATCAGGATTAGTACCCCCGTGGTATTTTCTATGAGTGCCTTCAAATAAACAAATCCATGACTTTAGAAGTAAAGCGTGCCATTGATTAAATCTTGATGATGTAGACGGAGAAGCAGCATCAGGCCAGTGCTCGGGCAAATGTTCAACAGCAAAATTGATATCTGCAAGAACACTATCCATGGCCTGTTCCCTGGGCATCCTCGGGCCAAATAACTCTTCCGAATCTATATTTAACGGTTTCCCGATCCATGGTACATCACCAAATAACTGTGATTTGTCAGAATAAAACCATGCCCTGAAAAATCTTGCTTCTGCTGCATATTGATTTATTACTCTTTCAGGAAGATCAGCTTTATGGTAATTTTGCAGACCAACATTAATTTCTCTTACTAAACCCCAATCTTTCCAACCTCCTGGACGACCGGTAGTTTGTGGAGGCATCTTTCCTGAACGTCTCCAGACATACCATCTGAAATTGCTATAATCCGAAGCTGCATGAGTATCAGCCCAATTACTCTTGGTCATTCTGGTGATTGTATTCCCTCTATGACAAACATTGATTTGATCATTTAAATAAGTCAGGTGATAAAGCCTATTATTGTAAACCTTAAGATCCGCCTCAGTATTCCAAAATGTTTCATTGCTTATTTCATCCAGTGGATATCTTTCAAGAAACTCATCATTGCAACTAAAAAGAAATAAAGCTGCAAAAAATATAAGACTAAATATTATTTTTATCTTTTTCATTTTTCCGTTTTTTATTTTAAAAAACTAACTTTTATTAAAAGCTTAACCTGGCTCCCAGAGTATAAGTCCGTGATAAAGGATACATAACCTTATTCCAAAGATATTCAGGATCATAAGTTTGATGCATATTGGTAATTTCAGCCAAATTATATCCGGAAATATACACCTGAAGTCTTTGTATACCCATATTCCCCAGTATATTCTCTATTGGAACTTCATAACGAAGAACAACGTTTTTCAAACGAAGATATGAAGCATCCTGCAAATATCTTGTTTGAGTTGCTGTATTCTTTGTGCTCAACCTATATGGCGCAAAAAAATATGCGTCCCGGTTCTCCTCAGTCCATGAATCCTTTACTTCAAACCATTGAATCATAGTTCCACTGAATGGAAAAAATAAGGTATGACTACCTGCGGGAGGAGCCCAGTCCCTTTTGCCAACACCTTGTATAAATACTGATAATGAAAAGTTTTTATATTTAAGATCAGTATTGAGACCATAAGTATATCGTGGAGTAGAATTACCTATTATTCTCCTGTCACCCGGATCATCAAGTGTATTATTTCCCGGATTTATCTTACCATCATCGTTAAGATCTCTGAACTGAATATCACCTGGTCGCCAATTGCCTCCAAAATGACTTTGATCAGCCATATTTGCAACGTCTTCCTCTGTCTGCATAATTCCAACAGTTTCATATCCCCATATTTCACCCATAATCTTGCCGACATAATGATCACCAATATAACCGGTTGGATTTTCATACTTGGTAATTTCAGCTAAATTGTCAGCCATATTAAATGAGATATCATAATTCCAATCAGAACCAACATTTCCATGGTAAGTTGTTTTAAATTCCCATCCCCTGGTTTCCAGATCAGCAGCATTTTCCTGTGGAGCACTGGTTCCAAGAAGGCTCGGATAGGATTTTCTCATCAACATATCCAGCGTTGCCCTAGTGTAAGCATCAAATTCAAAAGTCAAACGTTGATTAAACAAACCAACATCTATACCTATATTCTTAGTTTGAGTTCTCTCCCATGTTAATGACGGACTAACTAATCCGGATGGTGTCACATAAGTTAGTCTTTCCGATTCATGCAAATGCCAACTCATACCCATTCCCATAGTTGAAATATATGGATAATAACCACCTACCCCCTGGTTACCCAGCTCTCCATATGATCCTCTTATTTTAAGATCACTCAGAAAATCAAAACCATCCATAAAACTCTCCTCAGATAATCTCCAAGCTACAGATGCAGAAGGAAAAAATCCAAAACGATCTTCTTTGGGAAACCTTGAAGTTCCATCATAGCGACCACTTAATTCAAACAAATACTTATTGTTGTATATATAATTCAGACGAAAAAAAACACCTCTTAAAGCAAGGTGAGCTTCGCTGGCACTTGTTAACTGATTACCTATTGTTGCATTTATAGACCCTGTTGATGGAGTAATCATATCATAAGCCTGTAAAGTGCCTCCTCTATTCACATTCCATTCCTGGTTAAAACCAACCATTGCTTTGAAATAATGCAAATCACTATTATCAAGTTCATATTCACCCAAAGCATTTAAATAATAGTAGTGATTCTGATTATATCTATTAATTACATAAGTTGTAGCACTATGTCCCGGATATATCATTTCACCCAATAAATCAACTGTTGAATCAAACCTCCCATTAAGCTTATCTATCCGGCTCGCTACATCCTCACCTCTTCTATTGTAGTGTCTGTAGGTAAAATCGCCCCTAAACTCAAAATTCTTTATTGGATTCAGGATCATCTTCTGAGTCAAATAAAAATCGTGATAATTATTTATATTGCGACCCCCCTGAAGATTGTATGGCACCCAATGATTCTCATCAATCCACATACCTTCGTATTCAGAAAAATCTCTCCCAGGCACTTCGGGAAAATCTACAATATCTGTACTCGGGAATCTACCTCCGTAGCGGGTAACACCATTGCGTACGTAATTATCCCACTTACTAGTACCTATATAGTCATGAGGCGCATCATGAAGCCTATTGACATAGGATACACTTGGTGCTAAATGAAGCCAGTCGGTAATTTTCAGATCTACTTTAAGATCTGCATTAAATCTCTTAAAAGTTTCATCTTTATATTCAGGATAAACTATTCCAGGTTCACCTTTCCATCCGACACTGGCATAGTATTTAGCATCTTTTGTGCCTCCTTGAATATCTACACTATAATCATAAGTAGGAACAATATCTCTAAGAAATTGGCCCCAATCAGCTTCTGGTCCGCCACCACACCAAAAAAGAGTATAATCTTTAACAAGCCATGCATTTTCAGGTCTGGGATCTTCCGACCACTTTTTTGCCTGTTCAACCAGAAAGGGTTCATATGCGTTAGTATTATTAGCCCTCTGCTGAGCTATATTTGCCCAAGTCATATGAACATAAGGATCAAGTACCGGATCCAGCTTCCATATAGGTTTTTCGAAAGATAACCTGGCATGTAAATTCACTGACAGTGCCTGTTCTTTTGCTCTTTTTGTCTCAATCAATATTACTCCAAACGCCCCCCTTGCTCCATAAATTGCTGCAGCAGAAGCATCTTTTAAAATAGAAATCGATTCTATATCATTAGGATTAAGATTATTTACATCCCTTGGTATACCATCAACTAAAATAAGCGGATTACCGCCAGTAATTGACTCATAACCTCTAATATTGAAACTAGGTGTAGAACCAGGAGCTCCTCCTCTAACCTCAATATTTAAATTTGGAATTACCCCTTGCAGGGCGTGTCCTACTGTTGGAACGGGTTTATCCTCAAGACGCTCAGCTGTCACCTGATCTACTGATCCGGTAATATTCTTTTTTATCTGAGTTCCATATCCAATGGCAATAACTTCCTCAAGCCCTATCACCTCCTCTTCAAGAGTTACATTAAAGGTAGTCTGACCGTATAGATTGATTTCCTGCATTTTCATCCCGACAAATGAAATCTGTAGGATATCAGCATCAACCGGGACTGCCAGCGAAAATTCACCATCTGTATTGGTAACGGTGCCTATGGTAGTGCCCTTGACGATAACGGAAACCCCCGGTAAAGGGCCGCCGCTAGTATCAGTTACCTTTCCTGTTATCTGCTTTTGCTGTAGTAATTCTGTTTCAGCAGGCGTATTAATTCTTGTCAGATTTGCAAGAGACTTGCCGATCTGTCTCTCAGATCTGCCAATTACGACCTGTCTGTCTCTGATGACATAAACATTTTCAGTTCCCAGGAACAGCTTATTCAGGATCTCTTCAATTGTCTGTTCTGTTACCTGCAGACTAACCTTCCGGTCTAAATCAACTTGTTTGTCCTGGTAAAAGAAAATGAACTCACTCTGATCCTCAATAGATTTAATCGCCTCTTTAACTGTTACATCGACCAAATCTATGGTCAGTTTTGTGCTTTGCGAATATGAAGTGGCACTGAAGGCCATTGCAGTACTCATTATTATTAAAAACAAACTTAACCGCATAATTCGCATAGTTTTACGGAGATTTTTCAAAAAATCCCCTTCATGTTGTTCTTTTTTCATAGTTTTACATGATTTTTATTTAAAAAATAGAAATTTGCTTAAAACCGGGGTTATGTTGGTCGCAAGTCCCGGTTTTTTCATTTAAGATCGATTCGTTTTAACTCATAAGCACAATTTTTTAATCCTTTGGTTTAATTAAATAACTATCCTTTTCACATTCCACTGAAAAAGGTGCCGAAAAAGAAATGTTTTTCAGAACCTTTTCCAGATCGTCGGCCAAATCAAGTTTTCCTGAAAAGGTGATATGACCGGAAAGCTTCTCTGTTAAAATTTTTTTATTATAATAGCGTTCAAGTTTTTTGAATATTTCAACCAGCGGTTCTTGCTCAAAAATAAGATAACCATCTATCCATGACGAATATAACCTGACATCAACCCTGTCCTTTGAAATATTTTCAATTTGTTTATCATAAACAACTCTTTCCCCTGGTTCCAGAGCTACTGTACCGGGGAAAAGCCTGTTCCTGCCTGCCTCAATTTTCCCTGAAAGCAAAACTGTCTGAACAGTCGGGTCATTTGGATATGATATTACATTAAAACGGGTTCCGGTAGCAGTAATTTTTATTTCATTCGTTATAACCTGAAACGGACTGAACTTATCATAAGCTACATCGAAAAAGGCCTCACCTGACAAATAAACTTCACGCAATCCTTTTTTAAACCCGACAGGATAAGAAAACCGGCTACCCGAATTGAGCCATACCCGTGTGCCATCTGCAAGTGTTATCTCAGAGCGTTTGCCATAAGGTATGATAATACTCGTTAAGGCATCTCTCGAATATTTTACATTATTGTTAGAATGAGCTACCGTGTCGTTGTTAATCGTGAGCGCTCCTCCTGCAATTTGCTGTATATCAGTTTTTTTTGATTCAAACTCACTGACTGTTCCATCAGGAAGAATGACTTTACCCTTTTCTGAAAGGTTATTATCATATATTTCTAAAGGTGGAGAATATTTAACGCTACTGAAATAATATAATATACCGGTAATAGATGTAAGCAAGATAAACATTGCAGCAATTCTAAAAAAATTAAGATATCTCTTCCGTGCTGCAAATCGTAAAGGACTAATTTTATAATAGAGATTATCAAGTCTTTGCTGTGATATTTGCGGTTCAACCGCCCTGATAGATTTAATTATAAAAACAGCTTCATTTATCCTCTCTCTCTTTTCAGGATAATCTTGTATGAATTCTCTCCAAAATCTGTCACTTTCAGGATTGGGGAATAATACCCAATTCAAAAAATCATTATCCAAGAGAAATTCTTCTGTTGTATAATCTTTATATTTATCTGATTTTCTCATAAACCTGGTTCATATTATAAAGGCAACATAACACAAAACATCATCACATTTTTAAAAAAATATTGCATAATACGTCGTAAAAATCTCTTAACATAACCCGAAAACAGACAAGTTTTAAAAAAATTATAAAATACATCCTGTATTAATCATTAACCCCAAGATATATTCTCAATTAACTGAAATAAAACTAACGAATTATGTCCGTTCCCGGAAATTGATCTCTTCAAACTCTTTATTGCTTTTGAGATTATATTGCGACAAGCTTCAACACTAATCTCCATAATGCCGGCAATTGTTATATAATTCAGTTCTCTTGAAAAACGAAGATATATAGCTTCCCGTTGTCTGGGTGTTAAATCATTAAGTGCTTTTAAAAGCATTCTACGTTTATGTTTTAAATCCTCTCCCTTTATGATATCATGTTCTACAGACCAGACAATATCAAAATTATTTACTTCAATACATTTATTGTGTTCAAATTGTGTTGTCATTCGCAATTTTCTTAATAATTTTCTTCTAAATGATTTAAGAAGATAATAAAGTATATTGTCAGTCTCTCCAAGATTTTTACGATTTCTTATTAATTCTAAGAAAAGATCCTGAATGGAATCCTCTACTAAGGAACTTTCGGATGTAAATTTTAAGCCATACCTATATAGCTTTTCCGCGTTACTAGCATAGATAAATGATAATGCCTTTTCATCCCCTTTTTTAAAAGAAGACCAAATTTCTAAGTCTGTCAGGTTAAGCAAATCCATCACTTCCTTTAGGTTTGGTAATAAATCCTAATAAAGATAACAAAAATCTATTAAATAAAAATGATTATACTATAACAATAAAGGTTTTATCCGGTATTGAAAACTCCGTTCTTGTATTGAAACAATACACCTATTTCACACCACTGACAAGAGCTTTGCAATAATTAAGCAACCCGACAACATCAGCTCCTATATTAATAAAACTGTAACCCATATCCACCAGCTCGCTAAAATTCTCAGGACTGCCCACTGTAGCGGCAAACTTACCATGTTTTTTTGCAAGTAGGGCAACACGTTTCCTTGTATCTGTCAGTAAAGGATGATCCCATTGTCCGGGTGCACCTATTCCATGACTGAAATCGCCGGGGCCGAAAAACAACATATCATACCCTTCAAGTTCAGCTATTGCCTCCAGATCATCCAATGGCTCGGGATCCTCTATCTGTAATATTACAAACCTCTGTTCGTTTGCCTGCTTTAAATACTCTTTAAAATCCATATATGTATACCCTCCGTCGGCATTGCCACCGTCTACCGGCCTTCGTCCCACAGGATGGAACCGTGTCATCTGAACTACTCTTTTGGCATCTTCCAGGTTCATAACATGAGGGACCAGTATCCCTGTTGCATCCATTTCCAATGGCCTCACATAATCACTGTAACTGCCCCTGGCGACCCGCACCATTACATCTGAGTCATTTGTCTTAGCTGCCCATATAGCTGAGGCCATCAATGACCAGTCAAGGCCAATATGCTCCTGGTCAAGCCATATACAGTCAAACCCGCACATGGAGGCAAGCTCTGCCACCCTCGGATCTGTAAGGTTCGCCTTAAAACAGGTTGCAACATTTCCCGATCTCAAGGTTTCCAAAACACGACTTCTTCTCATATCATTTTATATTAAACAAACGAATAAAATAGTTCTATTTAAGATCATGATTACACCTGGCAATAAAAAAACAATTATCAGCCGGATATATTGTTAAACGAATATCAGAATCGGCCAAACCGCCATATAACCCATTCCTCTCATTACTGTTGTGTAATTAATTCATAAGTTAAAGGTAATCTCTGCTTTATCAAGCCTAATTGTTCATTTGAGATCACCTCCCGTGAAAGCGGAACCAGCAGTGTATAATCCTTTAATTCATTTATGCCTCTTATCAAATATTGATATTCATATCGGAACCTATTCCCATCTTCCTCTGTTTCCACCGAAGGCTCAAAAATATTAGGCACACTTATATAGAATCGGCTGGTTTTAAGGCGGTCAGCCCCGGTAATATTTAACAGGTCATTTTCATAAAGATGCCGGTATAGCTCCCTCGCTGTATTAAGAGCAGGATCAATAATATATACCGGATTCCCTATAAGCTCTGAATATCTTTCTGTTCCCCTCAACTCAACCAATATTTCTTCAATAACATCAGTAACATAAGGATAATGGGTACAACCCAGAATAATTGCTTTAAGGGGTATATTGTCCCCTTTCTTCCTGACTTTTTCCATCAGGCTGACTATATGGAATCTGGTATAATTTGCAACTGAATTAAGTTGTATAGTATCTGATTCTTCAATACTATTATAATTATATAATATGTCTGATCCGGCACAATCAAAATTATAATATGGTAACAACTCTTTTTCTATCTTGTAATTCTCATCAGACAGTGATGGTCCCTGGTACCCCTTAAATGGCCTGCTACATCCTGTATTGATAAATTCAGGTTTATTATCAATTGACTCATGAAGGCCTTTCCCTCCCTGCTGAACAATACTTATTTTGCCCTGACGGTCCTTTGACAGGCTATTCAATGTTTTCAGATATGCTTCTGAACTCACTGTTGCCGGGGTTGCAAATATTGCAACAGTGGCATCTTCCGCCTGACTAACAGCTTCCAACGCCCCTTTACATCCGGCATCTATAACACCAATCACCTTAATTCCTGTACCCAGGTAATTATATAACTCTTCAACATGTTCTTTCCCGTAAGCGGTTGCAGTATTACATGCAATTACCAAAGCCTTGATATCAGGCTTATCATATGATGTCTCCGGAGAATCAGGTGACAGATGATATCTGTTATTCAGCAAAAACAAGGCATCTTTAAGGATATGTTCGACCAGTAACTCCCTTTTCCCTGATTCAACATAATTACTGTAAGGCATATTTGCCTGGTCGGCGAGATAAAGAAACTGTTCATAGTGAAAATCATTTAATCCGTCGGGCTCACTCTCATGGACCAAATTGAAAAAATCGGCATTCGCTATTGCATCGAATACTGTTAATCCTCCTATACCCGAATCAAAAACTCCAATAGCTTTACTTTTTTCAGGTACTGTTATTCTCTTTTTATCAACAAAATAAAATGAACCTGATTGTTTGGTAACAGACTCAATGAACTCACCATGAGGTGCCAACAATTTGGGTATCTCCTTCTGTCTGCAATCAGAACAAACTAAAACAATAAAAAATAATACTAATATCTTTCTCATACTCTTTCTGACTGGGTACTCTTATTGTCGGTAATTACAATCTTTTACAGTTATCAATATATTTTCAGCTACAAAATTATTGTCACACATAAGGCTAAATCTCCATTCCCCGGCTTATTGACTCTTTTATTCAAAAAAACTTTCATAATGGGGTAAATTATCATAAATGCCTCCCCCCTTTTGAAAAAATTCTTTCGAAGTATAATACAGGCCGTTTTTCACATGGACCCATTCTTTGTTATGAGCTGGCAGGTAACTCATCATCTGTTCCCAGTTTTTATAATTCTGATGTCCGTTACTCTCTACCAATCCCAGGTTCGCAAGTCCCGGAAATGATTTAAGCCTTGCCGCTACATTTTTATTCCATTCCACCAGTACAGGGTTGACCGTCAGATCAGCGCAGAAACACGGAATACCTTTATCATCTGCAGCTTTGGCAATCTTCATGCTCATGCTTAAAGTTTTGGCTATGGGTTTCAGGGCGACAGCCCTGTAACCCATATCTATACGTCTCAGGGTGTCAATATCGGTATGGGCGCTTTCATCTGCTGCAAGCCTCACGGGAATGTCGCTGACATCAATTTCGGCCTCCTCGGGGAAGGGCTCTTCAACAATAGCTATTTGTCCGGCTGCTCCGATCTTTTCTGCATGTCTTAAAAATTTTAAAAATGTCTCCTTCGACTCATACCGCCCATTTGCATCGAAGTAATAAGGCAGCTTACCGTCACTTGTAAAAGGTGTACGGACATCCTTCAATGCATTGTGAAGGGCGCTCAGGCGTTCAATATCTTTACTTAACATTTCCTCCTGGGTACCTGGCTGCCCTATTTTTATTTTCATGAAGAAGTATCCGTCATCTACTGTCTCTTTCAACTGCGGAATGGTTACACCATATGAAATAAGAGGTATCGCTGCCAGTTTTTCGTGCCTCTCAGAAAAAGTGCTTTTAAACTCGGCAGGGATCATATCGTCAAAATTCATAATGCCGTGTTCTCTGGAATATAGGAGCCACAAAGCATTGTCTACCGGAACCAGGGCATTTAAGACAAAGGTCTTGCGAAGATCCTCCCTGCCTGTAATTTTCTTCCCTGTCTTATAAACTTCATCACTGATTTCATCCAATAGTCCGACAGGATCAGTAAACTCCATACCATTTATAAGCTCGAGTGTTCTTTGGGTAATAGAATACATCATCATATTACCATCTGTTTCGCTGTTGTTTGTAAAAACAGCCGAATCTGACCAGAGGACACTTTGCGTGCCCAGGCCTGTTGCGTGATTTCCCTTTGAACTTCTGATATATGCAATACTCTGCCATAACTCAGATAAATAGCCGCCTTTAAACCCAAATGGTTGAATTAGCGGTTCTTTCTCAAGGGCTGATTTGGCATAGGTTATTTTGATTTTGTATTTTTGTTCAGAATTACAGGAACCGGGTATAAAATTCAGATAACCGAAACAACATAATGCTCCTGACCCTCTTATGAACCTTCTTCTATGCATAATTTAGCATTTACAATTTCCAGGGTGCCCTGTACTCATAGGACAAATATTCATTGGCCTTTTCGCAGTTTGTAACCTGCTCTTTTTCAGCATCCCACTTCAATGTTTGCTGTACATGCATTGATATGGTGGCAAGATGAGCCATATTGGTCGACAGATGCCCGTCTTCGAGGGATACCATAGGTGATTTACGTGACTTTATACAATCCAGGAAGTTACGCACCAGGTTGGCTCCCGGATTGGCATAGCTGCCGTCAATAAGTTTACCGCTTCCGGCACTCTCAAGTTCAAAGGTCTCTGCATCCATCAACTTATCCCATGTCTGAAACTGTCCCTTTGTAGTGGGAACGATCTTATAGCCGTTATTCCCGCCGGTATACAAGGTGCCATTAGTGCCGCGCAACTCCAGGAATCCCTGTGACACAATGCTTCCGGAGCTGGCTTCTAACTGGGTAAAGGTTGCAAGTGCACCTGAAGGAAATTCAAAAATGGTCTGCATAGTATCAGGAATAGTGCGGTCATCATCAATCGCATACCTGCCTCCTAACGTCGTTACAGCAGACGGTGCATTCTCATTGAGCAACCAACGGATCAGGTCCAAAGAGTGCACGCCGTTATTAAGTATCTGGTTATCATACTCTTCCCACCACCGGAACATATACGGTGCAATATTGTACTGATAAGGCCTGTATGCCTTGGGACCCAGCCACATATCCCAGTCAAAATCCTTTGGCGGCCGTTCCGGGTTCATTTTCCCAATGCCAACAGGGTACATGTTGGAAACATGATTGCTTATGGCAAAGGTTACCTTGCCAATTTTCCCATTGGGAATCTCCTTTGACAGCTTCTGATAGGTAGTCGATCCCCTGCGGTTTAATCCAACTGCCACCACCTGACTGCTCTGCTCCCAAACCCGTATGATTTCACGTCCTTCGTGGACACTCTTTGTAAGAGGTTTTTCAACATAAACATCCTTTCCGGCTTTTATTGCATCTATAGTCTGAAGTGCGTGCCAGTGATCCGGTGTGCCAATATATACTGCATCTATGCTTTTATCTTCCAGCAGTTTCCTGTAGTCTTTATATTTCCCCACTCTGTCCGAAAAATTTTCACCCATCTGAGGCACCTGTCGCGGAACCATCTCAATATAACGGGGATCAACCTTTGAGCGGTCGCGTAAAATATATGGTTCATACACATCACATAATGCCGCTACTTCACAATCAGGTTCATTCATAAACTCATGCATAACCTGTGTGCCCCGGTTACCCACACCAATGAAGCCAACTCTGATCTTGTCATTTGCCCCGATGATACGGGAATAACCTGCGGGACTTACAGAGGATGCACCAACAGTAATACCGGCTGCTGCCAATCCTGTTTGTGACAAAAAAGCCCGGCGTGTTGTTTTCTTGCTGTTTGCTGTCATAATTATCTCTTTTTTGGTTTTTGTCGATTATACGATTTCCCTGTGTTCGCTGTCCCATTCAACCACACGTTTTTCGACATATGATTTATGGGCCATTATGCAAGTAATACCTTCCTGGTATGCCATCTCAATATTAGCCTGGGGTGTGCCCCCATGCCTGATACAGTCAAGCCACTCCCGTAAATGAAGATGGGTAACATCTACCCTTCTTCCGTTTATTGTAGTAGTTGTGAGTCCCCTTGCTGCATAATACTTCTCCGAGGCAGATGTCACGGCATCGATCTGGCCGGCATCAGGATTAAACGATATTATGGGGGCACTGGTATCTATAAGTCCTGATTTAATCCCCTCCGCATACCGGGTGGAATTCCTGTCGGCTGTTATTATTGCATTATTGCCCAGCTCCATAGAGGCATCATGCCCCATGAACACCCTTCCCCTGCTTCTGCCTGAGGCCAGATTCCCGCTGTATATCAATGTCAGGTCATGATCCGGATATTCAAAGACGCAATGAAGAGAGTCAGGCATTTCGCGGTTATCTTTCCAGTAATAGATACCACCTGACGAAACTACCGATTTTGGAATTCCAATGTGCAGAAGCTGATTGACTGCATCATACTCATGAGTGAACAACTGTCCTATCATCCCTGTATCATATGCAAACCATTTAGTCCAGTTATAAAAGCGGTCTATGCTGAAAGGCACATACGGCGTATCACCCAGCCACTGCGTCCAGTCAATGATTTTCTCATTACCGGGCTTCGGATTCCCTTCTGCATCAAGGTGCCTTATCCAGGCTCCGCTGGCACTGTTGCGGTTTGATGTTGTTTCCACAAGAGTTATCTTTCCAAGCAGGTCTCTTTTTATGATCTCCTTTGCCTGCTGAAAAACGATGCTCTGGGGTATCTGATGGCCCAGTTGAAAGACTATGTTGCTGTCTTTAACTGTCGAGTACAGTTCATTTAAATCCTGTTCATGGAGGGCAACACTTTTTTCGAGGTATACATGTTTACCCGCTTTTGCCGCATCTGTAGCCATACGGGCATGATGGTGGTCCGGCGTTGCTATTATCACGGCATCAATATTTTTGTCTTCGAGCATCTCCTGATAGGTACGGTACCTTTTTACAGTAAGTGCCGGCGCATCGTGACCACCGGGCCGAATCCTGTTCCCTGCAACCTCCAGGCCTCTCTGTGCATGCAGGTCAAAGACATCACAAATACCTGTAATGGCAACATTCAGATACTCCTGTGCAAACCAGTCCTGCAGTGAATTACTCTTCTGCCTGGCCACCACATCATCGGGGTGCATAAATCCAAGCGCCTGTGACAATTGTCCGGCACGGGTTCCAAATCCGATCACCCCGACCCTGATAACATCTCCCTCATGTCTCTTCTTGCCGTAATCAGAAACCGGGAACTCAATAGAATCGAGTCCAAGTTCTCTGATCAGCGATCTTCTCCTGTCAGCATCAAAGTTAGTTTTCTTAAGTACTTCAAAACCAAGGATCCCGGCAACAGGCAACCCTGCAAGCGCTTTGAGTGCACTCCTTCTGTGCATTCCTCCGGTCCGGCTGCCTCCGTCAGTTGAATTTTCTTTGTTACCTGGTGAAATATTTTTATTTTTCATCTCATCATAATTGTTAATTTTTTCGGCATTCGATGGAACTCGTCATTTATAATGTTTCTCCTGTGTGTAAGATAGTGCATGACTCGTTTCATCTCATCATAATTGTTAATTTTTTCGGCGAACTTTAATAAAAGCATCAAGCCCGAACTTTTTACTTGTCGGGAACAGAGCCAGAACACAAAGAGCTGCTGCTTCAATCAGTGTTTTATCAACAATAAGATAACTCCCGTCTCTCGGCAATGTATACTCAATCCCTGTAATTGGCGGAGTGTTAAGGTAATAAACAAACAGCAATATGGCACCTGCTACTGCGGCGGCCCTGCTGAAAAGCCCTAAAATAAGCCCCAGCCCGATAACTATGAGTCCCCAGGTGTTTAAAAAGTCTACAACAGACAGTACTCCCTGATCTGAAATAATCCACTGTGCAAAACCTGAAAGTATCCACTGTGATTCCTGCAAAAACTCCATGGATGACCACTGAGGATTGAGCAGCTTGGCAATGCCTTCATATAAAATATGCCAGCCGATCAGAAATCTCAGCAAGAGCAGAAATGTCATTTGCAATCCTGTATAAGTTTTGTCCCGTTTCATCTATAATTCATCTGTTTAAAATTTTATAATTACTTGTAAATAAACTAATTAAAAATTTAAGAACATATGGAACCGTTCGTTCCTCACTCTCGCATATTCTTATTTCAATCTTATTTTTTTGGGTTATTTTTTGATTAAAAAAGAACATGCTCGTTTCATTAATTTATTTGGTTCTCCTGCTGACACCAGCCTTAAAATGGCCGGTGGTCATCATTTAGAGATTGTAATATTAACAAAAATTTCGGTTGAATAAAAGCGAGAAGCTCTTCTTAAAAGTATATATTTTCATTTACATCTAATTTCGCGACATCGTTCTCAGACAGCTTTTTCACCTGGAGCAACCCTACTCTACAACTATGTGCAAATGTTCAACGCCAGTGTATCCTGTATCTTCATCTTTTGTTTCAACTCTTACAATATAGTTACCGGGCATTTTAAAATGATGTACAACCATCCCATATCCGTTTGCTGCATGCGGGCCGGGATCTATATTGGAAGGTACTTCAACCGGTGATGTGCCGTCGCCAAAATTATAGATATCCACACCGCCGGTCTTATCATAACGACTCCGGGAAAGAAAGATCACAGGATCTCCCGGTCCAATGTTGAAAGTGGGGAAATATGCCACATGCACATTGGGAATACTTATTGGATCACTCTTTTTTGTCTTGTCCTGAACTCTGGGGTACACTGTCACTCTGGTAAAATCGTATTCAAAATTTCCTTTCTTATCTGTTACTTTAACTATCTCGCTATAAGTTCCGGGTGTGTCATAGGCTCGCTTAACTACTGGGCCGGAATCTTTTGTGCCATCCATAAAAAGCCATTCATAGCTGCGAATGCCTGCCCTTGCCCACGAGCGGGAGGCATCAAGCTCAATTGTTTCACCGGGAAGAGCTTTATGGTGGGGACGGGCAACCGCAAGCACAGAAGGATCATACTCCTCCAGATATGATTGCCAGAGAAAGGCATAGGAGTCCTGAACACCCCATTCACCTGAAGGCTGAAGGCTCTCGATATGAAAGTGCAGGTGTGACCAGCCCCCGCTTGCACCCTCTTTCCCGGTATAACCGAGCCGTTGTCCACTCTTTATCTTTCCACCGGCGGCAAGGAGGGGGTCAAATGATTTAAAATGAGAATACCTGTAAATCCAACCCCTCTCATCTTCAACATAAATAACATCATACCGAGGTTTAACTGCAGGGTGGCGTGTACCGTAAACATCCTCTCCCAAAGACAATATAACACCTCCGGTAGCAGCTATTACCTCAGTAAGACCTTCGGCAGAACCAAAATCCATACCGGCATGATAGTAAACCTTCCCGGGTGATGCAGGCGAAATAGGTTCATTTGAAAACCATGTTCTTGATGCAAACCAACGCTGCCTGACAGGATATCTGAATGTTCCCGGCGTGATCCATGGTGAATTCCCTGGCCAGACACGGATACGTGCCGCCTTTTTTAACATCCACCAGTCAGTGCCGGCATCAGCCATATAGCCACTAACAACCTGAACATCAACCTGAACGCCTGCCACTGTTACAGGAAGCCTGTAACTGCCGCAAATAATGTTGGCAGACAAACCATTAATTTCCAGCTTAACATCGGTACTTACCAAAGTATTGAAAACAGAATCCCTGTGCTCAATAACTTCCTTGAGTTTAATAATAACTTCAGACCCGTCAGCCAGCAAAACAGTTGTATCCTCTCCAATATCCAGGTCAACGATTTTAAATAATGGATCCCGTTTATGAAGCGCCGGTGAATGGTTAGCTGGCAAATCTATACCGGTTAATCCTGATCCCGGAGTTGCATATAGTGCAACGGAACTCAAAAGTGTTCCTTTAACAAAATGTCTCCTGTCCATAGCTTCTGATTTTAGTTTTTAGTTTATGATTCAATTAAGAACAGATAAGCAACTGACTTGTCTCATCCTCACTGCCTTTTCATATTCATCTGTTATACAGGTATCATCTCAATAGTACGGGGAGGACATATTATTGCACATGCTCCGCATCCGACACATTTGACGGTATCTACCCAAGGTTTGGATATCATACTTTTGCGATTAAACTCGATCGTTATTGCATCATAGCTGCACGCAGTTTTACATCTGTCACACTCAACTCTCTCTGTGAGCAGGCAGTTATCGGTATGAACTTCTGCTATAGCCATAACTATCTGCTTTTTTGCCTCCCTGCTGAACTGTGTTATTGCTCCGCTCGGACAAACAACGCTGCACATATTACAATCTTCAAGGCAGTATCCGTTATTGTCGAAAGTTACTTCGGGTGTCATCCATGACAGAGGGTCATCAGGATCTTTACGGTGTACTATTATTTGTCCCGGACAAGCCTTTAAACAACTGCCACACCTGATGCAAAGGGTGTTGAAAAGATTTTTGGGCAATGATGCAGGCGGCCTGAAATATTTCTTTGAGGAGCTTGTTAAAAACCGGGGTATTAGCAGGCCAAGCAGCAACCCTGTCCCGAAGGCAATAAAAACCCTCCTTCCCTGATATTTTGCAGGTGTATTGCTTTTCCCTGGTCTCGTTATATTGATTATAGCTTTACGAAGCTCAGCTGTCTCATCCTGCAAACCACCCAGCGGACAAATTTTCCCACACCATATTCCCGGGAAAAACCAGCTTATAACAATTATTACCGGCAACCCGGTAAAAGACAATACAACAGCCGCAGAGATATTTTCGGTGAAAAGCGAAAAAAAACCGTTAAATATAGCCATGGGATCCAAAAGAATAAACAGAGGCAACCCTATGATGGCTGCAGCTAACGACATTAAAGCTGTCCACCTGCCCAAAAAAGGCACCTTTCTGTGACTGAAACTGCTTTTCCTGTTATATTTCGAGGCGAGGTCACACAAGAAACCGGTCGGACACAAATAACGGCAAAACCACCTTTTACGAAAAAATGAAAGAACCAGTACTGCCAGGCTTAGGATATTGAGGAACACAAATGATTTTAACACAAACACAGAGTTCAGCATAATGAAGGGACTGAACCAGTTAAAAAACCCGGTTAACTCTTTCCAGCCAAACGGCAAGGCCAGAAGGATTGCTGCCAGGGTTGTTATCAATCGTATTTGTGAATCTTTGAACCAATTGTTCATCCCAACCAGGCTCCCTGATCCTGAAGCAATTTCTTTAATTTTGAAATATTCAGCTTTCTAACCTGTTCCCGTTCCTTAACTGCCAGTCCGGCAGCAGCGCCTGCACCATGACCGGTTATCAGGCAGGTACCTATGATCCTTGTATCCTCCACCAATTTCTCTTCGAAACAGAAGCACCGGCCGGCAACTAAAAGATTATCTGTCTTTTTTGGGACAAGTGATCTGAAAGGAATTTGCCACATAGGCCGCTCAGATGGTGAAACACGTTTACCATTATATAACATTGTGGTCCATGCACCACTGACACCTATAACATCATCAAAATTTTTAAAAGTCATAGTATCTTCCAGAGTCAGCTTATATTCTCCATCCAGGATCCTCGACATGCGAACACCCAGCTGGGAGGCAGTATCCAGAAGAAAAACCTGTTCATGGCCGGGTATTTTCTTAATCTCTTCGAAATTCTCCCAGATAATACGGCGGTATTCAAGCTGCAAATTCGACAGATTAACAACATCCAGTCCGTCCTGCCCGTCATTGCCTGCCATATTCACCCAGTTAACACTTGGTATCGGTGTTGGTTTACCTATGGGCATTTTTTTATATCCGGCGGCATTGGTGTCTATCCTGTCGACATTACCCAGCCTGTGTACCAGTCCTATCTTATACTTCATAATATCATATTGATCACCGGCAAGATGAAATATATCGCCGTCACCTGTACAGTCGACAACCACTTTGGCAAGAACAGCCATTCTTCCGGATTTGCTCTCAACAAATACACCTTTTATCTCATTGCCTTGCATTATTACCTGGCTGCCCCAGGTATGAAAAAGCATCTTAACACCTGATTCCCTTACCATCTCATCAAGGACATACTTGCCTGCTTCAGGATCAATAACAGGATTTATTTCCTGGATAGTCATTCCCATATCTGCCAGGCGTTTCGACATCTCACCACCTACGCCGAAGATCACCTGCCTGGTATTCTTTTGTTTATCCACGGCATGTGTCGATAACAAAGGCAGCACCAGACCTCCTGTCCACAATCCGCCCAGATGGTTATAACGTTCAACTAAATATGTCTCAGCTCCTGTTCTGCTGGCAGCAATAGCAGCAGCAACTCCTGCCGGCCCTCCGCCAATTACAAGGACATCGGTCTCTGCCAGGACAGGAATTTCCCTGGCAGGCTCTGTTATTGTCCGGCCAATTCCGGGAACTGTTTTGGCTGCCGCACTCTCTGATCCTGACTGCCCTGATTGTTGCCTGCAACCAATTCCAAGTCCAAGTCCGCCACTGGTAAGAATAGCATTAACTAAAAAATCTCTACGCTTCATCTGATTTTAATTTCTTATTTATTAACTAATTTTTATTATGACAAAAATATAAATTACTAAAGCTGATCACCGGTTATTGCTTTACAGGATCAGGTATCTTTACCAGGTCTTCAATCAATTTTCCTTCATGTTCAAACCTTGCAAGTGTGTATACATGTCCGTCACTGCCAACAGCAATTGAATTGACATAAGTAGGCCTTGAACCGTCGCTGTAGAAAATAGGTCCGTGATCAATATATTTATTTTCCGGGATATGATATGTAACGAGATGAAGATTTTCCAAACCACGTGCAGCGCCCATAGCAATCTCTTCAACTCCTTTAACCCGCTTACCGTCTATATAGATAGGTCCGCCTGTCAGGTAATAAATCGTTTCACCATCTGGTCCCAGGTCAAATCCAAGGTATCCATAACTGAACTGGTCGAACATACCGCTTTTGCGTGAAGGTTCGGAGGTAATACGTTCAACGATCTCAATCTTTTTAGCACGGGGGTCAAATTTAAAAAGATAACCCGAGTTACCATGCACTCCGTAAGCTACCCCTTCCGGTTCGTACCACACAATACGGCGCCAGTTATACTGCATGCTTCCCGGACGTGTATGATCATACTTGCCGAAATAGTCAAGCCGGAGGTCTGCATCCTCCAGTTTGCTGATGGCCCCGACTTCCGGATCATAAAAATATATATCTCCCTCAGCAGTGGAGAAATAGACCTTGCCGTCGCGCGGATCTGTCAGCATGCTTCTGCACAAAACCCTGTAATCTTCACCTACTTTCCCTGCCTCACCATTTCCGGAAATAAGTCCAAGGTTTTTCATTTCACCTGTATTTACATCATAATGAATGAAATAACCTCTTGGCCAGGTAATCAAAAATATTTGCTTCCTTTTTGTGTCCATATTCATAGTAACCACACCCTCACCCTCAGGCATAATGGCCAGGTCTTCAAATGTTCCGGTCGCAAGATCATAACTGAGAACATGTCCGCCCGGATAAAGCTTATATCCCTCCGGTGCATTCACCGGAAGACACTCCATGCCGTCAATCATTTCATAATAACCTACATGAGTGGATGTATATAATTTTCCGTCACTTTCATAGAAGTTTGAATGTGACTTGCCCTGAACAATAGACCTGGTCCCGGCCTCTCCGCACAGCTCAGTCAGGTCGCCAAGATGTTCAACCTTATCAGCATCAGGATCATATACATAAAGCTGCCCGCCAACATCAATTGACTGTGAAGATAAGCAGTAATAGATCCTGCCGTCACTTGCCGGAGTGATCGCATTATAAGTATCATGTGCCAAATCAAATCCTGAAAAATAGTGTTTTGCAACCATTGGGGATTTCTCAGTAACCACTTGCTTATTCTCCACTTTTTGACCAGTACAACCCGCTGCCAATAAAACAGATATAAAAACTGCAGGGAATAACATTTTTCTAATTAATACGTTTGTCTTCATTTCAATATAACTTTTTTACAATTAATAATCAGTTAGTAATTTAAAGGGTTTCATATATAGTGAAGGAACCTCTGAGATCCGGAGGTTACCGCACTGATTCTGTCAATTTTGATTCAGGCATCGTTATACCCGCCCCTTCTGCCAGATCGAGGGCTTTTTTAATAATCTTTGTCTCTATATCAGCCTCCCAGGTTCCGGGCATCCCGTAAACGATCTGCGATGTTGCCCCTTCGTATCCACCCTCTCGCAATATGCGGGCTGAAGGAATATAAGACATCACATCGTTTGAATATCCCATTACAAACAACTGAGGCCCGAACAACTGCTTAAGCCTGATAGCATAATCGATGACCAGCTCTCCGCCAAGGCTTATTATTGGCTGATTACCCAGCTGCCATAACTGAACCGGGTACGGGTAGGAGGTAATAAGCTTTTCGCCTCTCTTTAGCTTCTCAAGGTTCCGCACTGCCCACCTCTGATTATAACCTGAACTATTCTTTGCCATCCGGTTAAGTTCTTCTTCATTTGGGATACCTGTAAGCGACAGCTCCACCTCACCATAATTACAAACAATCTTTGGCTCCAGTTCAACCATCTCTTCATTTATAACACGGTCAACAGCAGCAGCCAGCTCCCTTCCATATTGCCGGGCCAGTTCAACTGTCCGGCGTGGAATAG
The DNA here is from genome assembly GCA_964495655.1 of uncultured Prolixibacteraceae bacterium. GTDB lineage: Bacteria > Bacteroidota > Bacteroidia > Bacteroidales > Prolixibacteraceae > JAAYJR01. Next base: position 12,770 of record CAZBWK010000020.1, on the reverse strand, counting down.
GATTCATATCAGCCCCTGCACCCTGAAAAAAAAGAGCCATAACGCCCGGATAAGATTTTTCCAGCTCAAGCTGGGCAAATCCGGGATAGTCACCCGACCATTTATAGAAACTAAGCACAGTAGGGTGGCATGCATAACCAAAAGCTACAGCCATAAGTTTCCCGTCAGTCCCTTCAACCTTAATTACCGGAACAGCATAATCATTGGGACCATTAAGGCTTGTCTGACGGTCGATCAGGGCTTCATTGTTATTTCTCCTGTTGACCTGGAAACGGACAACTCCGTTATTTGACCAGATCCTGGCAGATTTCATACTATTAATCGCTTCACCTGCCAATGCAACAATTTTATCTTCAAGTTCTTTTGAATAATCTTCAACCTTCTTCAACTCATGACTGTCAAGCGGATAAATATCATAAAGAGCCTCAAGAAGCACGGGACCGGTATGGGTATGGGAACTATTTAAAATTATCTGAGCCCTCGACAGGCCATATTGCTTCTCCAGCCTGTCTCTGATACGGTCTGACATAACTTTGGGAAATCCTAAAATATCAGTCGTAACAAGAACCGCCCTCTTTCCGGAAACATCTTCGAGGGCAAGCGCTTTTGCCCGAAGATCGTGTAACAGACCTTCAGAAGGTTTGTCACGTCCGCCATAGCCTGCCATCCACATACTATGGCTCGGAGTTATTATAACTTCCGACACACCTGCCTTCCAAGACTGGCCGGTCGTCCGGGCAGATGCAAAAAATATTCCCCCTCCTAAGACCAGAAGGGAGAATAACTTTAAATATAGTCGTCTCATCCGTAGAAATTTTATGAAAACTGCAATATACAAATTTTCAAAGGTATCATATAGAACTCGCACTTGTTTTAATCATACTCTTATGTAATTTCACAAAGATGCTCGTTTCATGGTCATTAACCTCTCGCTCTTAATTTATCAGTATTATTCCTTACTTTTTCTATTGCCGATGCAATATTATCCATATCTTTTCTGGTTCCGAGCATTACATTCTGAGGTATCCAGACAGCCTGCTCAGTGCAAAGTTTTTCATTTCGCGGACAACTATTCCTTTCTAAATATGCATTGTAGTCGAGGCGGTCTGCAGGATAGATCTTCCTGAAAAACCTGCTGTTAAATGCATTTTCCAGAAATGGCATTTTGTTAAGCTGGCTGTAACCACCCGAACAGGGTACACCTTCTGCCCTCAGTGCTTCTAAAAATTTTCCCCGCGGAAGGCCGTTGAAATCATCCTTATTATATAAAAACGGAAATAGATGAAAAGCTGCTCTTGTAACATTATCATATAATCTGTACGGAGTTATGCCATCAATTTGCCCGATAAGAGATTTCAAATAGGATGCATTCAGGTTTCTGGTCTCCGTCTGCTTCTCCAGCCGTTCCATCTGCGCAAGGCCAATAGCTGCCTGATACTCTGACAGTCTCAGCTTGGTACCGATCATTATGGTACCTGCTCCCACCTCTCCGGCTACTGAGCCATAAGGATTCCCATAGTTGTGATGGGAATAACACCTGTCCATAAATGGTTCGTCGTCGCTCACTATGGCGCCACCCTCACCCATTGGTATATTCTTGGAATTCTGAAAACTAAAGCAACCAGCATTGCCAATTGAACCAACCTTTTTGTTATTTATTTCTGCCAGCCATGCCTGACAGGCATCTTCAATTACAATTAGGTTATGCTTACGGGCTATTTTCATTACCCTGTCCATGTCGCAGGGAAGGCCCAAAATGTGTACCGGAATGATCGCCTTGGTATTAGATGTGATCCTCTCCTCAATTTTTTCAGGATCCATCTGGAAAGTCTCCGGATCAACATCAACAAAAACAGGCATTGCCCCATTAAATATGATACATGATACTGATGCAATAAAAGTATAAGGAGTTACCAGTACCTCATCGCCCCAGCCGATTTCAAACTGTGCCAGTGAAGTATTAAGAGCATTGGTTCCGTTAACCATAGAGAGGCAGCGCTTCGTGCCTATCAGCCTGGCCCATTTTTCTTCAAACTCATCAACTACCTTGTTTCTCGACCAAACACCGCTGCGCATAACCTCCAAAAGCCTCTTTTCGTCAACCTCAGGCTTCCAGATAGGCCATGATGGCCATTCATGGTTCGTAATCACAGGTTTACCACCTAAGATGGCAGGTACAGATGTATCATGACTATACCCCGAGAATAGCCTGTCTGCATTGCTAAGCCCAATGATAGCCCCGGCACCTGCCAATGAATTCTTTTTAATGAATTCACGCCTTGTAAAATCTGATTTTATCGGATTCATCTCTTTTTATTTATTAATATTCTATAAAAAATATCACTTTATTCCCTGTTACTTTATACGAACATAGTCAGGGATGAAAGTTACATATTATTAAAGAATTATCAACTTTTTTCGAAAAAAAATTGGAATTTTCCGATTTCAGTTATAATCGATTTCAATCGTTCTGCCTGATTTACCGGACTCAAGCGCAGCTGTAAAAAGTTTATGACTCCAGGTTGTCTCATCTGGTGTAACCGTTCTGAATATATCAGCTGTCTTAAGTCCCGATAATTCACTGATAAAAACACCTGTCATCTGCAGAAAGGCATCAGAGAAGCCAAACTCAAATATGCCTCCAGTAATCGAGGGAATGGCCGACTGTGATCCGATATCTATGCGCGTCCATCCCTGTTCTTTACCATCTGTTTTCAGAAATTCAAATGCTTTAGGATCACGGGTAGAGAATCTTGCTGAACCCTTAGTTCCGTATACCTCTATAAACCAAGTGTTTGTAGCGCCAGGCGCCATCCTCTTAGTTTCAATGACCATCGAAAATAGAGAATCTGTTTTCGGATCTTTTGTTTTACAGGTCAACACAGCATTATCCCAGGTTTTGCATGGCGCTATACCGCCTTTCCCGTCAGGCCTGGTCTCTGCGATATTCTGCAGGTCCGCAAAGACAGAGACAGGCTTCCACCCCATCCTGAAAGGTATATGCAATGTGTGCATGCCCAGATCTCCCATACATCCGTACTCTCCGTTAGTCTCAACCATCCGTTTCCAGTTGACAGGCTTATTCAGATCCATGTCGCTCGAATGGTGAAATCCGGCGCGTACCTCGATCAACCTGCCGTAGTTGCCTGTTCCCAGCCATTTTATCAACCTCTGACAGGCAGGGAAATAGGGGAACTCAGAACTGCATCTGACCATCACTCCGGGATTTTTCTCTATAGCCTTAAGGATATTTTTATTTGCCTTCAGGTCGATTCCGAATGGTTTCTCAGCCAGCAGGTGTTTGCCCGAGTTTATAATATCGACATAAAACTGCTCATGAAGATTATGCGGTACAGCGCAATATACCGCATCAATCTTGTCTGAAGCTAACAGCTCTTTGTAATTATCGGTTTTGATCTCTATTCCGGGGAAATTATCGGTGTACCATTTCCAGTTAGCAGGATTCCTGCTGCATATACCCTTTAGCTCCGGGATTTCCCCGTCGAACAAAAGATGGCACCAGCGGGAAATTGCACTGCAAAATTCTTTTCCCATTAACCCCAGTCCTATTACCCCAAATCTTATTTTTTTTCTTTCCATTTCTCTTATGTAACTTATTTTTTCAAGTTATTTTTCATGGAGCTATATTGCCAGGTAATGAGGGACTAATATCCATATTCTTTTTCAACCTCACCAATAGACTCCTCAATAAAGTCCATGCCCATATTGGCATATTTTTCATCCATAATGAGAGGAGGCGACATCCGAAGAATATGCCCTGCGGGGATCCAGGCAAGTCCTTTGCGGAATGCTTTCTGGTAAACCAGCTTACCCGCTTCCTCAAATGGTTCTTTTGTTGATTTATCCTTTACCAGTTCGATACCCAACAGAAATCCTTTGCCCTTTACGTCGCCAATTATGGGATGCTCTTCTTTCATTTTGTGCATTCTTTCCATAATTGAGCGGCTTACTGTACGGACATTTTCCATGATCCCTTCCTCTTCTATGACTTCAATGGAAGCAAGGGCTGCTGCACAGGCCATCGGATTCCCCCCGTAACTTGAAGAAGCTGAAATTTTCTCCAGTGCCTCCCCGTTCTCTTCCCTGACAACCATGGCAGTAACAGGGAAACCGTTGCCGAATGATTTTCCAAATGTAACTATATCCGGTACAACATTGTAATGCGATAATGCCAGCCACTCTCCGGTCCTGCCCATTCCTGCCAGCACTTCATCGTCAATAAGTAAAATATTATATTTTTCACAAAGCTTTTTAAGCTTCGGAAAAAAATCTTCCGGAGGAAATATACTGCCTCCCCAACCCTGGGCAGGCTCAAGAACAAAACCGGCAACATTGCCTACCGTGGCTTCTTTCAGGAAGGTCTCATAAAAACCTATGTAAGCATCCGTATCAATTGATCCGTCTTTTTTTGTCCACAACGGACGATAAGGATCAGGCCTTGGAACCATATAAAACCCGGCTGCCCGGGCAGGACCGTAACTGTGTACCTCTCCGCGGTACATCTGGGCACAGCTTACAGCTGCCATGGTTTTACCGTGAAAGTCGCGGTAAGCAGAAATAAATTCATGCTTCCCGGTAATTGCCCTTGCTGCACGAATAGCTGCCTCAACAGCTGTAGTCCCGTCTGAATATAATTGAATTGCATTTAAATTGCCGGGCAGCACAGCAGCCATCTTCTCCATCAGTGTCTCTTTTACCGGAGTAGTAAAATCATGGGCATTCATTAGTTTTTTTGCCCAAAAGGCAACAGCTTCTGAAATTTTTGGATGGCAATGACCCAATGACGTTACATAAATTCCCGATGAGAAATCAAGATACCTGTTCCCGTCAACATCGGTCAGGGTTATTCCATATCCCTCTTCAAAACAGACCGGGAATAATTTAACCTGGGAACTCAGTCCTTTCATATATCTCGCCGTATTCTTGTGCATAGCCCTCGATTTGGGCCCGGGAGTCTCCGTTATAAGCTCAGGGACACCAGATGCACTCTCTTTCCACCAATTTTTCATAATTTGAATTTTTAATCATTTGACATTAATTATTGTTACATTATTCTTTTTATACATATCCAGATGCCTATTATCCAGCTCGTTATCGGTAATTACCACATCTACTGCCGACAAAGGGGCAAATTTTACAAATGAATCCTTTTCGATCTTTGACGAATCACATAACAGATAGACCTTATCAGAATTCTCTGCCATCTTCAGGGTGATGGATGCCTCATTCTCATCATAAGATGTCAGTCCTCCTGTTAATGATACCCCGTCAGCTCCTATAAACGCCTTGTTTGCATGAAATCGGGAGATATTCCTGTCGGCAAAAAGTCCATATATAGCCTTCCGGTCATTTATTACCTCACCTCCGATAAGGATTAACTTAATACCCGGAAAATTTATAAGCTCTGAAACTATTGGCAGTGAATTGGTAATAACGGTAAGTGATTCAAATTTTGTAACATATTTTGACATAAACGACAAAGTAGTACCGCAGTCAATGAATATAATGTCATTATTCTCAATAAATGATGAAGCCTTCCGGCAAATAGCTTCTTTATTTGTCCTGTTCCTGCTTATCTTATTGTCATAAGTGAAAAGCCGGCCACCGGCCACGGATTTCACTGCGCCGCCGTGAGTTCTTATTAACAACCCCTTACTCTCTAATTCAGTAAGATCGCGACGAACAGTTATTTCTGAAACATTGCACTGATCCATTACTTTATGTATGGATACAAAATCATTGCTGCTTAAAAGATCCAGAATAATCCTTTTTCTCTCTTCAGACTTCAGAAATCTGTCATTCATTGATAAAATCAGTTAAAGATCGAATCGATCATTTTCAAACAAATTTAATCAAAATAATGAATAACACAAACGTTCGGATGATAATTTATTGACTTAAGTGGCAATTTATGCCCGGTTCTCTCCCGGCAGATTTTATTTTTGAACTCTTATTCGTGCATCAACACCCAGGATTTCCCTCTCATTACCGAGCAATGGGTTTATATCCAGCTCTTTAATTTCTGTTGCAAAACGCAGAAGCGTAGACAGCCTGACGATAATTTCAGCAAACTTCGTGATATTAACCCCTTCCCGTCGCCTGTAGCCTTTTAATATTTTATATGACCTCAGCTGTCTTATCATCGACATTGCCTCTCCTATAGTCAATGGTGCCAGTCCGGAGGCAACATCCTTCAGCACTTCTACATATATACCCCCGAGTCCGCACATTACCACATGCCCGAACTTTTCTTCGTAGGAAGCTCCCAGGAAGAGCTCTGTGCCTTTCGCCATCTGGGCTACAAGAACTCCTTTAACTCCCTCGATGCCATTAAGATGGTGAAACTCCTTCCTTACTGCATCTACATTGTTAATGTTCAGCACAACACCTCCCAGTTCTGTTTTGTGCACTGGACCGATAACTTTCATTACAACAGGAAAACCAATTTTCAGTGATGCCAGGACTGCTTCAGTTTCATTTTTCGCAACGATCTCTTTTACCCAGGGAATGCCTGCAGCATGAAACAATTCGTGGATAATAACGGGTGACTGGTAGCCATTTTTTGTCCTGCCAATTACCTCTCTTATCTTATCAATATTAACACCCTCCGAAAAGATCTCATCAGGTGCCGGAGGAGGAGTGTGTATTACTTTGGCAAGTGCACGGCCCAGGAGAACTTCATCAGGGAAATTTACATTCCCGTGAGAAAGAAAATGAGCCACGTCTTCTTTAACACTTATAATAGACGGAAGTATCGGGTAAACAGGTTTGCAGCAGGTTTTCATTTTTTGGTTCAGTACCTCATAAACATCCCGGATAGGTGCTAGGCCCGGACTCCCGAAGATCACTGCCATTCCGTCTACATCAAATTCATTTTCGCATGCATCAATAATCTCTCCCAGTTGGGCTGATGTTCCCGTAGCCAGAAAATCAATGGGGTTCTGTACCGATGAGCCCGGGAAAAGCTTATTCTTCAACTTCTTCTTTGCAGGGGTCTCTTCAATTACCGGAATTCGTAATCCTCCCTGCTCAAGTGCATCAGCAAGCATCACTCCGGGGCCTCCTGCATGGGTGATAATTGCCAGCTTATCGCCTTTCAACTCCTTACACATAAATATACCTGCAACTGTTGTCAACTCTTCACGCCCGTAACACCTTACAATACCAGCTTTCCTGAAGAGGGCCTCAACTGCCGCATCAGAACTGGCCATGGCTCCTGTGTGGGAGGTGGCAGCAAGGCTCCCTGCCTCTGAACTCCCTGCCTTAATGGCGGCAATCCTGCAACCCTTTCTGATCAATGATGATGCATGGTACAACAGCTTATCAGGATTATCGATCTTTTCCATATACAACAATTTTACTTTAGGACTGATACCGTGCAAGTATGTGTTGTCAAAATATTCCAAAATGTCTTCAACCCCTGTCTGGGCGCTATTACCAACAGAAAAGACACTCGCAAATTTGAGACCTTTGGGTATGCCCGACTCAATGATAAAAACTGCAGTAGCACCTGAGCCCGATATAAAATCACATCCACTGGCTGTTAATCCGGGTACAGGAGTTGTAAATACACTGGCATGATATGGTGTCATTACCCCAATGCAGTTAGGGCCTATCAGGCATGCATTATGCCTGTTCACCACCTCAACTATCTCACGTTCTGTTTTTTCCCCCTCTTCGCCTGTTTCTCCAAAACCTCCGGATACTATAATAAATGCACGTACACCCTTCCTGGCAGCCAGTATCTCCACTGTCTCAAGACAATAAGCAGAAGGTATGGCCAGGATTGCCATATCTGTTTCAGGTAACTCCTCAACATTATGATATGCCGGCAAACCCTGTATGTTATCATACTTTGGATTAACAGCAAATAATTTGCCTTTGAAATTATGGTCGGTAAGATTTTTGAGTATCTTCCCCCCCGGCTTCATAATATTGTTTGAAGCTCCTACAACAGCAATGCTCGCCGGACAAAACAGCTTTTCGTTGATCATAAATCAATATTTGCTAACAAAAATAGGCATTTCCTCTCCAAACAGTCCTATTTTTGTCATCATACTTTTTATCCTCCTGCTAATTATTTATTTTTAACAAAAAATTGTAATGGGTGAAAGAATACTTCAAAAGATAGCGGTATTGGTTGACTTCTCTGATAATGATAAAATGCTCATTACAAACGGTATAAAATTATCTGCTATATTCAGGAAAGAGCTTTGTCTTGTCTGCCGCTTAAAACAGAAAAGACTCAGGAATGAGGCAAAAAAAAAGCTGAATGACTGTATCGAAAAGATAAACAGAGAAGTAACAGGATTAAAAGTATCTGCCTGCATCGTCGAAGGGCCCGATTCGGAAATTTCAGAAAAAATGGCTGACGACCATGAGATAATCCTGATAATCACTGATGCAAAAAATTATAAAAAGTACTCAAAAGCAGTAATAACAAGTCCGGTACCATTCCTGTTCCTCCGTTCACAAAATGATGAGCTTTCATTCAAAAATATTATCCTGCCTGTCGACCTACGTAAAGGAATCTCCGAAGCTGCTATCTGGAGTTCTTATTTCGGCCGGTTTAACAAATCAAAGATAACGGTCATAGCAGCAAACCATAAAGGAAAAAATGAACAAAAGGAGGTATATAACAATATTTTCATTATCAAAAAGCTGATGCAAAAATTTAATATAGACCATAAAATATACAAAGGCTTCAGATCAAGCCTGAGAAATTCTTTTGAAGCTCTTGATTTCGCAATTGAATCAAATAGCGATATGCTGGTATTGCTTGGAAGTTCTGCAATAACACCGCTCGATATTTTAATCGGACTACCGGAGAGAAAAATTATTGGAAGAGCAGAAAACCTTGCAGTCATGCTGGTGAATTCAAGAAGGGACAATTATATATTATGTAACTAAATATCCGCTATATTATATTTTATCTATCAACTAAATTTTTTTACTTTAGCCCGGCCATTAAATAAATATTGCACAACTAATAACAGTATGAGTGAAATCCATCCGTCTATTAAAAAGTGGTATGTTGTTCATACACGGGCCAGAGCTGAAAAAAAGGTTTATGCCGAACTTACAGGATCCGGAATTACCTGCTTCCTTCCTATGCAGAAAAGGCTTCGACAATGGAAAGACCGCAAAAAATGGGTGAATTTACCCCTCATTACCGGCTATTGTTTTGTGAATATTAATAATAATGAGTACAATAAAGTATTCCAATCTGCCAATGTGGTCTCTTTCATCACTTTTGAGGGTAAGGCGGCTGTTGTACCGTCAGCCCAGATAGAACAGCTTAAGTTAATGCTAAAACAGTCAGACATAGAAGTATCAGCACTTAATGAAAATTTTAAACCAGGGAGAAAAGTGGAAATAGTGGAAGGACCATTGATCGGACTGCAGGGAGAGCTGATCGAAGTCAGGGGCAAAAACAGATTAATCCTGAGAGTTGAACATATTAACTCTGTTTTTTCAGTTGAATTACCATCCGGATGTATAACTTTGCTTCCGGAGAACCATTTAACCTGTTCTGCTCTCTGATCTGTCTTGTCATATTTCTTTTTTACCTTTGCTGTATAAATCAATTATGATGAATTCAAAAATCATTGAGATCACATCCCAAAAATCAGGATTAAGCATTACAAGTGTTTCAAACACTATTAAATTACTTTCAGAAAGTGCAACTGTTCCGTTTATTGCACGATACAGAAAAGAGCTTACCGGAGGCCTTGATGAAGAGCAGATTCTGCAAATAAAAGAGCTGAATGACAAATTCACGGAACTGGAAAAGAGAAAAGATACTGTTATACGAACCATTGAGCAGCTGGGAGCCCTGACAAAAGAACTAAAAGAGAGGATTGCCGATTGCACAGACCCTGTTGAGCTCGAGGACATATACCTGCCTTATAAGCCAAAAAAGCAAACAAAAGCCTCAGTTGCAAAAAAGAAAGGCCTTGAGCCTCTGGCAAAAATTCTTTTCATACAGCAGGAGCAGGACCCCGGATCGCGGGCAGCGGCATTTATTAATGATGATGTGCCAACAAAAGAAGAAGCGCTGCAGGGAGCCAGGGACATAATATCTGAATGGATAAGTGAAAATGAACAGGCAAGAAAAATTGCAAGAAGGGAATTTAATATGGGAGCTGTTCTTACTTCAAAAGTCATTAAAGGAAAAGAGGAAAAGGCGCAAAAATACTGTGACTATTTTGATTGGAGTGAACCATGGGAAAGGTGTCCCTCCCACCGGTTTCTGGCAATAAGCCGGGGAGAAAAGGAAGGATTCCTTAAAGTCTCCCTCAAACCGGATGAAGAAAAGCCTCTCTATCACCTGATCCGTCTCTTTGTAAAATCCCGCAATGAGTGTGCCCTCCATGTGGAAATGGCGGTAAGAGACAGCTATAAAAGACTAATTGAACCATCGATAGAAAATGAATTTACGGGAACCATGAAGGAGAGATCAGACAAAGAAGCAATCGATGTATTCTCAAAAAACCTGCGTCAGCTTTTGCTTGCCCCGCCTCTCGGACAAAAACGTATTCTCGCCCTTGACCCGGGATACAGGACAGGCTGTAAAGCGGTATGCCTCGATGAACAGGGTAACCTGCTGCATAATGACACCATCTACCCTCACAAACCACAGGAAGATAAAAAGATGGCTTCAAAAAAATTAGTTTCAATGGTTAATGCCTATAAAATTGAGGCCATAGCAATAGGCAACGGAACCGCCGGAAGGGAAACAGAAAGTTTTATCAAAAAAATTAAGTTCGACAGGCAGATCCAGGTTTTTGTTGTGAATGAAGATGGCGCCTCTGTCTACTCAGCATCTGCAGCAGCCCGTAAGGAGTTTCCCGGGTATGACGTTACAGTAAGGGGTGCCGTTTCAATTGGCAGAAGATTAATGGACCCGTTGGCCGAACTGGTAAAAATAGATCCGAAAAGCATTGGCGTTGGCCAGTATCAGCATGATGTAAATCAGAAAAACCTGAAAAAAAGCCTCGACTCAATGGTTGAGATATGCGTAAATACTGTCGGGGTAAATGTGAATACTGCCAGCCACCATCTGTTGTCATATATTTCCGGACTGGGACCACGGCTGGCTGAAAATATTGTTGAATACAGGAAAGTCCATGGTAATTTCAGGTCACGCGATGAATTGAAAAAGGTAACTCTTATGGGACCCAGAGCATTTGAACAGGCAGCCGGGTTTTTGAGAATACCGGGAAGTGATAATCCCCTTGATAACTCGGCTGTGCATCCCGAATCATATGGGATAGTCAGAAAGATGGCAGATGACCTCCATTGTGAGATTAAAGAACTCATTCAAAATGAAGAACTGGTATCACAAATAAAACCCGAAAAATATTTATCAGAAACAACCGGACTGCCTACTATTATTGATATTAAGAAGGAGTTGATAAAACCGGGACTTGATCCGAGAAAAACTGTAAAAGTTTTTGAATTTGCAGATAATATTTTCTCTATCGAAGATTTAAAAGAGGGAATGGTAATTCCCGGAATTATTAATAATATAACAAAATTCGGAGCATTTGTCGATATCGGCATTAAGCAGTCAGGACTGATACATGTCTCCGAAATGGCAGAGCGCTTTATATCCGATCCATATGAGGTAGTGAAGCTCAACCAGCATATTTATGTAAGGATAAAAGATATAGATATTCCCCGAAAAAGAATACAGTTATCACTTAAAGGGGTAACACAGAAGTAGCAGATAACCATTAACTGTTGACAACAACAGACGGCAATGGATAAATTCAGTAATTATCAGCTTACTGCTATGTCTATTACCGTTAAGTGAAGTTAAAGGTCTAAGCTAAAATTTCTCACTCATCCTCATCCTCATCAAGGAATTCTTCGTTTTCGAACTCTTTCTCAAGAAATTCCTCTGCCTCTTCCACAAGTCCGGCAATTAAATTCTCATCTCCCGGTTCTCCGTCAATCCAATGTATCTCCTGATTGTTCCAAAAGTCGTCAATATCAGCTTCAATAATAAAACGGGGAGCCTTTGTGTGGACTACAAAAATAGTATCAGGAGTGTCCTGTGAATTGTCAGCTAATAAAAATCTGGGCAGCATGTTCTGTTCTTTTAAATTATCTGGCGAATTTATGAAATAGATTATTATTTTTAGCCAAAATTAAAAAAAAGAGTTGCGGATGAATAAACTGAATGATTTTCTTTCCGTTATTGACAGTCAGATTGGCGGATCTCAATGGTTCGTTTTTTTATTACTCGGGACAGGACTATTTTTTACTTTATACCTTAAATTCCCTCAGTTCAGATATCTCAGACACTCTTTCCGGATCGTGTTGGGCAAGTTTGATAAAGATAGTGATGTTGGAGACACCTCTCATTTTCAGGCATTGACAACAGCGTTGTCAGGTACCGTAGGCACTGGGAATATTGCCGGAGTTGCACTTGCCATACATCTGGGCGGACCGGCAGCTCTGTTCTGGATGCTTATAACTGCAGCAGTTGGAATGACTACCAAATTTGTTGAAGTTACTCTTTCTCATAAATACCGCGAACAGGCTGAAGACGGCTCTATTGCAGGCGGACCTATGTATTACATGAAAAACAGGCTGAATATTAAACTGAAAAATAAAAAAGTTATTCGTACCGGGAAAGTCATAGGAGCAGTTTTTGCAGCGGCAACAATATTCTCATCATTCGGAACAGGTAACCTGCCACAGATAAACAGCATATCAAATTCTCTGTTTGAAACATTCGG
>CAZBWK010000019.1:0-45767 GCA_964495655.1 uncultured Prolixibacteraceae bacterium | reverse complement strand
TTTCAGTGTCAGGCAAAGGAGCTGACGGCATCAATACCCGGCTGCAGGTTACTGTAATAAGTGAGGGGCAACCTTTGTAATTAAGATATTAATATAATGGAAATAAGATATTTATAAATTTTAAAATTTAATTATTATGGCATATTTAAATAAATCGGAGAGTGAATCAAGGATCGCCAGGGTTCAGCAGATACTTAAAGCTAATGATCTTGACATAGCTTTGGTTTACTATGATGAGTTTAACATAGGCAACGGGTGGTACCTGACGGGCTGGTGCCCCCAGTTTGAGAGCGGTGCTGTTCTTGTTGCCCGCAACGGGAAGTCACTTATATTGGGCGGCCCGGAGAGTGAGCCGTTTGCCAAATTGGACAGCATGATAACCGAGACACGTAATTTTCCGGTTTTTATGGTACCGGATGAGGAGTATCCCAATGCGGAGATCATAGATTTTCCGATGCTTTTTTCTGAGCTTAACAGGGATCTTGGGAGTGTCAGGCGTGTAGGCCTTGTTGGGGCGGCGCGAATGCCTGCTGAGTGTTACAGGCAGATAGAAGAGGGGTTTAAGGGAGTTGAGCTGGTAGATATTACAGATTCATATGTAAGTTTGCGGTTTGACAAGTCGTCGTGGGAGAGGGACCAGATACGCAGCGCCTTTGCCCTTGCCGATATTGCCTATGATGCGATAAAGGGCAAGCTGGCAGCGGGGGTATCTGAGATAGAGGCGGCGGCAGCCGGGGAATATGCAGTCAGGAGCCGTGGTGCGAGCGGTTACGGGTTCAGCACGATAATCGGCAGCGGGGCCAGGAGCAATGCAGTTGTCCCCACAGCCAGTTCAAAGGTTTTGGAAGATGGGGAACTTGTCATGATAGGTATAGCGCCGAAGGTTAACGGCTATGCCGGGGTTGTTGGCGACACATTACCTGTCAGAGGGAAATATTCTGCTCGTCAGAAGGATTTGATCCGTTATTTAAGGGATGCCTTCCGCCTGACCAGGGAACAGCTTGTAGCTGGCAAAACAGGGAAAGAGATAGATGCACCGGCCAGGGCATATTTTGAGAAGCATGATTTATCGAAATATCTTGTATGCCCCTTTGTGCATACGATAGGGCTTCACGAGGCGGAGTCGCCGTTTTTTGGCCCGAACAGCAATGATATTTTAAGGCCTGGCATGACCATATGTGTTGATGTCAGTTTTTTTGGCCATCCTGAGTTTCACGGTGCGCGTATAGAGACCGGATATGAGATAACGGAATCCGGGGCTGTACCCTTCAGTCAGAAGATGGACTCATTATTAACCTCTGAAGTGGTCTGAATATGAAAAAGAGAGATAACAAAACACAAACAGGAGATTTACCCGACAGTACTTTTGATGTGGTACTGGGCTTTGACATGGAGACCGACATAGGCTCGTACACTCCGTATTATGAAGGTGTTCAACATGGCACCCCGTTAATGCTTTCACTTTTAGGGAAGTATGATATAAAGGCAACTTTTTTCTGGACGGGCCATGCTGCTGAGAACAATCCTGATATTGTAAAACTGGTAAGGGATTCGGGACATGAAACCGGGTGCCACGGGTTGTATCATGAAACCCTTGGCGATCCTATTTTTCCGCTGCCGAACAATATGCCGGTACTGCCCTCTGAAGTTGAGGGCAGGCTAAAGCTGGCAACCAGCATTGTAAGAGATACCAGTGGCATTCAGCCTGTAAGTTTTCGCAGTCCCAGGCTATGGGGGAGCACCAATCTTGTAAATATACTTGAGGGTATGGGTTATATAGCTGATGCCTCTTTTCCTTTGTATTTTTACCGGGAACCTTTTTATCCTTACCATCCCTCTTCGGATGACTGGACCAGGCCGGGGGACATGAATATTTTGGAGATTCCGAATTTTTGTGATCTTACCATGGAGAGCCACGATGAGTATAACCGTGACCGTGACCAGTGGCCGCTTTACAGGACCAAGGGTGCGGGTTACTTAATAAAGAAGGCTGACGGTTTTATTGAATATGTAAGAGGCAGGGATAAACGCCCGGTACTCTGTTTTTATCTTCATCCCTGGGAGTTTTATCCCATGCCACAGGGGTCGATAACCTTTGGGGAGTGCAGTGTTAAACCTTTACCATTTATTGTTAAGAATTGCGGCCCAAAAGCTTTAGAGCAGTTAGAGAAACTCTTAACCATGCTCAGGGATCGTGGCGGCCGTTTTCTGACGGCAGGAGCACTGGCAGGAGAGTATAAGGATAATTAAAGAGGATTAAGATCAGTTAAGAGAATAAAAAAATAAACAGAATAAGAACCAGTAATAAATTTTTGATTATACAGACAGATGACAAGAGAAGCATTTTTGATCCGTGTACGGCCCGGGTTTGCCCTGGAATATGAGAAGCGGCACAACCCGATATGGCCTGAACTTTCAAGTGAGTTAAAATCCCACGGGATATCAAATTACACAATATATCTGCATGAGGATACAAATTACCTTTTTGGGTATTATGAGTTTAAGGACAGGGAGTTATTAAGCAAACTTTCCGGATCGGAGGTAATGCAGAGGTGGTGGAGGTATATGGCAGAGATACTGGAGTGTGAAGAGGGCAATACAGAGAAGGGCAGGGAAGAGATATTACGCGAGGTTTTTCATCTTGATTAAAGTTAAAAAATAATGCATCAGCTAATAGGAATAATTTTTCACTCGATAGGCGGGTTTTCCTCTGCCAGTTTTTATGTTCCCTCGTATCTTGTAAAGAGATGGTCATGGCAGACCTACTGGATCACAATGGGGCTTGTTGCATGGCTTTTGATGCCGTGGGTGGGGGCATTTTTCACCACTCCCGACATAATGGGGATACTAAGGAACAGTCCTGCCAACAGTCTGCTGTTGACCTACATATTTGGCATATTATGGGGTTTTGGCGGATTAGGGGCAGGCCTTGGGCTGAGATATATCGGGTTATCGCTGGGCCAGTCCATTTCCCTGGGATTAAGTGCCATAGTCGGGACACTTGTGCCGGCGATACTTGACAAGAAGGCAGGTTTGCTTGTTACGACCCTTCCGGGAGGGATAATTGTGCTGGGATTATTGATAAGTGTTGCAGGCATAGTTTTATGCGGGTATGCCGGCATGATCAAGGACAGGATACTTACAGAGGATGAGAAGAAAGAATCGGTAAAGGAGTTTTCTGTTGTCAAGGGTTATACGATGGCCTTTTTAGGGGGTATAATGAGTGGCTGCATGGCCATTGCTATCAATGCCGGCAAGCCTATCTCGGCGGAGGCTCTTAATGCGGGCACTGCGACGGTATTTGTGAATAATCCGATATTGATTATTGCACTTGGGGGAGGTTTTACGACCAATTTTATTTACAGCCTGATAGTAATGGGAAGGAACCGTTCATACAAGGATTACGGCAGGGGTCCTTCGAAGGTTTTGCTGCGCAACTATTTAATGACAGCCTTAAGCGGGCTGATGTGGTATGGGCAGTTTTTCTTTTATGGAATGGGAGAGACCAAGATGGGCAAATTTTCCTTTGCAAGCTGGTCGATCCACATGTCATCGATAATTATTTTCAGTAATCTTTGGGGCATCTGGCTGAAAGAGTGGAAGCTGGTCAACCGCAGAACCATGATTTATTTGTGGTCAGGTATCATTTTACTGATAATATCTGTATTTGTTATAGGCATAGGTAATTATCTGGCAGGATTGTAAATTTATTTACTTAATGATGTGTAAGTTGGTTAACAGGATAAAAAATAAATTATGAATACCAGGGAAAGATTCATCGAAATAATGAATTTTAATAAAAAAGTACATTCCCTTAAATGGGAATTTGGATACTGGGGAGAGACTGTTGAGAATTGGTACAAAACAGGATTGGAAAAAAATCATTATCCTGTTCTAAATAAAATCGTAACAACACCGACTTCTTCATTATACAATCCTGCTTGGACATATCAGGGCGTTGATAAGCTTCCTAATGGTATTGCAGTAATGGCTGGTGGATTGTATTGGCCTACTCAGAGCTTTCCATTAGACAAAGATGTACGAGCCCATTTCAAAATGGATGATACTCAATATGTTGTTGATGTAAATCTTCATTTTTGCCCTAAATTTGAAATTAATGTTTTATATGAAGATGATAAAAAGTTTGAATATATTGATATTGACGGAGTCCGCAGAGTCTTTTTAAAGAAGGAAGCCACAATACCTACATCATTAGAATGGCCAATTAAGGATAAAAGAAGTTGGGAAAAATTAAAACATGAAAGATTGAATCTGAAAAATTTAACAGATCGATTTCCTGATAATTGGGATAAATTAGTGCAACTTTATAAAACACGTGATTATCCTTTATCTATCGGAGGATATCCTCATGGTTTTTTCGGAACTCCTGCTCATTTGATAGGCTATGAAAATTTATTTATCTGGTACTGTTTAGAACCAAAACTGATACACGACATTTTAAGAACCTTTACCAATATTTGGCTTGCTGTTTTTGAAGAGGTAATATCCAAAGTTGAAATCGATCACTGGCACATTTGGGAAGATATATCATATGGGAAAGGGAGTATGATTTCTATTGATATGGTAAAAGAATTTTTATGTCCATATATTAAGGAAATTGCTGATTTTGTAAAAGCCAAAGGAGTAAAAATTATACTTTTAGATACTGATGGTAATTGTAATGATTTGATAACTCCGTTTATTGAAGCTGGTGTAACCGGAATGTATCCCTTTGAAACCCATAGTGGTATGGACATAGTAGAGGTAAGAAAGAAATATCCGGATCTTCAAATGTTGGGAGGTATTCCGAAATCTGAAATTGCAAAGGGAAAGAAACGTATAGATGAAATTTTGATGCCGGTTGAAGAAGTTTTGAAAACAGGAGGTTATATTCCCTTCTGTGATCATTTTATCCCTCCGGAGGTAGATTTTGAAAATTTCACTTATTATAGAAACAGGTTGAATGATTTAATTGATAAATACGGAAATTAGTTTGTATTATTTCCTTTCTTAAATATAAATTTTAAATTTAATGGAAAATTGTATTAATAAACCCTGGGGACGGAGAAAATTTATCATAATAAATGGATTAGCAACGGCAAGTATAGGATTTACATTACCATTGCAATTATCCGGTAAAAATGTTGTAAAATTTAGTGAGGAGGATTCTATACCTGTTGAATTTCCTCATTTTCCAAATCGTTTGTTTACTTATGTTTGGAGAAATTGGTCATTAATACCTGTTGATAAGCTTGCAAAAGTAGTTAATGCCACAGTTGAAGATATCGTTAAATTGGGTCAAACAATAGGGTTACAAAAACCTCCTGATATTTCTTCAGAACAGTTGCGCCGGTCATATATTACAATTATAAGGCGGAATTGGCATCTTTTACCTGATGAACAAATAATCGAATTACTGGGATGGACGAGGGAAAAATATTTATTCATTTTGCAGGAAGATGATTTTCTGTGGAATAAGTTAGGAAGATTAAAGCCGGATTGTTCCAAACTATTATACAAAAATCCTGATCCTAAAAGTATTGTCCATGCCCAATGGATATCAGAAATATTAAAAGAGGAATTTCCAATAGGATTTACTGAGCAAAAAGAAAAATTATTTCATTTCATTCAGGAATTATCTGATATTCCGGACAATATTATTTCCTGGAATTCAAATTTTACTCCACGATATTGTTACTCATATTTTGCTCTTTACGGTGATCCATTAATTGAAGAGGACATTGATCCTTTCCCTGATGGTTATCTGGCAAGATTGGCTTCTTCCGGTGTAGATGGTGTGTGGTTACAGGGCGTATTGACAAAACTGGCTCCATTTCCTTGGGATATGTCATTGAGTGATGGTTATTTGCAACGTATCGAAAATTTAAAAAAGCTCGTCGCAAGAGCAAAACAATATGGAATAAAAGTTTTTATTTATCTGAATGAACCAAGATCTTTGCCTGTCTCTTTTTTTGAAAAATTTCCGGATTTAAGAGGTGTAACACTAAGTTTATACAAGGAGGATAGATCAACTTTATGCACAAGTCATCCGGATGTACAAAATTATCTGCAGGAGGCTTTGGCAAGTATAGTGAAAGAGGTACCTGATATAGGTGGATTTTTTACTATCACAGCCTCAGAAAATCTTACAAATTGTTGGTCATTTTATAATAAAGCCAAAGAATCCTTTAAGGGTAGCCCTTGTCCCCGTTGTTCTAAACGAACTCCTGCTGAAGTTATAGCAGAAGTAAATGCATTATTTCTGAAAGGTATCAAGAAAGGATTTAGTGAGAGTGATGAATCTTCGGGGAAAATTCCCGAACTTATAGTTTGGGATTGGAGTTGGTCTACTGAATGGAATGAAGATCTTATAAACAAATTGCCACCTGAAGTTTCTTTAATGAGTGTAAGTGAACGGGGAATGAGTATTGAAAGAGGAGGGGTTAAAACTAAAACCTGGGATTATACGATGTCTGTAATAGGTCCAGGTCCGGTAGCAAAAAAAGTATGGGAATATGGGCGAAAGCGAAAACTGAAAATAATGGCAAAAATACAAGCAAATAATACCTGGGAAATTTCTTCTGTGCCTTATATTCCGGTTCTTGATAATGTTGCCAAACATGTTGCTAATTTGAGAGACGAGCAGATTAAAGGTCTTATGCTTAGTTGGACATTAGGTGGTTATCCCTCTCCTAATCTGGAAGTAGTTGCTGCAATGGGTAGTAATGCTTCCATTACACCTGATCAGACAATGGAGAAAGTAGCTAAAAGAAGGTATGGCATTGCTGGACAAGCAGTTGTGGAGGCTTGGAAAAGATTTAGCAATTCATTCAATGAATGTCCTTTTGGACGGGTATACCAAATACCTACCCAATTCGGTCCTGCCAATTTACTTTGGTCCGAAAATACCGGTTATTCTGCAACTATGGTTGGAATACCCTATGATGATGCAGATAATTGGTCTTATCCTTATGGACTGGAAATATTTGCAAGTCAATTGATTAAAGTTGCAGATGGGTTTGATAGTGCTCTGGAAAATTTAAGGGACAATACTATTAATTTGAAATTATCAGATAAAGAACGAATTGAGTTAGAAAGTGAAATTAGAATTGCAGAAGCAATAGGTATTCATTTCAGAAGTGCTGCTAATCAAACTCTTTTTGTTAAAGGCAGACGAAATTTGGAAGAATCTTTAAACAACAAAGATCGTCATATTCAATTAGATATTTTAGAAAATATCCTGCTACAAGAAATTAAACTCGCTAAACGAATGAATGAATTACAGCGAGTAGACTCAAGATTGGGCTATGAAGCTACTAATCATTATTATTATGTTCCGCTTGATTTAGTGGAAAAGGTAATTAATTGTCGGGATTTATTAGATCATTGGCTGGTTGCTGAAAGAAAAGGATAATAGATTATATATTTTGGTAATAAATCATTATTGCCCGATAACCCTGAATTAAATAATAATTTTTTTAACTTTTAGTTATTCAGTAAATATTTTATTCATTTTTAAATGTGAGTCCTCTCTGATTAAGGGTATGGCGAATTCTGATTTTTCATTTTTACCAAATCATTTTCCTATTGAATCAAATCATATTTATTTTTCATCAATAATGAACCGAATTTCTCCTGCAAGCAATCTAACAATCAAGCAAATATTCACCAGACTTTCTTGTTTGTTGTCCCCTATATTTTTTGGCACTTGACAAAGTTAACAATAAACAGAGTAATTTTATGAAAAAAATGCGTAATTTAAATGAGTATAATTTCAAAATAAAATATCATGGGAAAAATTGCTTTCATATCCATCACTCTGTCATTTTTGTTAACAGCCTGCTTAAATAAACGTGTTGATGAATCCGTTAATAATGGAGCAGCTGTGAAAATTGGCCCGCTGGAATGGACTACGCAGAACCTGAATGTAATAAACTTTGCCAATGGCGACCCAATACCTGAGGCAAAAACAGATAAAGAGTGGAAAGAGGCAGGTGACAACGGGAAACCGGCATGGTGTTATTATAATAATGATCCGGAGAATGGCAAGAGATTCGGGAAACTTTATAATTGGTATGCTGTGGATGATCCAAGAGGATTATGTCCTGACGGCTGGCACATTCCAAGGCATGACGAGTGGGAGACTCTGATTGATTATTTTGGAGGCGAAGAGATAGCAGGAGGTAATTTGAAAGAGGCGGGAACTGCGAACTGGGAAAGCCCTAACAAGGGAGCAACTAATGAAAGTGGATTTACTGTCCTGCCGGCAGGGGGAAGATATAGCAGCGGTGTTTTTTACGGTCTGGGCAGGTATGGTGATTTCTGGACTGCAACGGGAAGAATGGAAACCACAATCACAGGCGATGTGCCCGGCCGTAATGCCCTGAGTATGTATTTGAGCTATATGGGATCAGACATTCGTACCTTTTCTGATGATATTAAAAATACCGGATTGGCTGTCCGCTGTGTCCGAAGAATATCATATTCCAGTGAATTTGACATCGTTCCTTCCAATACCCCGAACGATGGAATCATGTTCGTTAATCATGAGCCGGAAGGCCGCTCCGGGCACGGTGCATCGACTATTACAGAGTGCAAGAATGGTGACATAATAGCTTTTTACGGTAATGTTTCGGGAACCATAATCGGAGGGCACGGCTCTTATGGATGGTCAGAATATAAGAGGTCAACCGACGGAGGAAAAACCTGGAGTGAACCGGTGATATTGGATTATTCAAAAAAAGTGCATGATGAAGGAAAGGGCTCAGCATTGGTCTGGACTGTAATGACGGCACCAAATGGCACTATTGTGGCAGTAATTACCAGATTTACGGGTTTTACCTGGCAAAAGAACGAAACTCCGGTTTATATCCTGAGTTATGATAACGGTCATACATGGACTGATCCGGTTGAAATTGATAAATCTGCAACAGTGGATCAGATATCTATGACATATAATGCCTCCTTTGTCCATGATGGTGAACTGTTTGTGGTTTTCGTGGGCGGAGGGGCAGGCAGTCCGCCGGGACCCTATTCGCTTTATGTATCTTCCGATAACGGAGAGACTTTTCAAAAGAGAAGCGACCTTCCGTTCCCTAAGGAGATGAGCTATTTATACAGTGCCGGAGGGGTACTCGATGATGGAAGTATTATTGTCTATACCTATCCCAGGTCGGAGGATGAACGTTATCTGCCTTATGTGACAAGTAAAGATAAGGGTCGCACATGGTCGGAGATCAAAACCTCTTTTTTTGAAAAGCGTATCAGGAATCCACAGCTTTCGGAAAAAATAGGTGATTATTATTTTATCCACGGAAGGAGTGGCAGCAGGGGCGATGATCCGAGAAACCTGGTATTATATGCATCAAGAGACGGCATTCATTGGGATAGCGGTATCTTTCTGAATAAAGTGCAGAAGGGTGGTGACTCCTATTCTGCAAATGCAGTGACAGGTAATTATGATTCATCAAAACCCAAAAGGCTTCTTATCCAGTCAAGTATTGTTTACAGGGGCTCTAAGGTAAATATCAAGCACTGGTGGATCGAAAATATAGCAGGAGTAAAGTAATCATCACTAATAAAATCAAATTTTTTACCTATGACATCTTATAAAAAATCCACAGAAAAGGTTTTGTCAAGACGCAGCTTTATCAGTAGTTCAGCTGCCTTTACCACCTTTGCCTTCCTGCCTCCAGTCATTACGGTTTTCAAAAGTTTAGAGGAGCCGGGAAAAATTGAAATATTACCTGCAGAGGATGGATATGAAATATTTGTGCAGGAAAATGTAATGGTTGAAATGCGTGATGGAATCAAGCTTGCAACAGATATCTATTATCCGGCTCTAAACGGAAAAATTGTCGATAAAAAGTTTCCGGTGATCCTGACCAGGACGCCTTACGGGAAACATGAAATTGCTCACGGACGTGATCACAATGGCTATGTCCCCTATGGGTATATCATGATTAAGCAGGATACCAGGGGCCGGGGAAATTCTGAAGGTGTGTGGCACTGGATGACGGACGACAGGCCCGACGGGTATGATACGATTGAATGGATCGCCCGACAACCCTGGAGTGACGGGAAGATCGGAATGATAGGCTGCTCCTATCACGGAGCTACCCAGCATCTGGCTGCAATGGCAAATCCCCCGCATCTCACAACTATTATACCTAATGACCCTTCTATAAATCATGGTATCGGCAGTATTATATATGGCGGCGCTTTCAGGTTGCGTGTGTGGAACTGGGCAGTTACAAATGCATCACGAGGCAGTCGCCAGTCCCGCGATCCTGAAATCAGGGCTGCTCTCGAACAGCAGGTGAAAGATAAGCGCCATTACCTTCTTAACCTGCCTCTGAGAAGAGGGCTAACCCCCTTAAAACTTGCTTCGGAATACGAAGACACCATCATTAATTTCCTGGAGCACAGGAAGAATGATGAATTTTGGAGGTTCAGCAATATTATTGACTATGTTGATGAACATAAGGATATCCCTGTGTTTATGACAGGTGGCTGGTATGATCTTTTCAGCAGCAGCACAACTGAAACATATATGGCTCTTAAGAAGGCCAAGAAAGGTCCTGTATACCTTTTAATGGGGCCATGGATCCATGGTGCTACGTCAAGATCGAACGGACAGGTGGATTTCGGAGAGGATGCCGTTATGGACAAAATTCAAATGCGTAAATTGTGGTATGACCGTTGGCTGAAGGGTGATGCTAAAGATTTTGAAAAGCAGATACCTTTCCGTACGCATGTCCGGCTTTTTGTAATGGGCAGCGGAGACGGCCATAAATCTGAGGATGGAAAGCTTTTCCATGGCGGTGAATGGAGGGAGGTTGCAGACTACCCGCCGCCGGAAGTGAAATATACCAAATATTATTTGCACGGTGACGGGAAACTTGCTGCGAACATTCCGGCTGAACGTAATTCTGAAACCTCTTTTGAATTCGATCCTGACAACCCGGTTCCTACAATCGGCGGTTGTACATGTTGTGCAAGGGAGATAATGACAGACGGCGCCTGGAACCAGTGGGGAGGTGAGCATACCTGGACATGGCCCGTGCCGGTGCCTCTTTCAGCGCGGAATGATATTATCGTTTTTCAGAGTGATCCTTTGGAACATGATACGGAAATAATCGGGCCTGTGCGTGTAAAGTTATGGGCTTCATCATCAGCTGTTGACACTGACTTTACGGCAAAGCTGATCGATGTGTATCCCTCAGGAAAAGATTTTCCTGCAGGATTTGATCTTATCATGGGTGACGGTATTATCCGCGCACGGTTCAGGGAAAGCGACAAAGAGGAGAAGTTCATGACTCCCGGCGAGATTTATGAATTCAATATTAAACTGGATCCTTGTTGCAATATCTTTAAGAAAGGCCACCGTATACGTGTGGATATCTCAAGTTCTAATTTTCCCCGTTTTGATGTAAATCCGAATACCGGAGAACCTCCTAATGAAAACCGGCTGACCGTCATTGCAACCAATACCATCTATCACAATGCTAATTATCCGTCGCACATCGTCTTGCCTTTGATGCCTGAAAAAACCATATAATAATTTTTAAAATTAATATTTATGTATAATTTTCAGAATTGGATGCAATATTTGTATTTGAAACCGATAAATAACATTGTTTAAAAACAGAAAAGAATTGTTATAGAAAAGAATTCCCCACGAGTAATGAACTGAAAAAATAATCAGAGTTAAATAAAATTATATAGAAATCTTAAAAAGTTAATTATGAATAGTTTATACAAAAGGAGCTTAACCGGAAGGCTTAAAAAGGATTTAGTTATTGCTGTGATTATCACTTTGGTGACAACCATGATGCCTGTTGTGGCTAATTCACAGGTTATTAAGGCTTCTGAACTGAAGGTTGAATATATGGAAAATCCTCTTGGCATTGACATGCCTGATCCACGGTTTTCCTGGATACTTGAGAGTGAAAACAGAGGGTGTAATCAGTCTGCTTATCAAATTCAGGTTGCAGACACACCTGAAGATTTATCCGGTTCCGGTGAAAAGAGATGGGATTCCGGTAAAATGCCGGAATCTGAATCGGTAAATATCGTTTATCAGGGAACTTCGCTGGAGGTGGGAGAAACTTACTATTGGAGGGTACGTGCCTGGGATCAGAGCGGAGAAGCAGGTAGCTGGAGTAAAACATCTTATTTTCATATAGGTCCCATGAAAAACAACGACTGGGATGGCAAATGGATCGGGGCAGCCGATACTGCTATTTCGGCTCCTTTATTGCGGAATGAGTTTATTTTGAACAAGCCGGTTGTTCAGGCTTATGCTTATATCGTGGGACTTGGCTATTATGAACTGTATCTAAATGGAGAAAAGGTCGGGAACCATGTGCTTGATCCCGGCACCACCGATTATAATAAACGTGCCTATTATGTGGCTTATGATATTACCGGTTATCTCAATTCCGGCAATAATGCCGTTGGGGTATGGCTTGGAAGGGGATACCTGAACCATCGCACAACCAAGCATTACGGAGATCGTCCTCACCTGCTTTTTCAGCTTCTTGTTAAACATTCGGATGGCACTGTTACTAAAGTGGTTTCAGATGAACAGTGGAAGGTGTCAGAAAGTCCTTTGGTTGAAAACAGTATATTTGACGGTGAAATATATGATGCCAGGAAAGAAAAGCCGGACTGGAATAAACCCGGTTATGACGATTCGGATTGGAAAAGTGCTGTTACGGTAAAGGTTCCCGGCAGCAGAATTATATCATCACAGTTAATGCCCCCGATGAGAGTTACCCAAACTATAAGGCCAATACGTATGTGGGAGCCGGTTGACGGGATATATGTGTATGATTTTGGCCAAAACATAACCGGATGGCCCCGTCTGCGTGTTAAAGGGGGACAAGACAACCAGGTTATTATGCGCACTTCACCAACATCGGTTTTTAGTATGGCAATGATGAAAAATCTTTCTTTGAAAGGCTTGACTGATACAATTGATGTTAGTCCGAACCGCTCAGCTAAAGCAAGGGATATTTATATTTTGAAAGGTGACAATCAGTTTGAAGTATATGAACCACGATTTACTTATCATGGATTCAGGTATGTCCAGGTGGAAGGTTTCCCGGAAACACCAGACCTCTCCAGTATAGATGCCAGGGTAGTATACTCGGATGTAAGTCATAAGGGTGAATTTCACTGTTCAAATACTCTGTTGAATCAGATTCACAGAAATATTATCTGGGGACAGCTCGGTAATTTGCACAGCATCCCCACAGACACTCCTCACAGGGATGAGAGGCAGGGGTGGATGGGAGATGCCCATCTTACAGCCGAGGAGGCTATGTTTAATTTTGATATGGCTGCCTTCTATACCCAATGGCTTTTGAATATTCAGGACTCTCAAAATGAAGACGGGAGTGTGCCTGATGTGGTTCCCCACCATAAATATCCCATTGTGGGAACTCCCGCATGGCAGGTAGCTTATCCGCTACTAGTGTGGTATATGTATAATTATTATGACGATGAGAGGATTGTAAGTCAGCATTATGGCACCCTCGAAAAATGGATGGTATATATGGCATCGATCTCTGATGGTTATATTATCAGGCAGGGCAGGGGTGACTGGGTGCCTCCGCGACTTGCATACAGTCCGTCGGACGGTTCTGTCCCGATAACATCAACCGGTTACTATTATGAGAGTGCCCGGATTATGGCACAATTTTCAGATATTTTGGGGAATGCTTCAAAAAAAATGGAATATGATCAATTGGCTGCTAACATAAAGGAAGCCTTTAACAATAAATTTCTCGACCGGAAAAGATTCATTTACGGATCCGGTTCTCAAACCAGCAATGCTTTTGCCCTGTATGCCGGCATTGTTCCTGAAGAAATTGAAGGTGAAGTTGCAAATAGTTTGTCTCATCAGATCCGCGTAAATGACAAAGGATTACTTACAACCGGCATACTTGGCACTAAAGCATTGGTGCAGGCATTGCCCAAATATAATATGGAAAATGTTCTATACGATATTACCGCACACACTGAATTTCCGGGTTGGGGCTACATGATAGCCAGAGGGGCTACAACACTTTGGGAACGGTGGGGAGGATACCGCTATTTCAATGCTAACATGAATTCATTGAATCACATCATGTTTGGCAGTATAGATGAGTTTTTTTATAAGGATATTGGAGGGATCAGGTTTTCTGCCCCCGGATTTAAAGAGATTTTAATATCACCCAGGATAGTGGGAGATCTAGTATCCGGAAGCGCTTCTACCCATACCATTCGGGGAAGAGTCTCCTCTTCATGGGAGAAACAGGGCAAGGCGTTTATATTGAATGTGGAAATTCCTGCAAACAGCAACGCTAAGGTTAGAATACCAAAAGGAACTTTGGCTGGTCCTTTTAAACTGACTGAATCGGGTATAACCATCTGGGAAAACAGAAATGTTGTACAGGAAGTTGAAGGCATTGATTCTGTTCAGGAAGTGGATAACTATATTGAAGTTGCTGTTGGTTCAGGTAATTATATGTTTAAATTGTCCGGGCTATAAAAAATTAAAATAGTTTCTTTCGACTTTTATCTTAGGAAGAAACTGGGAAAAGAATAATTTAATAAACATCTTTCCGTGTGTTTACTTCATATTTTTTACAATGAAACAAACGGTTCTCACTGTTTTAATAGGAATTCTTAAATTTTTAATTAGTTTATTTTTAAACAATTATAAATTTCACAACATATGAAACGACCTGTTTTATCCACTTTAATTCTTTTTGTTGCCTCTTATATTTTTATATGTGGCTGCGGGGATTCCGGATCCAAAGAAGGAGTCAGCCAAAAATACCGTGAAGTCATTCCTGGTGAACCAATTATCATCGGACTGAAAAGCCGTCACTCTGCTATTGAGCTTGCAGGACAGGAACTTGTAAAATACTTTGGCCTTATGTCCGGCAATCCTGATGCGGCTGCTGTGGCAAATAATCCCTCTTCTTTATATTTTTCTGCTGGTGACGATACTGAACCTGTTCACCTGGAACTTGGATTATTCAGTGATTTTAATATTGATTTAGACGGAGTTGAAGATCCGGAACTTGATGATGCTGTTTATATCGATGTGCAGGGATCGAGGGGGATTATAGCCGGATCAAATCCGCGAAGTGTGCTTTTTGCTGCATACCGATTTCTGGAGGCTAACGGGTGTCGCTGGATTAGGCCGGGTCCGGATGGTGATTTTGTGCCCGAAAGGCAAATCGATAATCTGACGGTGCAACTGACTGATAAAGCAAAGTACCGCTTTCGGGGCAATAATAATTCAGGTGCATATAGCATTGATTATATTATCTCTAAAATTGAATGGGGCGCTAAGGTGGGATTGAATACCTATTTCAACGAATTTATTATGCCCAAAAAGTTCTTTCAGTCATGGTACAGCCGTGATTATCCCTCCAACAAAGCTTCCTGTCCGTTATCCGACACTGAAGTAATTGCATTTAATGAGCGGTTAACTAAAGAGATAAAACGCAGGGGACTGCTGCTTCATGCAGCAGGTCATGGCTGGAATGGTGTGTTCTTTGGTAACCCTGAGGTGGAATGTGATCACTGGGGTAACATAACTGTCCCTGAAAATCAGACTGAGTTTTTGTCACTCGTTAATGGTGAACGGCTAAAGGGAGGGCCGACAACCACAGAGCTGTGTTATGGCAATCCACAGGTACGCCTGCGACTGGTGCATATGATTGCTGATTATGCTGAGAAACATCCTGAAGTTGATTACCTTCACTTTTGGCTGGATGACCGCACCAACAATACCTGTGAGTGCGAGTTGTGCCGTCATAAAAGGGTTAGTGACCATTATATTAAGATACTGAATGATATTGATTTGGAGTTGGCAGAGAGAAATATTCCGACCCGGATAGTGTTTTTGATCTATTCCGATCTGATATGGCCTCCTGAAGAGGAGAAGTTGATAAACAAAGACCGGTTTGCCTTGATGTTCGCTCCGATAGCACGCTTCTATAATGAGCCCTATGAATTACCGGCAGCAGATATAGAATTGCCTCCTTATCAGATGAATAAAAACAAACCCCCATCAAATATTCAGCAACTTGCCGGATTTTTGCAACAGTGGCAGGAGGCGTTTCCCGGGCCTGGTTTTGCTTATGACTACCACATGTGGTATTTCCATTTTTATGATCAGGGATATTATGGTTACCTGAATCTTCTGGCAGAGGATATCAGGCGACTGGCTGACCTTAAGCTGGACGGGTTTGTCAGCTGCCAGATGCAGAAGACTTTCTTTCCTCACGGACTTCCCCATTTTGCCAATGCCCGGCTTCTTTGGAATCCCGCTGGTAGTGTCGATGAGCTAGCCGCTTATTACTTTGAAGGATCATTTGGCGGAGATTGGAATGAAGCTTTAGGGTATATGAAAACTCTTTCAGATCTGTTTAGTCCGGAATATTTTTACGGAAAGAAAAGAGGCCGGAAAACTGACGATCAGGAGACCCGGGAAGCAAGGGAAAAATTATTAAAAGTTCAAGGTGCAGTTGATCAATTTTATCCGGTCATTGAGAGAAATCTGAATGTCGAAAATCCTTTACACAGCCTTTCATGGAGACTGTTGGATGTTCATTCCGGCATGGTTGTGATAATGGCAAAAGCGTTATTGGCAAGAGACGAAGGCAGGGCGAACGACGAGAAGCTGGCCTGGCAAGAGCTCAGTGAATATTTTCCCGAACATGAGGATATTACTGAAGATCTGTTTGATGTCTGGTCATTTAAAAGAATTTTTCCTGCACTCCCTTAAGTATGCAAAAAAAAATATTAATAATGAATACCCGGGAAGAGGGTTACGAAATGGAAAAACAAGCCTTTTCAGAAGACATTTTAATTGTTTAACAAAATTATATTCAAATGGAAAATTTTCTTTTAAAAATCAGATTGGTAATTATTGCCGGGGTTCTGTTTAGCAACATTACCTCAGCTCAACCTACGCGCGTGAAAGAGTATGCAAAGCATGATTA
Organism: uncultured Prolixibacteraceae bacterium; assembly: GCA_964495655.1. Taxonomy (GTDB): domain Bacteria; phylum Bacteroidota; class Bacteroidia; order Bacteroidales; family Prolixibacteraceae; genus JAAYJR01. The sequence goes on along the minus strand of CAZBWK010000019.1, from coordinate 28,755 downwards.
TTATGTTGCAGCATATATCTGGCCATCTTGCCATGACGATCCCCTGGGAAGGGAGATGTTATGGCCTGAAGGCATTGGGGAATGGGAAGTCATAAAAAAGGGTAATCCCCGTTATGACGGACATTATCAACCACGTAAGCCTCTCTGGGGTTATGAGTTGGATAACGATCCTGAGGTTGTTGAAAAATGGATTGATGCAGCAACTGACCATGGAGTCAATGTATTTATATACGACTGGTACTGGTATGAAGAGGGGCCTTTTTTGGAAAGCGCACTTAACGACGGATTCCTGAAAGCGAGGAATAATGAGCAAATGCAATTTTACATTATGTGGGCGAACCATGATGTAAAGTATAATTTTTGGAACTATCACCTTTATAAGGACAATACAGATATCCTGTGGGATGCCAAAGTGGATTGGGAAAATTATAAGATTATTGTAGACAGGGTGATCAATCAGTATTTCAAACGTCCGAACTACTTTAAAATTAACGGGGAACCGGTATTTTCGATTTTCAGCATAGGCAAACTGGTGGAAAGCTTCAACGGAAGTCTGGAAGAGACCCGTAAAGCACTGGATTATTTCCGGGAGAAGGTAAAAGAGGCAGGATTTCCCGGATTGCATATTCAGTGGAACCAGGGTGGCGGTTCAATGATGTCAGATGAAGCAGCAAGAAATTTTAAAGAGAGAGTAAAAGTAATGGGTTTCAACAGTGTGGCATTATACAATATGGGGGGACTTAATGAAGATTATCTTGTTTACGGATCAAATTCATTAAGGATCCGGGAGCAGATGGATTCTATACTGGATGTGCCGCTTTTCCCCTGCGTGTCAGTGGGTTGGGATGATACTCCCAGATTCCCGGCAAAAGGCATCAAAGATGTTGTGCATTTTAACAATACACCTGACAGCTTTGCCGCATTGCTTTCAAAAGCAAAAAAATATGCAGACAGCCATCCTGATCAACCCGGATTAATTACTATTAACGCATGGAATGAGTGGGTGGAGGGTAGTTACCTTTTACCTGATATGCTGAACGGTTTTGGTTACCTTGAAGCAGTGAAGGAGGTTTTTATTGAAGAAAAATTTGACAGGTATTGAGATAATTGGATTGACAATCAGAATGTCCGGGAAAATAGTTTTTTTAGTATAGTTCTGTCAATTTTAATAAAACCAATAATTCAAATACATTATTTTTATTAAGCCACACTTTATAAAAAAGACTATATTTGTAAAGGATCTTTTAATAAAAGGGGCAAAATGGAAGAAATACTTAAACGCATCATTCTGGAAAACCAGGAAATCATTGCCGGAAAAACGCTGGTTTCGCGGAATTACTCCATTACGGAAACCGGTTACATTACGGTGTTAACCGGCATAAGACGTTCAGGTAAAACTTATACACTATATGAGATTGCCAGGACAATAGAACCGAAGCGGGTTTTGTTTCTCGATTTTGAAGATGAAAGGCTTTTGGCTTTAAACAGCCTTTCCGGTTACGACATCATCATCGATACCTATAAAATTCTTTACCCCGATAACACACCTATACTGTTTTTCGATGAAATACAAAACTTAAATAACTGGCATTTCTACCTGAAACGACTGCATGTTGCAGGCTATAAAATTTTTGTAACGGGTAGTAATGCTCACCTCATAAGCCGCGAAATTGCTACTTACTTAAAAGGCCGAAGTCTGGAAACTACCATATTCCCTTTTTCGTTTCCCGAGTTTTTGAAATTGAAAAATGTAAAATTTCAGCCCAAAGATGCCATTTTGAATCAACCTAAGATTCTGAACCTGTTCGAAGAATATTTACAATACGGAGGATTTCCCGAAGTTATAAAAGTTGAGTTGGTGGATAAGAGGGCTGTGGCTAAAAATATCTATAACCTCTTGTTTTATAAAGACCTTGTTGCTAAATACGACAAAAATGATGTGCTTTTGAAACTGGTTGTAAACAAAATTACCGAAAATATAACCAAAGATTTTTCCATTACCAGCCTGGCCAATAAAATAGACGCAGTTTATAAAACCAGTGTGCCCACAGTTACTGATTACTTTAATATACTGCCCGAACCTTTTTTGACCACTAATATTTATCCATTCCGAAACTCTTTTGTAAAGCGTGAGTCGAAACGTAAAACCTACCTGGCCGACAATTCATTTATCTGGCTGAACAGGGTTTCTCCCGATAGTTCTCGTCTGTTTGAAAATTTAGTTTTTAACTTCCTGCACCGGAAACATTCAGAAATATTTTATTACAAAACAGACAACAACCTCGAAGTGGATTTTTTCATTGTGGAAGGTGAATCAAAAAAAATGATACAGGCCAGTTATTCGCTTGAAAACAGTGACACGCGCGACAGGGAAATCAGGGCTCTGTTAATGGCCATGGACGAACAAAACCTTGAAAGGGGTTATATTTATACCTATAATAACAATGATGAAATTAAAATAAATAATAAAACTATACTTATTACCCCGTTATGGAAGGAAATGTTGATGTTTCCTGAGAATTTGCAGAAATACTGAAATAACACCTGTAACTATTCATAATCAGTTACATATGGAGAACTGGCATTTTTAATCAGACTCTGATAATCATGAACAAAAACCGCAGAGATTTTTTAAAAAAGGCCGCACTTGGCTCGGCTGCAATTACTTCTGTAGGAGGCCTGTCTGTCCTGGAGGAAAATGGTAATGCCGTAATAGCAAATGGCAGGGCATTAAGCCCTGATGAGTTTTTACATTCTGAATCTGTGCCGGCAGGTTTATCGACAGGCTGGAAGGTTGAGTTTAGTGAGGAGACATCTGAGCTGAAACTGATAAACGGACCGGTGGGGATCAAAGGACGGCTGACTTTCACTTCGGGCGGTAATGAGTGGAAGGTTTCTGATTCAAGGGATGGGGTTTCAAACCGGTATGCCCTTGTCGATAACAATGGAAATGTACAGGGATATTTTGTTATTAATTCAGCCGGTGGCCAGCTTCAGCTGCTTTTCTACCACCGGACTGCCCAGGCTTACGAGGGGGAGTTGTCGTTTGGGGGTACAATAAATTTTTCACCTGACAGTCTTGCGTGCAGGACAAAACCTGGTCCGGACGAAAGGGTCTTATCCCTTACTTATGGCAATGCTGATTCATTGTTGAATGATTCCCTTTTCTCTGCCGGGAATGATTCTGTCCTTCAACTGGATGCTTTCAAAGTGCACATTACAACCCTGGATTCAGGAGAGTATTCTTTTTTGCTTTCCGGCAGTATCCATAATTCATCGGAAGCGGTATTTACTATAAATTTTATTGAGGAATATTTTAAAAACCGGTATGTGCCGTATTATCATCCGGTTGATCGTAAACGTTGTCCGAAGGCTCCGACAGGATGGATGTCGTGGAATACCTATTTCGATAAGGCTACTGCTGAAGACAATCTTGCAGAGGCGAGGATCGGACAAAAATACCTTCAACCTTTTGGATGTGAATTTTGGTCGATCGAATCATGGCAGGGAAACTCAGACCAGTTGCCTGTACGCGATTTTTACAATATGAATTTCGAGGTGAACGAAAGGCAGTTCCCGAAAGGGATGAAGCAACTGGCTGATGATATTCGCAGTCTGGGCTTCAGGCCGGGACTCTGGATGGCTCCGTTCGGAACAGGGAACCACCGGTTTTATGAGCAACACAGGGATTGGTTTTTACATGATAAGGAGGGTAAACCTGTCTCTTCATGGAACGGACGTTATACTCTCGATCCAACCGTAGAGGAAGCACGTGAACATTTAATGGAGATTTTCAGGGTGGCTTCCAGGGAGTGGGGCTATGAGTTCTTTAAGATAGACGGAATGTCGGGCAGGAGTCACGGCTATTGTGCTCACCTGTATGAACGTCCTGAGATCAAAGAACTGTTCAGGGACCCTTTCTGTCCGAATCCTTTTGAACTTTGTGTGAAAGCATTTCGTGAAGGGATGGGGGAGGACCGTGTTTTTCTGGCCTGTCAGGGGCATACTTCAGGACCGGAGGCGCTCTATGCCGATGCTTCCCGCATAGGAGCTGATATTGTTCATCCAAATAAACCTGTGGAATGGAGTAATGTATTAAACCAGGGCCGGTGCACCATAAATCAGGTGTTTACTCATAATATAGTTTTGGTGAATGATCCGGATACACTGTTGGTGCATGACCTGCCAACTGAAGAGGCGAGGGTTTCAACTACAATTGTTGCTTTGCCCGGACAACTGACTTTTTTTGGTGACAAACTGGGCGGATTGTCAGACGAACAAATGAAGTTGCTGCAGCAAACCTTACCAGTTGCTGAAGTATTACCTTTGAGCCTGTATCCATATTTTTCAATGTTGCCTGTCTGGAACCTGAATGTCAGGCATAAGCTTCTGGGTGATTATAATGTGACGGCTCTTTTTAACTGGAAGGATGATCCGGGGGAAATATCATTTACTGCTAAAGAACTGGGTATCGACGGCGATGAGGAGTATATTGTATATGAATTTTGGACGGAAAGGTATATCGGTACAATGAAGGACAGCCTTTCAATGGAAGTTCCTCCCCATAGTGTCCGGTTATTGGCAATTCACAGGATACAGCCAGTTCCGCAGTGGCTTAGCAGTGACCGCCATGTTACCCAGACTGCCAGGGAGTTGAAGAAGTTCGAATGGGATAACGACAGTCGCACGATCAGGGGAAAAATTGAGCTTGTTGGTTCTTTCCCATTGACCATGCGTTTACATACACCAGATGGCTATTCTCTGAAAAAAACAGAATGTCCGGGTGTTAAAGCTGCTTCAAAGGTTGAAAGCGGCAATATTTTGGCTATAACTCTAATGGCTGGAAAATCGGGCGATTATGATTTTACACTTGAGTTTTAGCAGGATAAAAGTCATGACATGGTATTATTTTAAACCAGACTCTGGTTAGAAGTAGTTCCCTGGTCCTTTCTTAATGTGTTTAAAATTTATACTTCGTTTTTTCCGTTTCTGAGATAATCTTTTGAATATTTTTGCCACAAAAGATTATGATGAAAATTATACGGTTTACATCAGATACATTAGAAAATAATTAATTTTAATCAGAAATGTTAAATACATCGCGTAACTCTTTATTGCTCAAATTTCCAACCCAGTTTTCGCCTGTCGCTACAGTCATTTCAGCCAGGGCTTTTTTCTGCTGGATCATTGCATTGATTTTTTCTTCGAATGTATTTTTTGTAATGAACCGGTGAACCATTACATTGTTTTTTTGGCCGATGCGGTACGCCCGGTCGGTGGCCTGCGCTTCCACTGCCGGGTTCCACCACAGGTCGTAATGTATGACATGGCTTGCTGCCGTGAGGTTCAGGCCTGTTCCGGCTGCCTTGAGTGACAAAAGGAAAACTTTGTCGGCATGATTGGTTTGAAACCTGTTTATCATCTCCTTACGCTGATTAATACTGCATCCGCCATGATAATAGAGAGGGTTGGCTTTATAACGTTCTGATATAAAATGTTGCAGTAAAAGGGCCATTTCTGTAAACTGGGTGAACAAAAGTACCTTTTCGCGGCTTTCCATAATGCTGTCCAGTTTATCGAAAAGAAGTTCTGTTTTCCCGCTTAAGGAGGCATTTTTATCTCCGTTTTTAAGAAACTGGGCCGGATGGTTGCATATCTGTTTGAGGGCCAGAATCATCTGCAGTACTAATCCCTGCCTTACAAAAAGTGATTGATGGTCGGTCCGGGTTATCCCCTCAATCTCATTCATCGCCTGTTCAAGCGTCTTTTCATACAGGCCGGCCTGCTCTTTGGTAAGAGTAGCAAAACTGTCTATTTCAATTTTCTCCGGAAGATCGGAGATAATGCTCTTATCAGATTTAAGCCGGCGCATAAGGAATGGTGCGGTTACCCTTTTCAGTTTTTCAGCTGTTTCGAGATCGTTTAGCTGCTCAATCGGGTTTCCGTAAGTTTCGCTAAACTCTTTCAGGCTGCCCAGGAAGCCGCGGTTGCTGTAGTCCATGATGCTCCACAATTCGCTCAGCCTGTTTTCAACCGGTGTGCCGCTCAGTGCGATAAAATTGTCTGATTTGATCGACTTCACTGCTTTGGTTTGTGCCGTGTTTTGATTTTTAATATTTTGAGCCTCGTCGATTACCACGGCATGCCATTTTTCTTTTTTGAGCAAAGATACATCACTTCTCGCTATCCCGTATGAGGTGATAAGGACATCGTATCCGTTCAATTTTTTTAAATCGCGCTGGGGACCGTGATAAATTTCGATGTTTATGCCGTGGGCAAATTTTTGAAACTCAGCCTGCCAGTTGGTAAGCAATCCGGTTGGAGCTACCACCAGCACTTTTTGTTCAGTCAGGAATCCTTCTTCCTTAAATTTCAGAATAGCAGCAATAACCTGGATAGTTTTTCCCAAACCCATATCATCTGCCAGCACCGATCCGAAGCCAACCCGTGCATTGCGGTATATCCAGGAGTAGCCGCGGTGCTGGTAAGGCCTGAGTTGTGCCGTCAGGCTTCCGGGGACAGGTGTTTCCCTGAATTCAGTCAGCTCTTTAATGAGTTTTTTTACTTCGCTGTCAATAAACACTTTAGCTCCGTTGTATTCACCTGAAAGCGCTGTTCGCAGCAACTGAAATGCCGATAGCTCTTTTGACTGCGAAAAGTGTTTATACAGCTTTTCGAGGTCCTGTTTTCCTACATAGATGTATTGGGTTTTGAACCTTATTAATCCTTCAGATTTTTGCAACAGCTTCCAGAATTCAGCTTCATCCATGACAGTATCCCCTACTGCTACCTGCCACTCAAAATCGAGCAACTTATCGAGACGCAGATACGATTTGCCTGTGGCTTTGCTTTTCAGTTTTACGCTTGCTTTTGGTTTCAGGATATGCTGCAGCGATTTGGGCAGTAAGACTGAAATATCCAGCAGTTGAATGGCCGGGATCATCTGCATCAGAAACGGAGTGAAGGTTTGGTTGTCCATCACAAGCTCCTCTTTGCCTCCGGCGTTAATAAACGCATCCAATCCGGGAATGAAGCTGCTTAACTGGGTGAGTGACTGCAAAATTTCAAAGCGTTTAACATAGTATTTCTCGTCGTTTAAGATATCAGTCAGGGGAACCGGCTCATCCATTATCCCTTTTGGCTCCCGGATATTGATTAAAATCCTGAATTTATCATCCTTTAACTCTTCAACTATCAATACAGGGCTGTAGTGGCCCCGGGTGATATAGAATTTTTGCAGCCACGACATGATGCCGCCAGCTAGGGCTTCCTCACCCGGACCGGAAAACGGGTAACTTTCATTTTTAAAAAATAACTGAAGGAACAGGTCTCCATCGGTGTTGTAACTTACAAGCCTGATGATTTCTGTGATAAACAGTGAAAGAAGGTTAAGGGCAACTTCTTTATTTACAGGTTTTTGCTTTTTCCTGTAAATTCCAGTAAACACATCCGGGGGAAGGATTTGTTCCAACTCGTCAACCAGTTTTTTTACCTCTTTGCTAAGCATGGCAGGCAGCCAGCGTATTGAGTACTGCCTGTCGGGCAGCCGGACAATCTGAGGAACAATGGCTCCGTTTGCCACCAGTTGAACTGCAAAATGCAATACCGTATGCAATGCTGCTGTCGAGGGCTGGTAATCGTAAGTCTTTGAACTTTGAATTTGTGACAGTTGTTGAAAAAACTCTCTTACCGAATATTCTTTGTCATTAATAGCAACTTTGGCCTTTAAGGACTCGTCGAGGCGAACCTGATTGTCGGAATGGTAATCGAGATATTGCTCTTCAGAATAAGCATTTTCGAAAAAATCGGGCAGGGTAATTTTTCCCAGTGCAGCCTTCTGTGTATTTTTCACGATACGGTTAAGGGTTGCCAGGTATTTATCCCGGAAATCACTACCTGACGCTGTATAAAAAGCAGGGCAGGGCGAAAGCAGTGATGTAAGCGGGCCATGGATAGGTTCCAGCTTTGCAAATGAGAGTTTACGGTATGCATTTTCAGAATCGTATTCTTTGTCTGTTTTTTCTTTGCTGAAGCAAAGGTCCTGTATTTTGGGAATTTCAATATGTTGCTTATTGATGTAGATTCCCAGTTTCGCCATTTCAGTTAACAGGTCTGTATTATGCAGCGAAAATACAAGAAAGGGATTGTTGTCGATCTCGGCAGAAACTTTGTAAATCACCGAAGCAAGATGTTTACATGGCACAGCCCAGTCAGGGCAGGAGCACTGCATCTTCAGGTCGTTCCATTGTCGCGGGAAAACTTTAAGGCCTGACTGTTCGGCAAGTTCAAGCACATCAGGGTCAAGCTCGCGGTTCAGCAATTTAGAAATGATAACCGGCCGTTTAGTTAACTCTGTCAGGAAGTTACCCAGTTCAGGATCGAAAAACGGTGGTAAAATGATGTCTACCTTGTAGGGAGAAGGCCTCCTGCCGCGGACTTTGGCAGAGATATGGTTCCCGGTAATTTTTATTTTCTCCACAGCTCCTTTCCGGGCATAGGAGGCGCCGCGGGGCAACCGGTTACTATAGTCAATATTGTTAAGCGCATTGAGCCATTGTTCGCCCCACCATGTCTTTCCAAATGCAGCAGCCATAAAGATTTGATTTTAAATATAACCATTCATTGAATTAGTAATCAAATTAAACAAAAAGTCTGTTTTGTGACAAATGGCAGGTTGGAAAAAATATCAATATTACGGAGTAATTTATTAACAGGGATTTTATTATTCGATTCCCTGTTTTTTTTTGGTTTGTCACCCAAAATAATTTTCAGATGGCCTCCCTTTATAAACACTTTATGGGGGGAACCGGAAACTTTTCCATGCTTCTCCGTTTAAATATGCTTTTTGGATATAAATGTTTTCACTGCTGTTATTTTCAGTTTCAATGATAAAAGAGTTTCCCGGATAATAATCATTATTCAGGTGAATTGTGATCTTGTCAAACACCGGACTGGTAATTTCATAGGCAGGTTTTACAGAGGCGCCTCCGTCAACCTCGAACAAACCTATTGCAATTAACACACCAGTGCAGCTTCCTCCGAGGACGCATATATCAAATTCGTTCAGGACAGGTAAAGAGTTTTTTGAGGTTCTGCTTTTCTCTTTCGGTGGAAATGAAAAAACAGGCAAGGCAGAAGCGCCAACAGTCCCACCAAAAAGTTTATTAATAAACCGTCTTCTTGAATGGTTTGTCATATCGAATGGTTTTAGTTATCTCTCCAAAGATGATAATTTTTGCAATAAAAGTGGCTGGTATGGCAGTATAAACGGTTATGTATTGCCGGAATTTTATTCCTTGCTTTGATGGTAAAGAGGAAATATACTTCAATAGAAGGCAATGAGTTAGCAGCTATCTCTGTATAACATCGCAGTCATTTAATGCATCTGATGATACTTCTGAATATTGTTCTGTATTAAAAGAAATTCAACTATAAAGTCTAATATTTAAAAAATAATTAATTTTTTTCAATTTTAAAGTTATTAAATATAAAAAATATTCATATCTTTATACCAATTTTAACTCCCCATGACATCTAAACAAGAAGTTGAAAAATATTTAAAGGAACTAAAAGTAAAAATGGAAATTTTCGGCATACTGTTTCTTGATGAAAGAGGTAAGAATCAACAAAAATAAATTACCAACATGAAGAGTCCATTTACAGGTAAAGAAATGAACATTGTTAAAGAGTGGAGAACCATGAATTTTCGTAAAGACGAATTCAGGGTGCTTTTCCATTCGTACCAATGTAAAGATACCGGGGAATGTTTTGAGGATGATGCATTTGCCCAATTAAATTACAATCAATTGGTTAACCAGTACAGGGTAAAATATGGAATACCCTTTCCTGAGCAAATTATTTCAATTCGTAACAAATATAACCTGTCAGCAGTAAAAATGTCTGAGATATTAGGATTTGGCACAAATGTTTATCGGCAGTATGAAGGGGGAGAGGTGCCTAATCAATCTAATGCTAAATTAATAAAATTAGCTGATGACCCGCATGAGTTTAAAAAACTTGTTGATTACTGCTCTACACTTGATTGGAAACTCGTGGCAAAGATAAACAGGACGATTGATAATTTGCTGGAAGGCCTGAAGAAATACAAATTCGAAAAGCAGCTTGAGCATTATTTTTTTGGAACATTCAATCCTAACATATTTACTGGTTTTAAAACACCTGATTTAAGGAAATTTTCCGAAATGGTAGTATATTTTACCGAGAAACTTGAACCATGGAAAACCAAGTTAAATAAATTATTGTTCTATTCAGATTTTACTATGTTCAGGCAAACCGGTTTTTCAATGAGTGGTATTCCCTATCGGGCTATACAAATGGGGCCTGTACCAAATAATTTTAATAGTATTTTTGAATACTTAGCCAATAAAGATGATCTGGATATTCTATATACAAATTTTGCCGACGGGGGTATAGGTGAACAATTTAAGCCAAATCCGGACAAGGCTTTTAATAATAAATTATTTTCTGAAGCCGAATTACATATACTGGAATCAGTTACGGAAAGATTCAAAAACACATCTACATATGAGATTATTGAGATTAGTCATAAAGAGAAGGGCTGGATAGAAAATAATTCAGAGAAGAAATTGATAGATTATAATTATGCTTTTGTTTTGAATTAAAAACCCAACTTGTTATTTTTCGATATTGTCTAATCAGGCAAATATTATTATATATTTGCTTTATGATCTAACTTACTGATCGTGGAGGATACTAAACTTTGGGAAAATATCAGGAAAGGTGACAAAGGTGCTTTGAAGATCTTGCACAAAAAATATTATCATCAAATGTATCTTTACGCTGTCAAATCAACAGGTGTCGACATAAACCTGGCAGAGGAGCTTGTATCTGACTGTTTTATAAAAATCTGGGAAAGCCGCAGCAGTATTCAGATCCATTATTCATTAAGACAGTATATTTATTTAATGCTTCATAATCTGATTATCGATTATTTCAGAAAAAAAAGAATCCGGACAGTCTCTCTTACTGAGGATATCAGGGTGCCATTAGATATTAAGGAATTTGATGATCAGAAGCAATATGCCACCCTGTATCAGTTGCTGGATAAATTGCCTCCGCAATGCCGCAGGATACTTGATCTTGCAATATTTGAATCGCTTACATATAATGAGATAGCCCTGAAATTACAGATATCAAAAAATACTGTTAAAACACAGATAGGCAGGGCTTACCGTTTTTTAAAAGAGAATCTGGATCCTAATGACTTTAATTTTTTTATATTGGTATTGAAAAATAGAGGCTTCAATCAATAACAGTTTAATATAATTTGTTTCATTCTTTACTGTAAATGTGGCGTAAAAAAATTCAACTTATATGTCACCCTGATAACAATATTTTTCGTCTATATTTTTAATAAACGACACCTTTGAAAATCAATAATTTTAATCATATGAATCATTTCATAAGATCAAAAGAAAGGAGAAGGATCCGAATTAAATATAAAAATATATTTAACCAGTCCCTCTTTACATTTGCCGGGTCTGTGGGATTAACCCTGACAGGGTTATCTTTGAACTCGTGCACTCAAAATGCAGAGCCGGGGAAGCCGAATATCATCATTATCCTGGCGGATGATATGGGCCATGGCAATGTTGAGGTACTGAACAGTGAAAGCAGGATACCAACTCCAAACCTGAATCGGCTTGCCGAAGAAGGGATAATCTTCTCGGATGCACACACCTCTTCTGCAGTGTGCACTCCCACCAGATATGGCCTTCTGACAGGAAGATACAGCTGGCGCACAAGGCTGAAATCAGGTGTTCTGGGCCATTATGCCGGGACTTTAATTGAACCTGAAAGAAAGACCATAGCTGACATTCTGAAAAAAGAAGGTTACTACACCGGCATGGTTGGCAAGTGGCACCTGGGCATTGACTGGAAACTGCATGATGAGTCTGAGGATAAGTTAAGGCGGACTGACCCGGCATACTTCAACTATGAAAATATAGATTTTACTGTCCCTGCCACAAAGGGGATCAACGATTACGGGTTTGACTACTCTTTTGCAATTGCAGGATCAGCAGAAATGAATCCTGCCGCATTTATTGAAAACAATAAAGTCACATCGCCACCGGTCTATACTGTCGAACAGATCAAAGAGAAGAACGGCGAGTGGTTCGGAAGGGATGACAATAATATTGCTGAAGGTTACTCAATGGAAAAACTTGTACCGACATTTTCCAAAAAAGCCTGTGAATTTGTTGAAAATGCCGTTTCCAGTCACCCCGGTAAACCATTTTTTCTGTATTACCCTTTGACAACCCCTCATAATCCGATTGTCCCCAATTATGAATTCTACGGCAAAAGCAAGGCCGGGGCTTACGGTGATTTTGTATTTGAACTTGACCATCATGTTGGAAAGCTGATGGACAAGCTGAGGGAGTTGGGGATAGAACAAAATACGATAGTGATATTCACAAGCGATAACGGTGCGATTGATATTACCAAGAATGCTGAACGATGGATTCGGGGCGACAGGTACATTTATGGACATTTGTCAAATGCTCCTTACCGCGGATGGAAAACCCAGAGGTATGAGGGAGGCCACAGGGTTCCATTTTTTATAAAATGGCCTGAAAAAATAGAACCGGGACAAACCTGCGCAACGACAATTTGTCTGAATGATATTTTTCCGACTCTGGCCGATATGCTTAATGTCAAACTGGACAACAACACAGCAGAGGACGGAAAAAGTTTTTGGAGCGTTATCACCGGCAAAAGCAGGCCTTCATCATTCCATGAAGCAATAGTGCATCACTCCTATGACGGACAGTTTGCGATCCGCAGGGGTAGCTACAAACTGATCATTGACGGGCCGAAAACTCCGGATCAGTTTCTGGATGACAGCTTACCTGTTTCATATTCACTTTATGACCTGTCAAATGATATTAAGGAGACTACTGACATTTCAGAAAACCACCCGGAACTGGTAAAAGAGTTGCATGATCTTCTCAAAAAATATATAAAAGATGGAAGAAGCAGTTAATCCTAAAGAAATAACATCTATGGTTCGTAAACTATGGACCATGAGCATATTGCTTTTTTGCATTATGACAATTTCATGTCAGCCGGACAACAAACAACAAAATCCCAATATAATTATAATTCTTGCAGATGATATGGGTTATGGGGATGTCGGGATCCTTAACAGTGATAGTCGCATACCAACTCCAAACCTGGACAAAATAGCAAGTGAGGGATTGATTTTTACTGATGCCCACTCAGGAGGCTCATACTGCGTCCCGTCAAGATACAGCTTGCTGACAGGAAGATATATGTGGAGAACAAGACTGGGTTCAGGTGGCAATTTAAGCAATTATGCAGGTACATTAATTGAGCCCGGAAGGCTTACAATAGCTGAAATGCTTAAAAATGCCGGATATTACACAGGAATGGTGGGGAAATGGCATCAGGGAATTGACTGGAAATTATTTGATGAATCAGCCCGTGATTCTATACGTGATGATCCTAATTACCAGAATTATAAAAATATAGATTTTTCATCTCCCGTTATTAAAGGTGTAAATGACTATGGTTTTGATTACTCTTTTGCCAAGGGAGGATCAGCAGAAATGAATCCATGTGCGTATATTGAAAATAATAAAGTAACTTCCATTCCCTTATATACAACAGAAGACATGAAACAAAAATACGGAGAATGGTATGGGCGCGACGATAACCATGTTGCAGAAGGTTTTACCATGGAAGGCCTGGTCCCTGTACTTTCAAATAAAGCATGTGAATTTATTGAATCAGCCTGTAAATCAAATCTGGATAAACCATTCTTCCTGTATTATGCATTGACTGCCCCGCATAATCCTATTGTGCCAAATCAGGAATTCCAAGGAAAAGGGAATGCAGGGGCTTATGGAGATTTCATGTTTGAACTGGATTATCATGTCGGTAAAATTATTAATAAGCTTAAAGAACTTGAAATCGATAAAAATACCATAGTTATATTCAGTAGTGATAATGGCCCTATCGATATTACAAAAAATCCTGAACGATGGATCAGAGGTGACAGAAATATTTACGGTCATATATCAAATGCACCTTTTAGCGGTTGGAAGGGCAGCCTCCTTGAGGGAGGCCACAGGGTACCTTTTTTTATAAGATGGCCGGGCCATGTCAATCCGGGTGAAAAATGTTCAACCACAATTGTATTTAATGATGTTTTGCCAACTCTGGCCGAAATGTTGGATATTGAGTTGGATAACAGTACCGCAGAGGATGGAAAAAGTTTCTTTAAGGCAATAACAGGAGAAGAGAGGCCTCAATCATTTCATGAAGCAATAGTTTATAATACAAGTATAAGAAGAAGTGCATCGGCCTTTGCAATCCGAAAGGGAAATTATAAATTACTGGTTGAAGGCCCTCAAACTAACTCTGATATGCTAAATGATTCTATACCTGTTAATTTTATTTTATACGATCTTGAAAATGACATAAAAGAGACAACAAATGTTGCAGGTGAGCACCCTGATAAAGCAGCAGATATGCATAAATTGCTAAAAAAGTATATAGCTGAAGGCAGAAGTAATTAAACATTTGTGACGGTATTAAAAACAAAAATCAAATATACGTCACCCTCACATCAATATTTTTTCGTCTTAAATGAAAAATAAAAATGAAGGACCAGAACAGGGATAGGATTTGGGAATTGACTGCGGCAAAAATGCATAATGAGATTACCGGTGCCGAGTCAAAAGAACTGAAATTGTTGCTACTGTCAGAGGATAATGATAAAATTGAACAAACCGTAAAAGATATTTATGATACCCTTGCAGGTGCTCAGTCTCTTAAATACTCCTCTTTAGAAAAGTCCTGGCAAAGTATTTATGGTTATTTAAAAAAAAAGCCTCATAATTTTTGATCATTTACAGATAATCTGCTTCTTTTTCGATACCAATTACAGAGCATTTGATCTGATTGGTTATTCCTGTAAATAAATTTTTTATTATCCAGCATTAATCCCCTCAACAACATCTTCCATCAGTTTCAGTGTTCCTTCAACCGGGTCACCTCCTCCTTCATATTCAACGGAAACATATCCTTTGTACCCGGCATTATTCAATATTTTAACACAATGCGCAATGTCTACATCAGGGAAGCGGGTCCATCTTTTTGCATGGACCATTGAATGTGCTTTTGGAATGAGCATTTCGAGGCCGTGGTATAACATATATTTGTGCTCCCAGTTGCAAAAATCGGGCGATGATTCGCAATACGGACTGTTTACTTCATTCAGTATGATCAGAATATTGACCGGATTCGCTGCTAATCCCCAATGGTTTTCAATGGTTACCTTTACCCCTGTTTTTTCTGCATAACCGGCCAACTCTTTAAAGGACTCTATGGCTTTTTCAATGTAAGGGACTATCTCATTGTTCTGCGGATAGCCTCCCTCAATTACTGCCTCGGGTATAATTCGCGGTCCGCCGGTATTGACACGCATTGACCTGACCCCAATCTGTTTTGCTGCATCAAGCCATATCTTTCCGACACGGATTCCCTCTTTCCTGAGTGCCTCATCAGTGTCGGCCAGGTTCCGCGGAGCATTGTTTGATATGTGCGTTGCCTGAACTCCAGTTTTAACCATGTTATTTGCCAATTGGTCGAGATACTTTTTAGATGATGCAGAGGAGGGGTCAAATTCACTGAAGCGGATTTCATCACCAATCTTAACCTGTGTGAACATGGAATCATCATTTACATCTCCAAATAATGAAGACCACAAATCCATTGCATTGACTCCCGGATAGGTATCTTTCGTAAACTGCGGAAAGTCAAGCATCGTGATCTCTCCGTATTTATCTTTATAAGGATTGGGCCTCGGGGCCCTCTGCCGCATTGATCTCCGCCTGAACAGCTGGTTGACGGCAAAACTGTTTGATGCAATTCTTTTCAGTTTTTCCAATCGCAATCCTGTGTTTTGAGTTCTGTTTTCATTGTATTTGACATGCATGCCGAAACTCAATCCAGAAACACCCAGGGCGCCGGCACCAATAGTTTGTATAAAATTTCGCCTGCTTTGATATTCTGATAATTTTGAAAATTTACCTGCCATTTTAAATTTGCTATTAAAGATTTAAACTATTTGTTCTGTGACACTTATGTGGTTAATTATTATTTAGATGCTTTAAAAATTATCATCTTAATTACATTAAATAAAAATAAATTCATTTTTCATTAATAGTATTTAATCTCATTGTAAATTTAGTAATAATTATTAAGAAATACATTATGTCCCATCTCATTGGTTTATGGGTTATTTGATTGATTGTCAGTGTTGTATTTTTACTGATAAATGCTTTTTCTTGAGAAGAAAATACAGGCCGGCATTTTAGTCTCCTTCAATAAGATCTGAATTAGGAATGTTTGATTTTTTTTCTGCAATAACTAAATATGATGACTATTTTCGGGGTACTGTTTGATAATTGATTTTTTTGACTTAAATTTGAGAGAGACTAAATTATAACTAACCAACTTGAACTACTCGCTCATATGAGTGGTTATTCAAGGATGTTATATTTGATATCATATATCTGAATAGAAATATTTATTAAGAGCATGATACAAGTTATACGGAAGCAAAACCCGATGAATGACCCAATCCTGCCTTTATGGTTTAAATCTCATTTATTTAAAATATGTACTGTAAGGATAGAAAATTAATCTTTTATATATGCTTTGTCTTTATACTTGTAAAATGCCTGCTTCTGGTTAAAAGTATAACTTAATGCTTGACAATGAAGGGTGGATACGATTTTTATAACAAATTATATTATGAAGTAATCAAATCTGTTAAACTTGTAAAAAAAGGAGGTAGCTTATGTAAATAACTTTGATTTAAAACAGGCTGCAAGGTGTTCCCGCACCTCACAGCCTTAATGATTTTCTACAAATGGTTAAAAACCATTCATAAAATGTTTAATCAAAATGTCCAAAACTATGAAAAATTATTTATTTTGTTGTTTTTCTAATTCTTTTCGACTCCCGAATTTAATCCTGAAGATACATTTGATATTATTTATATCAGTATTTTGTATTGTCAGTGTTAATGCCGGAATTCCAAATGATCCGGCCGGTTCGATCTACCAGCAAAGATCTGTTTCAGGTAAAATATCAGACGCTAAAGGGTTGCCGTTACCGGGTGTGACTGTCCTTGTAAAAGGAACAACACAAGGCACAGTTACCGATTCTAACGGAGAGTATTCGCTGTCGGGACTGCCTGATGGTGCAACATTAGTGTTCTCTTTTGTCGGAATGCATACACAAGAGGTAGTTGTCGGTACCCGCACTGTAATAAATGTTACGATGGAGGAGGAGACTATCGGCCTTGAAGAAGTAATTGCAATTGGATACGGCACTCAAAAGAAAGAGAACCTTACAGGGGCTGTATCCTACGTAGATGCCGAAACTCTTGATAGCAGACCGGTACCTACTATTGGTCACGGACTTCAGGGTACTGTCTCAAATCTTAATGTTACTCAGACAACCGGTACTCCCGGGAGGGGCGCAAGTTTCAACATCCGTGGTTATGAGTCAATTACGGGAGGGAGTCCTCTTATCCTGGTAGATGGAATACCAATGGATATCAATGTGCTCAATCCGCAAGACATAGAAAGTGTGTCGGTTCTGAAGGATGCAGCTTCTTCTGCAATATATGGGGCCCGTGCTGCTTTTGGAGTGATCCTTGTTACGACTAAATCCGGTAAGGAAAGTACAAAACCAATGGTTTCCCTTTCAATGAATTATTCTATTAATGCACCTACGGCTGTTTTTCAGCCAATGGACTCCAAGGAACGCATGGAGTATATGAATACAGCCAACAATGCACAGGCAGGTCAGAACTACTATCAGTTCCCTGAATGGCTTATACCGCATCTTCTTGCTCATTATGAGGATCCTGTAAATAATCCTTCCGCAGTACCTAATATTAATAGTCCCAACGACTGGATGCCTTGCGGTAATGTAGACTGGACAGCTGAACTGTACAGGGATAGTTATCCGCAGCAACAATATACCGCAAGCATTTCGGGTGGCAGCGAAAAGGTGAATTATTATTCATCGATTAGTTATTTTAGCCAGGTCGGTATGCCGAGGCATTTTGATGAAAAATATGAGCGTTATAATTTATTGTCAAATATTAGTTATGATGTAACTGACTGGATTACTATCGGTGCTAAGATCTCAGTTAACAATATGAAAAAATTCTATCCTCCTGACAATAAAAGCGGCGGTTTTTCAGAAAATAATCTTCCCCAGCATTTTGTGCAATGGGCCAATTGGCCGGTTTATACACCTGACGGTAACTATTGGTCAGCCGGAGCTGTGGCAAATATGGTATTTTATCATGAAGAAGGAGGTTACAGGAAAAGGGATGGCAGTGATAGTTGGCTTACAGGCCTCGCCATTCTAAAACCTTTTAAAAATACAGTATTTAATATTGATTATTCTTATAACAGAGAAGATCAAAATGAGATCAGTACATATAATGTAATGCCTCAGTATAAGGTAGATGGCAGCATAGGAGGATCTTATCCGCACACTGACCCCAACCGTACGATCAAAAGCAGTTACGGGAACAGATACTGGGCATTCAATGCTTATGGGACATATGATAATAATTTCGGCAGACATTCGGTTAAAGGGATGTTAGGGTTTAACCAGGAAAATTCTGAAAGAACATTTTTTGAAGCTGAACGCGAAAATAAAATGGTTGAATCAATGCCCTTCCTTAGTCTTTCTTATGGATTGAGATATGTTGACGATTCTGCAACTGAATTTGCAATCAGAGGTGCATTTACCCGGGTCAATTATATTTATGATAACAGGTATTTTTTCGAATTTAACGGCCGGTATGATGGCACTTCGAAATTCCCGAAAGATGACAGATTTGCATT
This sequence comes from uncultured Prolixibacteraceae bacterium, assembly GCA_964495655.1. GTDB lineage: Bacteria > Bacteroidota > Bacteroidia > Bacteroidales > Prolixibacteraceae > JAAYJR01. The sequence goes on along the minus strand of CAZBWK010000019.1, from coordinate 9,808 downwards.
TTTCCCATCAGCATCAGTAGGGTGGCGTTTGGAAAATGAACCGTACCTGTCAGGTCTGCAGAATACTTTTGATATGCTGAAATTAAGGGCTTCTTATGGCTCTTTAGGGAATCAGAGTGTTCCCGGCAATTACCCGTATATTGCCTCATTTGGTTCAGGTCAGCTAAGTCAGCATCTTATTGGTAATTCACTTCCAATGACTGTTTATGCACCCGGTCTTGTAAGTCCCACATTAACCTGGGAAACTGTTACCCAGCGAAATCTGGGCATCGATATTGCTATAATGCAAAACAGGTTGAGCGCAACATTCGATATTTACAGGAGAGATACAAAGAATATGCTTACCAAATCAAAGACATTGCCTGCCGTACTGGCTGTAAATGAGCCTCAGGAAAATGCTGCTGACCTGAAAACAACCGGATGGGAAGTATCGCTTGACTGGAAGCACAGGTTCAGAGAATTGGGACTGGGAGCAAGAGTTGTATTGTCTGATTATACCGCTGTAATCACGAAATTTGATAATCCCAAAGGGATCTTTTCTGATTATTATGTAGGGAAAAACATAGGAGAGATATGGGGTTTGGTAACAGGAGGTATCTTCCAGACAGATGAAGAAGCAAAAGCTTTAGACCAGACCAATATTAGTGGAAGGCAACGCCTTGCAGGTGACCTCTATTTCGAAGATTTGAATGGAGATGGTAAGATCACTTATGGAAATAGCACTCTGGATAATCCGGGTGACCGTAAAATTATTGGTAACAGTACCCCGAGATACAGCTTCGGGGTCACTACCGACGCTGACTGGAAAGGATTTGATCTGAAAGTGTTTTTTCAGGGAATTGCTAAGCAGGACAGATGGTTGTCTACCGGCACTTTCCTTAATCCATGGACCAGTGAATGGACTACCATGCACAAGGTTTGCACTGATTGGTGGTCACCCGAGAACCGTGATGCTTTCTTCCCCAGGCCTCTAATTCAGGGTGGCAGTGATGTTGCTGCTGTTCAGACCCGGTATTTGCAAAATGCAGCTTATTTGAGATTAAAACAGTTGACATTTGGATATACAATTCCAGCAACTTTGACCCAAAGATTAAATATTAGCAAAATACGAGTATATTTTTCCGGTAACAATCTTTGGGAGATCAATAACATATATAAGAAAATTGTTGACCCGGAAATGACTTATGCAGGTGCTTATTCTATTTATAGATCATACTCATTCGGAGCAAATATTTCTTTCTAATCCTAATATATTTAATATGAAAAATTTAGTTATTATAATAATTTTGTCATTGTTTGCCCTCATGGCCTGTAATGATGACTATCTGGAGAGGTATCCATTGGATGCAATCAATGACGCTTCATTCTGGAATACTCCTTCAGATATTGAAATGTATGTCAATCAGTTTTATGAGAATTTACCCCCGCTGTACGGGTTTTTCAGGCTTGACGATAATTCAGACAATCAGTGTCGGGACCAGCGGCCGGATTATATCTGGGATGAGTATACTGTTCCTGCATCCGGCGGTAACTGGGGTAAAAGTAACTGGCTGCCTATTCGCCGGTGTAACTACGCACTTGTCAGGATAGCTGAAAGAATGGAACAGACTGCTGCTGTTAAAAGGTTCGAAGGAGAGTTACGGTTTTTTAAAGCCTTTTTTTACTTTGACAAAGTCAAGATGTTTGGTGATGTGCCCTGGTATGAAAGCGATCTGCAGACTGATTCGGAGGAATTGTATAAAGGAAGGGATTCCCGGAAAGTTGTTATTGCTAAAATGCTGGATGATCTGGATTTTGCCATCGCTAATCTTCCGGAAGATGATCCCAACGATCGTCTGACAAAGTATGCTGCGCTTGCATTTAAAATGGAGGTGTGTCTGTTCGAAGGGACATTCAGGAAGTATCACGGACTTGGAGACCATGAGCCACTGCTGAGGGAATGTGTAAATGCCGGAGATGCTATAATAAATTCGGGGAAATTCGAAATATGGTCAACAGGCAATCCAAACAGCGATTATTTTGACCTGTTCGTTCAGAGGGAATTAAAGGGTAACCCTGAATGTATTATGCCTAAACGTCATATCCTGGATGTGAATTCGCATAATAATATTCGTTATCTGGGTGAGGCCAGTACGGGATACAGTAAGGATTATGTAATGTCATATCTTTGTACCGACGGCTTGCCAATTGCCCTTAGTCCTCTGTACCAGGGAGATGACGGAGAATTTGATGAGGAATTTGTCAACAGGGATCCCCGCATGAAGCAGACAATTCACACCAATGAACGCATTTACAGGATTTATCCTGACGGAAGCGTTATGTATAAGCCAATGCCGGAGTTTGATCTTAGCTATTCACCTACCAGTTATCTGATCATTAAGCATTATGACCCCCATGAGGAAGAAAGGCGTCAGTATAAGTCAACAACTGACCTGTTCCATTTCCGTTATGGCAGGGTGCTCCTGGAATATGCCGAGGCCAAGGCTGAACTGGGTGAATGCACCCAGGAAGTACTTGACAAGACTGTCAATCTTTTAAGAGACAGGGTGGCAATGCCTCATCTTACTGTTGACGTGGGTTTCGTTGATCCTGACTGGCCAGACTGGGAGGTTCCGGTATCTCCGCTCATTAACGAAATTCGCAGGGAAAGGCGTATAGAGTTGACTGGTGAGTGCTTACGCTGGGATGATCTGTGCCGCTGGAAAGCCGGCAAACGTCTTGAAGAACCTTTGACCATAAAAGGTGCTACTGATCCCGCTACCGGTCAGTATAAAGAAATCTACCCGGGCTTTACACGGACATGGAATGACAGGTTATACCTGTATCCGATACCGACACAGGAATTAACCCTGAATCCTGCACTCGAACAAAACCCGGGTTGGGATTAACAGAAATAAAGAATGAGCCTGGCGTTAGGTCAGGCTCATTTCTTTTCGGAAATATTATACTTGTCAATCCTCTTTTTTTAACCGGCAATCATTCCTTAATATAAACCGGATGTACTTATATTGAGCCTAAACAAGATAAGAGGGAACATAGTATTAAATCTGCATAAAAATCATAATTGAAATACTAACAGGCAATAAGGGGATTGCAATAATAAACCGCTAATAAAAAATATTTATGAAAGTTAATGAATTGATTTTTTTCTTACTATTTTTAAAAAATAGAATTCAGAAATGATAATGCCCTATTATTACATATGTTTACTTTTAACGTTATGTTATATATGGGATAAATAATTAAATCAATGATAATGAAAAGAAAAACGATCACATTTCAGTTTATTTGGTATGTTTTTATATTAGTATTGTTTGCTAATGTGCAAACCGTAAATGCAGAATCCCATTCAAATATAAAATTGGGAAATGAGGAGGGTAAAGTGTTAATGGCAGGAGCTGCCGTAAGTAATGTAACTCCTTTTCTGGGGATACCTATTATTGGCGGATTTAATAAACCGGAGGCAGCTCATATACGTGATGAACTGCATGCCCGGTGCCTGCTGCTTGACGATGGTTCCACAAAACTGGTGTTCATAATTGTCGATAACCTCGGGTTAAACCGTGAGGTTACTGATGAAGCAAAAGAACTGATCCTGGAAAAGACTGATATTCCTCCTGAGCAAGTTCTGATAGCTGGGACACATACTCATTCCGGTCCAAGGGCTGAGGGTGAATATAAAGATTTTCTGGTCAGGCGTTTAGGTGATGTGGTAAGGATAGCGCTTAATAATATGGAACCAGCCCGCATAGGGTGGGGTTCGGGTAGTGTGCCGGAACATGTATTTGTCAGACGGTGGTTCATGAAACCGGGTACTGATGTTCCTGATCCTTTCGGGGGCCAGGATAAAGTTAAAATGAACCCCGGCCGCAGTCCTGATCTGCTTAAACCTGCTGCTGAACCTGATCCCGAGGTAACATTTATATCTGTACAATCAGTTGAAGGCAGGCCGATTGCCTTGCTTGCCAACTATTCGCTTCATTATGTCGGGGGCCATGAAGGGGGCATATCTGCAGATTACTTCGGAGTCTTTGCCGACTGTATACAGGAATTGCTGGATGCCGACAGGCAGTATCCTCCGTTTGTCGGGATCATGACTAACGGCACATCCGGAGACGTTAATAATATCAATTTCGGGCCGGCTCCCTCAAAAAGCTATCCCCGGGGAGCTAAGATGCGTCTTGTGGCTGATGATGTGGCAAGAGAGGTATTTCGAGTTTATAATTCAGTTGAGTACCACGACTGGGTGCCCCTGCGCGCAAGACTGAAAGAGGTTAATCTTAAAGTGCGTAAACCTGACCAGAAGATGATAACCCGGGCGGAAAAGGTCTTGAAGGATCCCGACTCAGTGGAATTGTATCACCGCCTGGAAGAAGCATATGCACAGAGGATTCTCGACCTGCTGGAGTGGCCTGATCAGATTGATGTTGTTGTGCAGACATTCGGAATTGGCGACTTAGGTGTAGCAACCACACCATTTGAAACTTTTGCCGAGACAGGACTTGAGATAAAAGGAAAAAGCCCTTTTGAAAAGACATTTACCATTGAGCTTGCAAATGGTTATTACGGATATTTGCCAACTCCTGAACAGCATGAGCTCGGTGGTTATGAAACATGGATGGGAACTAATAAAGTTGAGAAGGAAGCCTCGGTAAAGATCGTAGCAAACCTGATCGATATGTTCTCAAGTATGAAATGATCCGAACCGTGCCAGTACAACAAAATTGCTCTGCTCTCCGAGAACAAAAGAGATAATAAAGAGGAAAAATATTCAGCTAGTGAGCTACACGGATCTTTGGATGGAAGAGTATGGTTAGGATCAATTATAATTTGTAAAATTTCAGCATAAATTTTATTAAGTAATTATTATGAAAAATATAGTATTGATTTTATCGATAGCAATTTGTTCGGCCGTATTAAACGGTTGTAACAGTGCTAAGCTAAAGGAGGCTTGGGTAGAGGAAACCGGGGCCGGTAATTTTTTAATTGGCTGGTCTGTTGCGGACATAACTCCGGATGAACCTGTTCTGCTCAGGGGGCAATACCATGCCCGGGTTTCCGAAGGAGTAATGGATCCTGTAACCGCTACTGTTCTGGCAATGGAATCGGGCAGCGGACCGTCGTCAGAAAAAGTAATTATGGTAAGTTGTGATCTGGTTGCGATTTATGAAGGTATGCATGACGGATCTGAAAATAATTTACGCGACAATGTCAGGAAGCTGATAGTGGAATCTGTTCCCGAACTGGATGGTGAGCGTATTTTTCTTCATGCCACACATACTCATACCGCCCCGTATGTAAGTGGTGATGCCGATGCAAATCGCTACGGAGTGGAGCTTGATGCCATGTCACCGGCTGATTGCCGTGACTATATTTCAGAACGTATTGCCGAAGCAGCGGTGAAAGCATGGAAGAACCGCAAGCCCGGTGGTATAAGTTACGGACTGGGATATGCTGTTGTTGCGCGCAACAGGATTCAGGCACTGCTTTCAGGCAAATCCGTGAAGGGAGGCTCCACCAACAGGCCTGATTTCAGCCATGTTGAAGGGTATGAAGACCATACCATAAATTTGCTGTATACCTGGGACAATAACTGGAAGCTTACCGGAGTGGTGATAAATATTGCAACTGATCCACAGAGTACCGGAGGTGAATTTTCCGTAAGTGCTGATTTCTGGCATGAAACAAGAATGGAAGTCCGTAAAAGGCTGGGTGAGGATATATTCGTATATCCGCAATGCGCTGCGGCCGGTGACCAGGGGACGCTTATCCTTGTCGGTGCTAAGGCGGAAAACCGGATGCAGGAGATAATGTATCCTGTGACTGATGAAAATATAGAGGAAAGATTAAGAACACCAATGAGCAAGAGGAAAAGAATTGCCAATCATATTGCCGATGCGGTAACTGATGTATATCCTTATATGGGAGACTATATTGACTGGGATCCGGAATTTGCCCACAGGATGGAAATAGTTGATCTCACCAGGAGAAAGATCAGCAGGGAAGAAGTTGATAATGCTCTAAAAGAATCGGAGGAATTTAAGGAGAAATTTGAACAGTTAAAGGCTGAATTTGATGCAAATCCTGAACTGAAGAAGGAGCCGAGATGGTACAGGGATATAACAAGGATACATACCCAGATGAGAAGAGGAGAGAATGTTAAAGAGCGGTATGAGATGGAACAGCGGGAGCCGAAAATGCCTGTCGAGGTTCATGTTGTAAGGATTGGAGATATAGCTCTTGCAACCAATCCCTTTGAGCTGTACCTGGATTTTGGAATGCGCATAAAAGCCCGCAGTCCGGCTATCCAGACATTTTTAATTCAGCTTGCCGGCGACGGAACCTATGTGCCTCCGGAGCGGTCGGCTGCAGGAGGGGCATATGGTGCAGTTCCTGCAAGTAACCTGGTAGGCCCCGAAGGGGGACAGGAACTTGTGGAAAAAACACTGGAAATGATTGATGAGTTGTTTGAGGCAGGTAATTAAAAAGAGATCTTTGAAAAATGAGTGACAGTGTTTTTAAATAAAATTATAATAAACCATACTGATAGTTTTTTAATTAAATTTTTTAATTTCACACATCTTTCTGTTTTAGAGATGATGAAGTTCACATTGGTGATCAGGCTAAGATCATTTTGCCGGTAATGGAGAAACAGGCAAAATTGGAAATCAAACAAAAGTGTTATATAAACATATGCGCTTTTCCCAAGCTTGAATCGGGATTCTCAAATTTTTAATTAGTTTATTTTTTAATAATTATAAAATTTTAAACAGATAAAATGAAAAGTTACAAAAACGCATCACAGTTTTTCTGTTTTGTTGCTGTGCTATTGATGCTTGGCATTTCATCTTCGGCAACAACAGGCACTTATCCGGAAACAGCCAAAGAACAGGAGAAGGTCTTTAAGGCAGGCGCTGCTACAAGCAATATAACTCCTTTTCTTGGTGGCGGGATAATTGGGAATTTCGGAACACCCCCTCCGGCAACTCATGTCCACGACGAACTGCATGCCCGATGCCTGGCACTGGATGACGGCTCAACGAAGCTTGTTTTTATTATTGTTGATAACCTCGGACTATACCGTGAATTAATTGATGAGGCAAAGGAGATTATTCACAAAGAGACTGGCATTGCACCGTCGAACGTCCTTATTTCTGCTATTCATACTCACTCTTCAATTAGAGGGGAGGGTGATTACCAGAAATTTGTCGTCAGGCGTCTGGGTGATGTGGTCAGGATAGCCCTAAATAATTTGGAACCTGCATCTGTCGGATGGGGTGTGGGGAATGTTCCCGAGCATGTCTATGTAAGAAGGTGGATAATGAAGCCCGGAACAGATCTGCCTGACCCGTTTGGCGGCAAGGATAAGGCAAGGATGAATCCCGCCGTGGGTGATCCTAACCTTCTTGAACCTTGTGCCGAGCCTGACCCGGAGGTGTCATTTATTTCTGTCAAGTCGAAGGACGGAAGGCCGATAGCTCTGCTTGCTAATTACGGACTTCACTATGTGGGAGGTGTTCCGCGGGGCCATATCTCGGCTGACTATTTTGCAGTTTTTGCCGACAGGATACAGGAGTTACTGAAGGCTGACCGCCAGGATCCCCCTTTTGTGGGAATGATGTCGAACGGCACATCGGGTGATGTGACCAGTACTGACCGCCTCGGCAAATCTGAGAGATATGAGCCTTATGAGAAAATGAGGCATGTCGCTGAAAATGTGGCACGTGAGGTTTTTCGTGTGCATTCCAAGGTTGAATTTCATGACTGGGTGCCATTGCGTGCTGTCTCCGAGGATGTTACAGTAGGGGTGCGGAAACCTGATAAGAAGATGGAAGACCGTGCACAATATGTGTTGAATCGTCCTGATACCGAAAAACCAATACACCAGCATGAAAAAGTCTATGCAGAAAGAATTTTACAGCTCCTTGAATGGCCTGATGAGATTGATATACCCCTCCAGGCATTTGGGATAGGAGATCTGGCGGTAGTGACCACACCTTTTGAAACTTTTGCCGAGACCGGTTTGGAGATTAAGGCAAAAAGCCCTTTCAAAACCACTTTTACAATAGAACTGGCTAATGGTTATTACGGTTATCTGCCTACTCCCCGGCAACATGATCTGGGTGGATACGAAACCTGGATGGGAACAAATAAGGTGGAAAAAGATGCATCAATTAAGGTTGTTGACAAATTGCTTAGTATGCTTGCGAGCATTAAGTAGAACAGATAAATAATTAAAAATAGTAACTAAATCGGCCTCTTCGCTGATATATAAATGTTAATTGATTATGAGAAATATCAAATTCACTTCAGTTTTTTTTAGCGTAATTTTTTTGTTTCTGATGTTGAACCTTCAGGTGACAGCAGTAAAAACCTGTAATTCACAAAGTAACAACCAGGATAAGGTCTTTATGGCCGGTGCTGCCAAAAGCAATATCACTCCATTCCTGGGAGGAGGTATTGTCGGAAATTTTGGTGACCCGCCACCTGCAATGCATGTTCATGATGAGTTGCATGCCAAATGCCTGGCCCTGGATGACGGCAAGACAAAAATACTTTTTATAGTTGTCGATATTATTGGTCTAAATACTAATCTGACAGAAGAAGCAAAAAGAATAATCAGCGAAGAGACCGGTGTTCCGGCCGGTAATGTTATGATCTCGGCAATCCATACCCATTCGGCAACAAGTGCCCAGGGAGAGGGTGACAGAAGGAGAAAATGGTCTGTCGGAGAACCTTTTGATGAGTACCAGAAGTTTGTCATCAGAAGACTTGCCGACGTCGCAAGAATTGCCCTTAATAACCTGGAACCGGCCCGGATAGGATGGGGTAAAGGGAGTGTCCCTGAGCATGTGTTTGTGCGTCGCTGGCTTATGAAACCTGATGCTCAGGTTATTAATCCTTTTGGTGGCCAGGACAAGGTGAGGACTAATCCCGGCAGAAATAACCCTGACCTCCTGGAGCCCGCAGGTAAACCTGATCCGGAGGTGTCATTCATATCTGTTCAGTCGAAGGAAGGAAGGCCGCTTGCCCTGCTTGCCAATTACGGACTTCACTATGTGGGAGGGGTTCCCCGGAATCATATTTCTGCCGACTATTTTGCAGTTTTCTCCGACCGTATACAGGAGTTGCTGAAAGCTGACCGCCAGGTTCCTCCTTTCATAGGGATCATGTCAAACGGCACTTCGGGGAATGTCAATAATGTCAATTTCGCAGGACCTGCTGAAAAACATGAGCCTTATGAAAAGATGCGTATTGTTGCCGAAGATGTCGCAAGAGAGGTGTTTCGGGCACATAGCAGAATTGAATTTCATGACTGGGTGCAACTGGGCGCTATTCAGGAGGTTATAAAACTCGAAGTGCGTAAACCCGACCGGAAAACAATTGAATGGGCAGAGGATGTCCTGAAAAGACCTGATAATGTAAAACCGGTACATTCTAACGAAGTTGCTTATGCCGGAAGAGTGCTTAACCTGCTTGACTATCCGGATCAGATGGATGTTGTTTTGCAATCTTTCAGGATCGGTGACCTGGGCGTTGCAACCATACCTTTTGAAACATTTGCAGAAACGGGTATGGAGATCAAAGAGAAAAGTCCGTTCAAATCAACCTTTGTAATTGAACTGGCCAATGGTTATAACGGGTATCTGCCAACGCCTGAACAGCACGAACTGGGTGGTTATGAAACCTGGTTAAGCACCAGTAAGGTTGAGAAAGATGCTTCAGTTAAGATTGTTGCTAAATTGCTGAACCAGCTTTCAAGTCTGAAATAAATATATATCAAATCAAAAATTATTATTCAAACTTA
>CAZBWK010000018.1:0-45770 GCA_964495655.1 uncultured Prolixibacteraceae bacterium | reverse complement strand
CAACCAGACCTGATTCTGTCAGTGATGAGTTGCTGGATTACCTTACAGACCTGAAGAAAAGAGTTTATGTTATGATTGAGTTTGGAATAGAATCTCATCTGGAAACAACACTGAGGTCCATAAACCGCTGTCATACATTTAATGACTCAGTAAATGCTCTGAAACAGACCCGCTTGAGGGGAATAAACAACTGTGCTCATCTTATTCTGGGACTGCCGGGTGAAAATCGCAGTGACTGGCTCCAGCAGGCTGTAACAATTTCAAAACTCCCTGTCAGGAATTTAAAACTACACCAACTGCAGATTCATAAAGGGACAGTCATGGAAAAACAGTTCCTGCAAAACCCTGAACAATTTCATATCTTCACTGCTGATGAATATATTGACCTGGCAATTGATTACCTCGAGCTGTTAAACCCGGAGATTATAATTGAACGGTTTGTCAGTCAGTCACCAAAAGAAATGCTTATAGCCCCCAAATGGGGACTTAAAAATTTTGAGATTGTAGCAAAAATAGAAAAGCGCCTGAAAGAGCGGGATACCTGGCAGGGCCGCCTTTTTGTGCCTTAAGAGAGCTGCAGGTTTGAAGCAAATAAAAAAAAACAGATACCGGAAACGGCAAATATTTAATGATTTTGGGTACGGTCCTCTATTACTACGAGCCGGTATTTATGGCCCTGCATGACCACCCTGTGGGCATCAATATGTAAATGCTTGGTTATAATTTTATTATGGACATAAAAATCGCGTATTAGCTCTAATTCAGATAAATTTGAACCCGATAGAAGTTCCCTCATCTGGCATATCTTACAAAAATCATCACCATGAGCTATAACTTTAGCCCGCACGGAACATCCCACTATTTCGCAAAATTCATGATCCAGTATCTCAGATTTTTCTCTTTTTGTAAAATTCTGAAAAGACTTGTTGAAATATTTAATCTTGAAATTATGGTCAGCAAGAAAAATGGCATGGGGGTGATGCCCGATCAGTTGGTTCAGCAATCCGTTAGCTTCATCAATCCTTTTGAACTCAAGTTGCATAGCACAAACTGTTTATTAATTAAAAATCGATCAGGAATCCAGTGAACCAAACACGCGTTTCAATAATGCTGTCACCCGCGCCAATGGATCCTCCCTGATAAGTTTCTCCTCTGCTTCAATTTTCAGAAACAATCCGTCAAGTCCTTTGTGGGTCAAATATTCATCAAGTTCAATATTCACAGTTTTTAATCCGGCAATCTGTCCCACTGCAGATCCGGCAATTTCATTCCACCTGCCTGTCAGTGTGCTCCAGCTCTGCGCTGTTGAAATATTCCCAACTAATTTCTTGTCAAGTGACACTTTAATTTTTGGCCTGTACAACCGGACTAATCCTTCATAGGTTGTTCTTCGTAAATATTGAGTTGCTGCATTATCTTCACCTTTTAAAATTCCCACTGCATCATTTATGGTCATACTCTTAATGCTGTTTACAAATATCGGTTTAGCCTCTGAAACAGCATCTTCGGCAGCCCTGTTGATGCTTAGAAGAACATCTTCAAGAAGTTGAGCGCCTCCGGGTATCTTCCCAATATTGTTCACAATTATATCAGCTTCCGGGGGTAATAAAATTTTTACCATCTCATCTCTGTAATAACCGTCAGTTACCCCCAGGATATCAACTGATTTGCCGGTTCCTACAACAAGAGCTTCCTTAAGGCCTGCAATAATTTCTGTTTGTGAAAGCGGCTTGTCTTCGTCAAGCGCCTGTTGGGCTATTTGCATCAGTTCAGAACAAGAACTGAAAAGCAAAATCACGATTATAACTAAATACTTTTTTTGCATTTTTTTATGTAAAGATAGTCATTTGAATAATTTATTTATCAAATCCACTCTGCCTTTTGATTTTAAATAGTGCATAATGGATTTACGATACTCCTTCTTATACCAGAAAAAAAACATTCTCTGCTCAAGCTTCTCTCTCGAAGTACGGGCCGTATAAACTTTTTCAAGAGTATAGGGATGGTATCCTGAATAGTACATTACGGCAGCCATTGTCATTGGCGTAGGGGTAAAGTCCTGCACCTGTTCGAGGACTAAGTTCATCCTTTTTGTTTTAATCGCCAGATCAGCCATATCTTCAGGTGTGCTGCCAGGATGGCTCGATATGAAGTAGGGAATGAGTTGCTGTTTTTTATTTGCACTCTCATTAATTTTGTCAAATTCAGATGACAGTCTCCTGAAAAGGTTAAAAGAAGGCTTTCGCATAATGTTCAGCACTGCTTCTGAGGTATGTTCAGGTGCAACCTTCAGTCTGCCGCTAACATGATTCCTGATAAGTTCAGACAAATAATTCATATTACTTTCATCAATATCAGTGATACCTCTTTTGTCAAAAATTAGATCATATCTGACACCACTGCTTACAAATGCTTTTTTTACATCCTTATGATCCCTGACCTTCCGGTAAAGTTCCAGCAGAGGTTTATGACTGGTATTCAAATTTTTACAGATAGCGGGAAAGATACATGAGGCTCTTTTGCAATTAATGCAAATCTTTTCATCTACCCCCTTCATTTTATACATATTTGCAGAGGGGCCTCCAAGATCAGATATATACCCCTTATAATCAGGCATCTGAACAATCACATCAATCTCTTTTAAAACTGATTCCACAGATCGTGAGACAATAAATTTACCCTGATGAGCAGATATTGTACAAAAAGCACATCCTCCGAAGCATCCGCGGTGAATATTTACCGAATGACGGATCATTTCATAAGCCGGTATAGGTTCTTTACCATTGTACCGGGGATGTGGAAGCCTTGTAAAAGGAAGTGCATAGACACGGTCAATCTCTTTTTCCTGCAAAACAGGCCAGGGTGGGTTTACCACAACAGTATTATCTCCCACTCTCTGGATAAGTTTTTTAGCCTCTGCTTTGTTTGATTCCTCTTCAATATGTCTGAAATTCAGTGCAAATACTTTTTTGTCCCTTAAGCACTCTTCATGAGATGCAAGTTCAATCTCCCCCCACCCTTTATCTGTTGAATAAGCTGAGCTGTCACCTTTATGCATAAAAGCAGTTTGTCTGATGTTAGTCAGGTTACTAACCGGAACTCCCCTTTTCACAAGGCTCACAAATTCAACAATTGGTTTTTCACTCATACCGTAAAAAAGCAGGTCAGCTCCTGTATCGGCCAGTATGGGTGGCATAAGGCGGTCTGACCAGTAATCATAATGAGTAAACCGGCGCAGTGATGCCTCAATACCACCAATAACAAGAGGGACATCGGGAAAGAGTTGTTTAAGTATTCTTGAATAGACCGTTACTGCATGATCGGGCCTCCGTCCCGGCTTTCCTCCTGGGGTATAGGCATCATTTGACCTTCTGCGCTTATTGGCGGTGTAATGATTTATCATTGAATCCATATTACCGGCCGTAACAGCAAAAAACAATCGCGGTTTTCCAAATTTTTTGAAATCACGCAGGTCATCCTGCCAGTTAGGTTGCGGGACAATTGCTACGGTCAGGCCTTCAGCTTCCAAAATTCTTCCAATGACAGCCGCACCAAAAGAGGGGTGGTCTATGTATGCGTCGCCTGAAAACAATACCACATCGGCTCCTGCTTTTCCGGTTTGCCGTAACTCCTTAACTGATGTTGGCAGCCATTTATCAATTTCAGGAAAAATCATATTCTTTTCATTTCAACCTCAAGGATAATAAATATAATTATATTTTTGCTTTGTGATTCTCTGTTTTTAAGAATTAATAAAAGGATTTCCAAATGGAACTGTTAAAGCTGACCGATATTTTCAAGGCGCCTCCTGCTCTTGCCATTTTTGGTGGTGAATATTTCTCCAAATTCCTTATGTACATTCTTCGCTTTAATAAACTCAATAAAATTTCTGAACAGATTGCATCTAAAAAAGGTATTGATTTCATTAATGAAATTATCACTACTCTTGAGTTTAAAATTGAATTTGACGTAAACGAACTGAACAGAATTCCGGCAAACGGGCCTTTGATTGTCATTGCTAATCATCCTTTTGGAGGTTTCGACGGACTTTTACTTATAAAATACCTGTCAATGATCCGGTCAGATGTAAAGGTTATTGGTAATTTCCTGTTTCAGAGAATTGATCCTGTTGCCGAATATTTTATTGTGAATAATCCTTTTAATGATAAACTCAACCAATCACTTACTTTTAACAGCCAGGGAATAACAGAAGCAATAAGACACTTGCAGGATAACGGGGTACTATGCCTCTTCCCTGCTGTAAACCTGAGTACTTACGGAACTTTCGACAGTATAAAGGATCAGGTCTGGCAGTTTCCGATGATCAAATTCGTAAAAAAAGCAAGAGTGCCGGTTGTCCCTGTCTATTTCCAGGGAACCAACAGCAGGTTATTTCACCTGTTTGCAAAAATACACCCTTCGCTTCGTCAGGTGCGGCTGCCCTCTGAATTATTGAGCAAAAGGCATAAAACCATTAAACTAAGGATTGGCAATCCCGTTAAGGTGGAAGAACAGGATAAATTTAATGATATATATCAATACAGCAGATTTCTGCGTGCCAAAACTTACAGCATGGAGTCCAATCTGGAAGTAAAACGTTTCTTTAATTATAACCTTAAACCTTTCCCAAAACCTGAACAAATTATCGATCCCGTTCAAAAAGAATTAATTATTAAAGAAATTCAAAAAATAAAAAAAGACTTTACTCTCTTCAATATTAAAAATTACACTGTCTTTTGCGTTCCATCAAATCAAATTCCCAATATTCTCAACGAGATAGGCAGGCTCAGAGAAATTACATTCAGGGAAGTGGGCGAAGGAACAAACAGAAGTATCGACATTGATGAGTTTGACCTTTACTATAACCAGATGTTTATCTGGGACGACGAGAAGGAGACTATAGTGGGTGCATACAGAATAGGTAAAGGCAGTGAAATTCTGGAACAGTTCGGTAAACGTGGATTTTATATTCATTCGCTATTCCGTATTTCAGACGAATTTAAACCGATTCTCAATGAAAGCCTTGAACTTGGACGGTCATTTGTAATTAAGGAGTATCAGAGGAAGCCTATGCCTTTGTTCCTGTTATGGAAAGGCATACTCTATTTTCTGCTGAAAAATCCGGAATACAGATATCTGATCGGTCCTGTTAGTATCAGTAATAATTATTCAAAAATATCAAAAGATCTTATCATCAGGTTTATCATGCAAAATCACCTTAACTGGAAGATGGCCCAGTTTGTCAAGCCTCGAAAAAGCTACAAGTTTAAAAGCGATAACCCGGATATCAATATATTGATGGAGAACATGGAGCACGACATCAACCGGCTTGATAAGGCTATAGGAGACATTGATGAGCTAAATTCAGGGTTGCCCGTACTGCTTAAAAAATATATCAAATTAAATTCAAAAATTATTGCTTTTAATGTGGATCCAAAATTCAATAATTGTCTCGACGGATTGATCATTCTCGATGTTTATGATGTTCCCAAAAATACTATCGAATCACTCTCCAAAGAAGCAAATGACGGATCAATACTGGAAAGGTTCTATACCAGCAGGGAATAATCATTGACCACTTGCCAGAATCTCCATAAAAAACCGATTACTGAATAATATCAGAAACTGTTTAATGAATAAGAATAAAAATTTAAATAATGAAGCGTAGAAAACCTGCATATCTTGTTTTAATGTTAAAAGGAATGGCTATGGGGGCGGCAGATGTAATTCCCGGCGTATCGGGAGGGACAATTGCTTTTATTACAGGCATCTATGAAGAACTGATTGAATCTGTAAAGTCCGTAAACCTGAAAGCATTAAAGCTTCTGTTCACGGGACGGTTTTCTGCCTTCCTGAATTCTGTAAACGGATCATTTTTAATATCTGTGCTTCTTGGGATTGCAATTAGCATATTCTCCCTGGCTAAGGGATTGAAATTTCTACTTGATACTTATCCAATCCCTGTCTGGTCATTCTTTTTCGGATTGATCATTGCCTCTGCGATCTTTATAGCAAAAAAAATTAAAGTGTGGGATTCAAAAATTTATATTGCCGGAGCTGCAGGCATTGCAATAGCATGGTTTATTACAATACTGACACCGGCAGAAGCAAATACCACATGGTGGTTTATCTTTTTTTCAGGCTCTGTCGCGATCTGTGCAATGATCCTTCCTGGTATCTCGGGAAGCTTCATACTTGTCTTGCTCGGGATGTACAAATTTATAATTGAAGCTGTTGGTGACCTTGATGTTGTAATATTGTTAATTTTTATTTCAGGTGCAGCTGCCGGCATAATTATATTCTCAAATGTGTTATCATGGCTGCTGAAAAGATGGCACAACATGACAATTGCCGTGCTCGCAGGATTTATGGTGGGATCGCTCAATAAAGTATGGCCATGGAAGGAGGTTACGGCTACATTTGCCGACAGACACGGTGATGTAAAACCCCTCGTTGAAAGAAATATCCTGCCATGTAATTATGAACAAATTACCGGCGAAAATTCCCTGTTAACAATTGCTTTGATTTTGGCGATTACAGGCTTCATCGCTATTTTTGTAATAGAAAAATTAACAAAAGATAGAAATGAAAAAAGTAATAAATAAATACGGCCTGATTGGTTTCCCCTTAACTCATTCATTCTCAAAACAGTTCTTTACAGATAAATTTAAAAGGGAAAAAATTGATGCCACTTATGAGAATTTCGAAATAGAAGAAATATCACGTCTGACTGAAATAGTTAAGGCAAATCCTCTCCTGTCTGGCCTGAATGTTACAATACCATACAAGGAACAGGTTATACCCCTTTTAGATGAATTAGACAAGGCAGCAGAAAAAGTGGGAGCTGTAAATACCTTAAAAATTACACGCATGGCACAAAAAATACATCTTAAAGGTTATAATACAGACACTCTTGGTTTTGAAGTATCATTAAAACCTTTATTGGGGGAACATCATAAGAGAGCATTAATACTTGGCACCGGCGGAGCTTCAAAAGCAATAAAATATGTTTTGAACAAACTCGGTATTGAATATATTTCAGCCTCAATAGAAGAGCTTAAAGAGAATGAGATCAGATATGAAGAGATAGATGAAAAAATTATGTCAGAACGGCTTTTGATAATCAATGCCACACCCCTGGGGACATTCCCGAAAACAGATACATTCCCGCCGATTCCCTATAAGTTTATCTCAGACAAACATCTTCTGTATGACCTGGTTTACAACCCCGAAATGACCAGGTTCATGGAAATGGGAAAAATGAAAGGGGCAGCTGTTAAAAACGGACTTGAGATGTTAGAACAGCAGGCTCTGAAATCTTATGAAATATGGATACGCTGATATGGAGAAAGTTACTTTAGCTTTCAATCACACTTAATTGAATGCATTAAAAGACAATGAGCAAATGATAAATAAAATAAAAATCATATTTGTATGCCTTGGTAATATTTGCCGCTCGCCAAGTGCAGAAGCTGTATTCAAAGGTTTAGTGAAAAAACGGGGATTAGACCGGCAGTTTATAATTGATTCTGCAGGTACAAGCGGATGGCACGTAGGGGAAACATCAGACAGAAGAATGCAAAAACATGCGGTTAAAAGAGGTTATTCGCTCGATTCAGTCTCAAGACAGTTTGATCCTGATGAGGATTTTGACCGTTTCGACCTTATAATCGGCATGGATGATGAGAATATACTTGCACTGAAAAAGATGGCTGGAGATCAGTCCGATCTGAAAAAAATATATAAGATGACTGACTTCAGCAAAGAGTGGAGCTATACAGAAGTACCGGATCCCTATTACGGCGGAGAGGAAGGATTTGAGCTTGTCCTTGATCTGCTGGAAGATGCATGTTCAGGATTACTGGACTCAATCATTCAAAATGATATAAAAAATTAACAAGGGCTTCGTAAGCGGGTTTTTGCTTACCCTCAATTTCCACAACTATTCTAACCTGTACTTTAGCTATACCCCTGAGGTTACGGATATCATTTAGAAATACCCGTGATCTTATTTTGTCGTTCACCAAAACAGGTTCCTGGAAACGCAACTTCTCAATTCCATAATTAACGATCATCTTTACATTTCTCACATCGACCAGCGAATACCAAAGATATGTTAACATTGAAACAGTAAGATATCCGTGAGCTATCGTGCTTCTGAACGGAGATTCTTTTGCTGCCCGTTCAGGATCAGTATGGATCCATTGAAAATCAAGTGTTGCTTCGGCAAACTTATCTATTTGTTCCTGAGTTATCCGGATATATTCAGAAACTCCTATCTCCCTGCCCAGCAACGATTCAAATTCTTCATAACTATTAATGATTGTCTTTGCCATGTCTTTAAGATTTGCAGGTATGCAAAGTAAACAAAAATCTCAAACCCGCTAATAAAACAAGCTGCCGGTTTATCAAAATTGTTTTACGTGACAAATATTATCAGAATTTTAAGACCGTTTGTTCAAAATTTATATAGTAACACTGTAAAGAATATTTTATCACCTTTGCAATTATTTTTCTTAAATGAGGAATATTTTTAAAAGTACCACCTTTCTTGCTATTGTGGCAGCCTGGCTTTGGTCGACTGCATTTGCAGGTATTAAAACAGGTCTTCAATATCATACCCCATTGCAGTTTGCAGGAGTCCGTTTCTTTTTGTCCGGATTAATGATAATCTTTTTCTTTGGTAACTTTTCAAGATATATTAAAGAGATAAGAAATAACCTGTCACTGGTTTTAAAACTTTCGTTGGTGCAGATCTTTATTCAATATGCTCTCTTTTACAGTGGCATCAATCTTATTCCCGGAGCGCTGGCAGCAATGATCATAGGTTCTTCACCCCTGTTTGTGGCCATTGTTGCCCACTTCTCTTTTAACAACGACAGAATGACCTTTTTAAAAACTATCAGCATCCTCATCGGTGTGACAGGAATTGCTATAATTACTTTAGGGCGGACTAAGGTTGAAATGAAGGGTGACTATGAACTCCTGGGCATTGGGCTTCTGTTACTGAATAACATTGTTGCCGGATATGCCAATGTGCTTGTATCTAAGTCACCGGTAAATATCTCTCCACTTGTTTTGAGTTCATCCTCTCTTATAATTGGAGGATTTTTGTTAATTATTGTCTCAATCCCTGTAGAGGGAATAAGCGGCGGACCGTTCCCGCCAGTGTACTTTGCAGCTCTCGGATGGTTGAGTTTTTTGTCAGCTGCAGCTATCTCTATCTGGTTTGCCCTGCTAAAAAGACCCGGTGTAAAAGTATCTTTACTTAATGTTTGGAAATTTCTAATCCCTGTATCCGGAGCAATTCTCAGCTGGGTACTGATTGAAAATGAAAAACCCGACCTTATATCAATTGCCGGCATGATTGTGATTGCATTCTCTCTGCTTGCCCTCAGTTTTTCTAACCGCTTCGATGCCGCGAAATCTGCAAAGCCTCCTGTGTAAACAGATAATTAAAAAACTCTTTAATCCGGTATCAACAGTTCAATTTTCCGGAAATCTGCAGGATGACTCTCAGCCTGGACAGATATAGTGCCTTTTGATATGATCTTTAAATGAATATGTACAACCTTCATTTACCTTTTATTTGAGTCTTTAATATAAAAATAAATTTTCTCTTTTTGATTACAATCTGATTGGACAGGTTAAACAAAAAAATTATATTTGCATACCATTAAATCAAAAAAATGACGCTTTTATTAAACTTACTATCCATGATATTAGGTTTTAGTATCGCATTGTTTGCGATACCGCCTATATTGCGTGTGGCAAAAAAAAGAAAACTTTTTGACTCTTTCAGTGAACGAAAAATCCATTCTGCTGCCATTCCTCCCTTTGGAGGCATTGCAATATTTTTAGGATTTATACTTAGCACAATAGTTACTTCACATAATCAATTTTTCGAAACATTCAAATATATTGTGGCTGCAGCAATAATTTTATTTTTTGCAGGATTGAAAGACGACCTTGTCAGTATCTCTGCAAGAAAAAAATTTTACCTGCAGATAATAGCATCATTATTTCTGATTGTATTGGGTGATATAAGATTAACCTACGGGCACGGCTTTTTTAATATTCATGAAATAAACTACTTTTTCAGTATCCTCATCACCCTGTTTATTATGCTTTCGATCATCAATGCTTTCAACTTCATTGACGGAATAGACGGACTGGCGGCCGGACTGGGAATTGTTGCATCGCTCTTTTTGGGTATCTGGTTTTTCATTGACGGGCAAACAATGTATTCAATTATGGCATTTGCCCTGACAGGCAGTCTGGGCGGTTTTTTCATTTATAATGTTTTCGGAGGCAGCAATAAATTATTCATGGGTGATACAGGCTCGCTTATTACCGGCCTGATAGTGTCTGTCCTTATAGTAAAATTCAATGAGCTGAATATAAATAATACCCTGGCCTGGTCAAGTAATGCCGCTCCCTCAGTTTCTTTTTCTGTTGTACTGATACCCCTGATCGATACTCTCAGAGTCATAATAATCAGACTGTCACGCAACAAATCACCATTTTCTCCTGATAATAGCCATATCCATCACAGATTACTGGCACTGGTACCTGATCACTTCTATGTAACTCTTATATTAACAACAGCCAGTATCATAATGATCCTTATATCATTACTGTTTGATCATTTATTTAATAATGTGACACTGCAGTTTTTAATAATGTTCTTTCTTGGAGTAGCGTTTTCTCTTCTTCCTTCACATATTTTGAGAAAAAAACAGGAAAAACCCGGTCATCATAAAAACCGATTGTTTCACAAATCCTTAAAAGAATACTCTGCCTGAAATAATTAACTGTATTATTTACAGGCCTGCCTGTTAATTTAATCGAACAGCTTTATCTTTATTAATAAGCTGAACTCTTATTTTATCATGGAGTTATTATCTTTACAGCATTATCTAAAATGTAAAAAATTTGATCTCATTTGAAGCAAAATATTACATCCTGAAACTAATGGCAATAGTGATTGCCGGTATTGCTATTGTTATGTTGCTCTACTTCAGGAACAGAGACAATAATGAGCTTTCAAAAAACCAATTGCGGATCTTAATGCTTTTAAGGCTTCTGTCTTTCGTGCTCATCGCTCTGTTATTGCTGATCCCTTTCCTTCGAAGTCTGAAAAAAACAGTTCAAAATCCCAAAATTATTTTAGCATACGACAACTCTGCATCAATGACATCTTCAGCCGACTCAACAGAAACAGCTGAAAAATTAATAGAAATAAAAAATCATCTTACACAAAGCCTTGATAATGAATTCTCTTTAGTTCAGTATTCATTTGGCCGGGATGCTAAGGTCAGCGAAACGATCGATTTTAAAGAAAAAGGATCTGATTACAGCAAATTAATTACAACCGTTTCGGACAATCATTATAATGAGAATATAGGAGCTCTGGTTCTTATAGGCGACGGCACATATAACATGGGTAAAAACCCTGTTAATATGATGAATGACATTACATTCCCCGTTTACACCATTGGGTTTGGAGATACTACAGAAGTAGCGGATGCCCTTATCCGCGACATAAGGGTAAACCGAACCGCTTTCTCCGGAAATCAGTTTCCGGTGGAAATCGACTGTAGTTTTTTACAATTAAAAGAAAAAAACATAAAACTTAGTATCTCTCATGACGGGGCTGTTGTTGATGAAACGATGATCACACCTGCCAGCAATGATTATTTCCATTCTCAACAGTTTATTCTCGACGCCGGATCACCAGGTTTGAAAACATATTTTGTAAATCTTGGAATTACATCCAATGAAAGAAATTTAGCCAACAATGAGGCTGAATTCATTATCAATGTTTTGGAGTATAAACAAAAAATTTTGATCCTGTCAGACGGGCCTCATCCGGATATAGGTGCGATCAGGAACACTCTTGAACAGCAGCAATCATTCGATGTAACTGTTTTTACAGACGATCCTTACCCGTTGAACCTGTCTGGTTTCAACCTGGTAATATTAAATCAACTTCCCACACCTGGAAAATCTATGTCTGCTCTATTCGGAACTGACGATAAAAACAGAATTCCTCTGCTGTTTATATTGGGAAGTAAAACCTATTTGCCACAGCTCAATACATTTGACATTGGAGTAAACATACAGGCACTTGCGACTTCAGGAGATGAAGCTCAGGCTATAGTTAATGATATGTTTGGTTTATTCAATATCAGTGAAGAACTCAGAGGAACATTGACTCAGCTTCCCCCGCTCCGGGTTTCTTTTGCCAATTATCGGTTAGAGCCTGAATTTAATATATTGCTTTACCAACAAATAAATAATATTGAAACCAACAGGCCTCTGCTGGCAGCAGGAATTTACAGAGGTCGAAAAACAGGCTTCATTTTCGGGGAAGGATTGTGGAAATGGAGATTGTATAATTACCTTATTCATAAATCACATGATCAGTTTAGCGAACTTGTTAACCAGCTGTTACAGTACCTTGCCCTGAGAGAAAATGAAGATAACTTTATGGTCAGCTTTGAGTCTGTATACTCCGAAGTTGAAGACGTTATAATGAAAGCTGAGGTATACAATGATGCATTTGAAATTATAACTAATGAAGAAATAAATATTGTAATTGAAAATGAAGAAGGTAATAAATTAAATTTTACATTTGATGTAACCGACAGAGGGTATATTCTTAATGCAGGTAATTTGCCCGTGGGTAATTACCATTTTACGGCAGAAGTAAGCATAGGCAATGATATTCACAGAGAGGAGGGCTATTTCAGGGTTACAGCTATAAACCTGGAAAATATTATCACAAAAGCAAATCACAGAATTCTTTTCCAGATGGCCGTTCAGAGCGGAGGTGGTTTTTTTACTCCGGAGGAATTGGATGAACTTACCTCTGAGTTAAAAAACAATAACAACATTATACCGGTAATTTCCATTCAGGAAATGATGTCAGAAATATTAAACCTTAAGGGACTATTTTTTGTCTTATTAGTATTACTAAGTTCTGAATGGCTTTTAAGAAAATACTGGGGCCTTTATTAAAACATGATGAAACAAGCTTCCCGATTAAAACCGGGGACCCGGGGTAATGATTAAAATACATGCAAGATCTATACTATACCTTTAAAAATAAACAATTTTAATAGTATGAGTTTAGTTTAAAAGTGAAATTTTTATTGATCAATACCTTATGTTTTTTATAATTAATTGAAAAACAATTTAATAAATTTTTAAATTTGCCTAAAAATGGCGCGAAGCGCCTTTTTAGACCCAACCCAAAGTATGAATAAAATAAAAAAAAGTGGTGGTATACTTTTATTGTTTACCCTTTTTGCGCTTGGTTCCTGTGTTTCTGTGAGGACATTGACTATAGATTTTCCCAGGCCTTCTGCAAAAGAACTGCCCGGGTCAATCCAGAGCCTTGCATTGGTTGCCAGGGTGAATAATGAAAAATTTTCAGATTTGTCTGCCGATTCGTTACAAAAAATTCTGTTTGAAAAGGAATTTACTATCGACACCGTTTTATATGATCTTCATATGGCAGACACAACACTACAGGCTCTGGGAAAATTGCTCTTTGAGTCAGGACGCTACGATTATGTCATTCCGGAGAAGCGATTTATAACATACCCTGATAAATCACAGTTTGCCCCTATCCTGTCATGGGATACCGTAACCCTGATCTGTGAAACTTTCAATACGGATGCAGTTCTTTCGCTTGATCATATAGCTGCAAGACTTACAACAACATACGAAAATAAATCATACTATGATCCTTATATGAACAGTTTTTATGCCCTGGCAGCAGCGGAGATGAAAATATCCTATGAAGCTACATTCAGGGTATACGATCCTGAAAATCAACAAATATTGCTTCGTGAATTTATTCGAGACACACTTATTTGGGAAGACTCTGATGCTTCTCCCCGGACACTCTTTCAAAGATTCACACCTGTTAAACAGGCATTTGCCGAATCAGGAATTGAAATTGCACTGAACCTTGCTGATAAAATATCAGTTAAATGGCATGTCCAGAGGAGAAAATTCTTTGTTAAAGGAAATTCAAAAATGAGGCATGCTGCCGGCCTGGCAATTGCAAATGACTGGATGGCTGCTATGGCCATTTGGAAAGAGATAGGGGAAAAAACAAGATCACGGTCATTAAAAAGCAAAGCACTATTAAATACAGCTCTGGCGTATGAGATGCTTGGCGATATTGATCAGGCTGTATCCTGGGCGCTGAAATCATATGATACTCAGTTCAGGCCATTGACTTACGAATATCTGGAAATATTAAAAATGCGCAGAAGAGAACTAAAAAATCAATCGCGATGAACCGCAACCTGGTATTGTTCATAATTTTTTCAACCCTCATCTGGTCCTGTACTGTCTACAGGGAATATCCCATCGATATTTTTAAACCGGGCGAGATCAACCTGCCTGAAAATGCAGAGTCTGCAGTGTTGATCTACAGAAATTTTAAGTACCCCGGCGATACCCTGCAGCACTATTACAAAAATGACGGAAGACTGGTAAAGGCAAAAAATGACCCGGAGAACCTCGACAGCATTTTGGTTAATGAATGCCTGACAGAATTATCCAAAAGGCTGATAGCTGCAAAAACTTTTTCAGAGGTTGAAATTTTGCCATACAATTTGTTTAAACCACATTCAGATGAAAAATTACCAGATATCCCCCCTGAGATAATCGAAAAAATAGCTCTGTCAACACATGCAGATATACTTATATCACTTGAAATGTTTTCCGTATTCTATTCAAAATATTCACGCAACTACGATCAACCTGAAACTAATGAGGTCGTAACAGCTTCTGTTTGGGGGATATATGACCTGCATCGTAAAAACCGTATTGAAAGGATATCAGTGATTGATACTATCTATCAGAACGGCTATGACAATGAAGGCAACTTTATTGCCGGCTATAAATTACCATCCCGCAATTCGGCTTTGCGCACCGGTGCCAGAGCAGCAAGCGAAAGCTATGCAAGGCGCATGGTTTCATCATGGCAGACAGTAGACCGGCTCTATTCAATTCCGCCTTTGCCTGATTTTAACGACGCAGCCTACTATTTTGAGGAAGGAAAAACCAAACAGGCAATCGCCCTCTGGGGAAAATATGTTCATGAAAGAAATGGTAAGCTTGCAATCAATGCAAGATTTAACCTTGCACTGGCATATGAGATGTTGGATGAACTTGAGACAGCCGGCAAATGGCTTATATCAGCCGAAAATCTGGCAAAAAATTATAATAGCAAAAAAGACCTTACTATGATAAAATATTACAAAAAGGAGTTGGCCCGCAGACTCAAAGATATGCAAAGGTTAAAGTAAAGAGGATTTACAACACATTATCACCATTTTACATCATCATTTTTCATCACTGCGTAACCAGGCCTGGGATTATCATCTGAGAAAACTTTCATCATCCCGTATGGTTCAATGACAATGCCTGCTTCCGATATATCTCCGTTTTTATCCCGGATCGAAGATAACTTAAGTTTCAGATGCTTTGCAAGAAAAGGGTAAACAGCCTCTCTTTTTGAAAATTCATATCCATGGCCTTCATCAGGAAAATGTACATTCTTCACCTTTCCTTCAGCTCCCGTCAATCTGTATATATACCGAATATGGGGATATTCCACTTCCGGTGTATTTTTAGTCCAGTCAGCTCCGTCAGAAACCAGTATCATCGGCCTGGGAGCTGCCAGGGCAGCAATCTCCACATTATTGGTCTGATAATTGCTCCTTTTGTGTATTGGCATTCCGCTTTCACATACACAACCCCCGAAAAAATGTGCAGAGACCTGCACTACAGGTGCCGATACTTTTATACGGTCATCTACCGCTGTAAGCAAAAAAGTCTGTGTAGCCCCCCCTGATGCCCCGGTCATGGCAATACGACGCGGGTCTATGTTCTCAAGTGACAATAAAAAATCGAGCGCCCTGATACTATTCCAGAGCTGTTGTTTTAAGACAATCGGATGTCTGTGCTCCCAACCCCACTCCTTCATCTCACCATAGCCAACCATATCGTACGAAAAGACCACGGCTCCCATTCTTGCCAGACTTGCACACCTTATCTGGGCATCGTCGCGGTATCTTCCATAATCCTCCGGTTTGCTCCAGTGTCCGTGGGCGCTTAATATCCCTGCCATCTTTTTACTCTTCCGGGCAGGTAAATACAGACTGCCGGTAACAAAAACACCGGGCAGGCTCTCAATAGCTACGTTTTTTACACTGTAACCATCATATTTTCTCTCTTTGCCATACCTCGGATTTAAAGGTGTCCTGGCAGGTTCGGGAACTAAGCCGGCCCCTTCCATAATACCTCTCCGTATCATCTCTGCCCTTTCATTCCACTCCTTTTTGGTGGTATACATACTTTTTAAATCACTGATCACACCGAACGCTTTCTCCTCAGTGTAATAATGGCCGACACATAAACTGTCATTTTCAGGTTGCCTGGCAAATCCTGATAATTGAGTTATAAAAAAAAGACAACATAAAATAAATGCTCGCTTCATGAAAATAGTAATTAAAATGATTTTACATTCTTAAACAATTCCCTGATTGATATTCAGCAAATTTATGAAATGAAACGAGCCTGAAAAATTTTTTTATTAAATATGTAATACTTAAACCGGTTAATTGTCGTCAATTGATTTAATCTTCTTCCTTTTAACAAGTCCCTGCACAAAATCACCAACAAGGTAACCCACTGCTCCGCCCCATAAAGTGCTCCAGTACCATACAGATTGTATTAAACAGGTACCACTGAGGCACCCGATATACTTCCAGTATAAAAATCCTCCTGCTACCCCCACAAAGGCAAAAATTATTGTAATATAATTCCTCTTTAATAACTCTTTCATAATGATTAATTTAGAATAAAAACAACAGTAACCGGAATTTGTTTAACGGAAGATAATCATCCTGCAATCATATTCAATTCAGGATCCGCCGTAAATAAAAACAGAATTAATCTGCTATTGCAGCAATGCTTTAAAAAATTTCTATCTTTAAATCCTAACTTCGCGGGAATTCAATATGGTCAGACTGATTAAATTGTTGTTGTTATTGATACTACCGGCACTAATAGCTTCCGGACTGTCAGCACAGGAAGGCTATAAAGTTAAAGCCATAAAATTTACAGGTAATGATAATATACCAGGTGGGGTATTAGCGGGACAGATGAATACAAGTGCCGTCAAATTCTTTGAAAAACTGACATTTTGGAAGACAAAGTCAAAGTTCTCATCATTCACTTTTGAAGGAGACATGATAAGACTGCATAAATATTACCAGAGAAATGGTTTCCCTGATCCTGAAATAACATATCTGTTTGAAACAGATAATAACAAAAAAAAGCTGACGATCACAGTTAATATTGATGAAGGCAGTGCGGTATTAACAGACTCAGTGAACTTTTCATTTTCAGGGAGTAATGATCCCTCCTATATTCTGGATTCTCTTAAGCAGTCATTGCCATTGCAGTCCGGCAGGCGTTTTCGTGACGAACATGTGTTTGAAACAGAAAATATTATCCGCAACAGTTATCATTCAGGAGGATACCCTTTTATAATACTTGAGAGAGATATAATTTATAAAGAAGAAGAAAATCTTGCCACTGTGAATTTTAACCTGATCCCGGGAAATAAAAGCTATCTTGGCAAAATTATTATCGAAGGTGACACACTGGTTTCCCGAAAATATATCAATAACCATATTGAGATTAATGAAGGTCTGCAATACTCACCTGCTGTGCTTAACAAAACCCGGAATGACCTTTTCCGGCTGGGCCTATTCAGATTCGTCACGGTGAGAGCTCTGACCGATAGCGTAAGGGATAACCATATACCTGTGCTCATAAAAGTTATGGAGCTTCCAAGATGGTCATTCAAGGCAGGCGCCGGATATGGCACTGAAGACAGGATCAGGTTGTCGTTGCTGATGACCCGCCTGAACTTTATGGGAGGTGGACGGTCACTTATTGTTAATGCACAGCATTCATATTTTACCCCCTTTGCAATTGAAACTAAATTAATACAGCCGGACCTGTTCTTTAAAAATATGGATCTTATCATAAATCCTTATTATTCGAAAGAGAGAGAAGACAGCTACACAGCGGAAAGAACCGGCTCTGCATTTACTTTACAAAAAACATTCAGCAAAAACAGTGCATATATCACATACAATTATGGAATAGATGAAGTGAAACTGACAAGCGAATCACTCATCGACGAGGAAGTGTCGATCAATGAAAAAAACAATATCAAATCCGGATTTACTTTAGGATTTAACAGAAATTCAACGAACGATCTTTTTTCACCTGTAAAAGGATGGAAGATCAACAGCACTGCCACTGTCACCGGACCAGGTAAACGATCGCTCTACCACTATTTCAGGGTGACAGGGGATGTAGCGTGGTTAGTGCCCGTGGGTAAATCTGTTTTGGCATATAAACTAAAAGGTGGTGTTATTCAACCATTGAGAAAAAAGGAATCCACACCAATTGAAGACCGTTTCTTACTGGGGGGAGCAATGTCGCTGCGAGGTTGGGGAAGACATCAGGTGTCTCCGGTTAATGAAGCGGGAGCCAAGACAGGGGGTAACAGTATGTTAGAAGCAGGATTTGAATGGCGCTTCCCCATTACAGGAATATTTTCAGCTGCTGTTTTTTCTGATATAGGTAATGCGTGGGAGAAACCATGGGAATTCGATCTGAATAATCTCCTGGTGAATGCCGGGACCGGACTCAGGATCAGCACACCGGTAGGTCCTGTCAGGCTGGATCTGGCAACACCGGTTTTTGAAAATAACTTCAGGCCACAGTTTTTTATAACAATAGGACATGCATTCTGAAATTAAAAGAGCATCCGTATTTAAACAGGACTGAGATCATGACTGAAAAAATAAAAGAGCGTTAACTTTTTAAGTAAAAATTTTCACAAAAGTAAATTTCAAAAAACAAATTAAGATGCAACGGTTTATTAAAATATCAGTAATTGCAGTAACAGGATCAATAATTATCCTGATGATGCTGTTATTGCTTATTGCAACCGGAGTCCTTAATTCGCAGATAGCTAAAACCGCTTCATACTTCGCAGGTAAAGCAGTCAAAGGAAAAGTTGAAATAGGAAAAATAGAAGGAAACCTTTTTTCAAATTTTTCAATCGTTGATATTAGCTTAAAACATGAAGATGAGACTATTCTCAGGATTGACAGTTTTGAAATCAATTATACCCCTTCCCGAATAATTCAAAAAAATATTGTGGCCGGATTAATCAGCATCAACGGAATGCACCTTTCCCTTAAAGAGGATAAAAACGGAAGTTGGAATTTTCAAAAACTTCTGCCGGTGTCAGACTCCATTCAACAAACAAAAGAATCAAAACCTCTGGCCTGGCATCTTTATTTTCCTGTAATTGAGTTAAATAATATCACTGTTGATGTTGACAGCAACAATGAAAATTCTCCGGTACCGGAAAACACAAAACTCAATGCCCTGCTTAATTTTGAATACTCTGAAGGCAGGCTTTTTGCCGGTATGGCAAAATTTAATCTTGCAACAAAAGAGCCGGAATTAAGAATAGACCGGATGACCATTGAAACAATGATGGCTGATTCAGTTTTTTCATGGAAAGGATTTGAACTGGACATGCCTGTAACCCGCCTTATATCAAACGGCAGTATTCCACTTAAAAGTATAGAACAGTCTGAAATATACCTTAATCTCTCTCCTCTTGCATTAGAGGACCTGAATGGTTGGATTAAAGGAGTCTTTGGAAATCCTGAAATTACATTGAGTGTTGAAAATGATAACTCTCCGGATTCAAAAGGAAGTAAGATCTCTTTTTTAATCAGGGAGAACGGTCAGTCAGTTGCACTGAACGCAAATATTTTAAAAACCGATAAGACCTCAGCATATAAGATAGACCTTCAAGCTAAAAACATTGATGGAGAACATTGGACAGGAAAGCCTGAAATGCATTCGGATATTTCCGGAGTCATGCATATTAACGGAGAAGGCTTCAATTTCAGTGAGAATAATATAAAGCTTAATGCAAAATTCAGCGGTTTTCAATACGATCAGTATAGCATAGACAATATTGCTCTGGATCTTAATAAGGCGGGAGATCTTTTTGATATAACAGTAAATGCATCCACCCCCTGGGGTAAAATAGTTTCAGATATTAATTTAAAAGAGAAGGAATACCAAATAAAACGAATTAATCTGAAACATCCCTCACTGGCAGTTAATATTAAAGGGCAGGGTAATCTTGAAGGTACTCATAATTTGAATCTTTCCCTGCATCTTAATACCACTGACACTACACCTCGTCTTCCCCTTTTCCCGGAAAACATAAGCTTAATCTCAGGTTTAGAAGCATTTCTGAGTGGCACCGCAGACTCATTATATCTAAAGGCCGGACTTACAATTGATACACTAACAGCAGAAGAGTTGTCTGCCGGTAATCTGTCGGCTACCCTGCAGACTGACTTTTCACTGAAAAAACCGGCATCGGCAAATTCAGAAGCTTCGGGAAACACGTTTTTCGATGAATTAATAAAGGGACTCTCCCTGGTCACCGACATCAGCACAGGTTCTGTTGCTTACAGTAAATATTACCTCGACAGCAGCTATATACACCTGGAAAAAAGTAATGATAATGCTCACGGGTTAATAACGGCAAACTCAGGTGCAGGCAATATTACGACCAACTTTTATATCAGCGGCATATTTGATAATCCGGCATTCCGGATTGATGCATCATTAAAAAATGCAGATATCTCCAAGATCATTTCTAACGAGTCATACTATACCGACCTCAATTTTGACATTAAAGTTGAAGGCGAAGGGACAGATCCCGGTAATTCGGTAATTGATATGGAACTAATATCATACGGATCATCGGTGCTGGGATATAAACTTGAGGATTTTAACTCATCCCTTAAATTAAAAAATAACAGCTATGAGCTTCAGGGATTAAAAATGGAAACTCCTTTTATGTTTGCAGAAATTGCAGGACAGGGCAATTATAAAGAAAATAATAACCTGTCATTTTTACTCCAAACCAAAGATGCGGGAATCCTTGCAACAATGGCAGGCATTGAATCTCCTGACCTTACCGGAGAGATCAAAGGAGAGGTCAGTGGTCCGGCAGATTCACTGAACATCACGACTCTGATAGACTTAAAGGTGCTGAAAGCAGGAGATCTAAAAGTCGAAAAGATAAATGCGTCTGCCATCCTTAATATGAAAGACAGCTCATGGACCGGATCAACCCGGTTAAGACTGGACAATACGCAAATTAAGGACCTCACAATCAAGCAGTTTGATGCAGAAAGCACATTTAACAAAGAAAAAGCAGAAAACACAATAAGCTTCTTATCTTCAGATTCTCTAAAAGGTACATTAAAAACCGGTTTACAGTTCACCGGAGATCCTGTATTAACAGTGCAGGAGCTCTATTTTAAAATTTGGGATAACGAATGGAGGACAACAGGGAGTCCTTCCACCGTTACTCTGCTCAAGGACTCCCTGTTATTCAATAATATTGAAATAAACTCAAATAACAGTTTTGTTAAAATCGACGGAACCTTAGCTGTCCGGGGAGACGAAAATTTTAATGCAGAATTGCGCGATATCAAACTAATTCCGGTTCCCGGAATTCAGATCATTCCTTTTCCTCTGGCAGGAACAGTCAACGGACAATTAAATATTTCGGGTAAAGCAGAAATGCCTGTAGTTACATTAAGTGTCTCGGCGGAAAATATCTCGCTGGATAATATTCAGATCGAAGAGGTCAAATTAGATGGTCACTATAATAATGACAGAATAGAAGTTGAAAGCTATGTTGATGGCACGGGAAAAAGATTCTTTGAGGCTAATGGCAAGTTACCTGTAAAAATTTCATTAGCAGAACGGGAATTCCAGCTTTTAAAAGAGGAAAAGATAGAAGCAACTGCAATCATCGACCAGTTTGACCTAAGCCATATCAACCCGTTCATTCCTTTAAAAGGAGCTGAGGCTGCCGGACTGTTTTCTGTCAGAACAGAAATAAAGAACAGACTGGATGACCCTGAAATCGAAGGAGCTGTAAATATAGAAAAAGGAGCTTTTCGTTACGACAGGTTTGGTATAAATTATAAGGATGTTGTAATGAACAGCAGTATAACCAATAAATTGATTTCACTTGACAACCTGAACATTCATGCCGGAAGAGGAAATCTGAGCATAAAAGGATCATTGGAACCAGACACCCTGTATAACGGCAGTTTCAATGATATTAAAATAAGCATTACCGGGAATAATTTCAGGCCTGTGGATTCTGATTTATTAAGGGCGGTAATAAATACAGGAATACACCTGACAGGAAGTTCAGAAAAGCTGGTAATAGGCGGAAAATTAATAATTAAGCAGGCTAACCTTAATACTGACCTGTTCCTAAAAGAGTTCGACCGTGTATCAGACGATCTTGAAGAGCCCCTGCTCATTGAGGCCAGGGAGCAGGCTCAAAAAATTCAATTCCATCAAACCTCTGTTCCTGATATTGAAAAACAGCAAATGTCAGATATTATGAAAAATCTCAGCGGTGAGTTTGATGTTGAAATACCGGGCAACACATGGATTAAAGGGAAGAACATGAATTTTGAAATTAACGGTCTTGTAAAAGCTGTCATCCAGGGCAGGCAGATCGACCTGTTCGGATCCATGAATGTAAAAAGGGGATATTATAAGCTTTACGGCAAACGTCTGGATTTTGAGGAGGGCGAAGTTACCCTGACCGGAGGAGAAGATATTGATCCGCAAATTAATTTCAATATAGCTTACCGCTTCAGGGACGTTGAAAATTTATTGAGAAAATTAAACATAAAGGTTACAGGTAAAGTCTCCAAACCACAGCTGTCCTTTTCACTGGATGGATCACCAATTGAGGAAAAGGATGCTATCTCATATCTGCTGTTTAACAAAAGCTCCAACCAACTCGATTCACGTGAAAGCTCATCAATTGGCAACCTGGATATTGCCCGGGATCTTGCGCTGGGACAACTTTCCAATGTAGTAAAAGATGCACTTCAGTCATCCTTTGGACTCGATGTTATTGAGATTTCAGGCGAAGATGGCTGGACCCGGGGAAGTGTATCAATAGGAAGGTATATAACAAATAACCTGTTTATAAGTTACCAGCGAACCTTTGCTCTTGACAAAAAAAACAAACAGATCGAGCCGGAAAAAATCAGTCTTGAGTACCAGTTGCTAAAATCCCTATTTTTACAGGCAACGAACCAGGGTTCAGATTCGGGATTCGATTTTATATATAAATGGACCTGGAAATAGATACTTTTAAAGCTTGATTTATTACATTTGCACTTTTATGAGATTAATTGAAAAATACGCATACAGAAGACTATATAAAAAAGCTGCAACGGTTAAAAGGGAAGTGAAGATTCCTCAGCCCGGGTCGATAAAAAGGGTAGGTATTCTTTGGCAACCATCAGAAGCCGAAGCGTATAACTATCTATACAACCATTTCTCCCACCAGCAGGTAATATTAAGGAATATGTGTATTGACATTAATAATAATGAAATAGTTAAAGCAACTAATATCATTACTTCAAAAGACCTTAACTGGATTGGCCTCCCCAGGGAGGAGTCATGCGAAAGCTTTATTAATACCGAATTTGATCTTTTTTTAAACGTGGCATTACATCAAAACCTGCCTCTGGTCTATGTCACAGCTCTCAGCCGTGCAAAATTCAAGGTAGGCTGGTCTCCTGCAGATCACAATTTTTTTGATCTTAACATTAAAATTGGAAGTAAACAAGATGCCTTATTTCTTGCAGAACAACAAATTTTTTATCTTAGCCAGCTAAATAAAAAGACATCAATATGAATCACGTTTTTAAAGGTACCGGGGTTGCCCTCGTTACCCCTTTTACCGAAAAGAACAACATAGATTTTAACGGACTGGAAAAAATTGTAAAAAACCAGGTTGATGGAGGAACAGATTATCTTGTTGCACTGGGGACAACTGCAGAAACCCCTACCCTGTCAACCGAGGAGAAACTTGAAGTGGTGAGCTTCATAAAAGAAAAAGCCAGTGGCTTGCCGGTAGTAGTGGGAATGGGAGGAAACGACACAAAAAAAATCCTGAAAAATATTGATACTTTCGATTTGAAAGGGGTCAGCGGATTGCTTATTGTAACACCATATTACAATAAACCTTCGCAGGAAGGAATGTATAATCATTATTCCGAAATTGCAGACGCCAGTCCTGTACCGGTTATTCTGTATAATGTACCTTCAAGGACAGGAATCAATTTAGAAGCTGACACAGTAATCAAACTGGCTGAAATCTCAGACAAGATCGTTGCAGTCAAAGAAGCCTCAGGTGATATTACCCAGATATCAAAAATCATTAAATATGCACCGGAACATTTTTCAGTGATCTCAGGGGATGATGCATTTACCCTGCCAATGATTGCTTTGGGTGCCAGGGGGGTTATATCGGTAATTGCAAATGCCTTGCCAAAAGAATTAAGTAACCTTGCGCATAGCGCTCTAAATGAAAAATATATATCTGCCCGTCAACAGCATCATGAATTATCAGAACTGTTCAGATTATTGTTTAAAGAGGGTAATCCGGCCGGAATAAAAGCGCTTCTTAATATCATGGGCCTGATTGACAACCAATTGCGCTCTCCGCTATTCCCTGTAAGCGGCCAAACCTTTAATGATATAAGCTGGGCATATCAGCAAATTACCCGGTAATACCTGCAGATATATCAAATTGTTTGCCACCTGGTTGTGGAATTATACCTGTTCCTGTACTCTGCAACGTCTTTGTCTTCCTTCTTATCTTTATTGTCGACTGTACCCTTATAAGTATCTTCACAAACATGACAAATATCAGTTTTTAAATCATTAAAGAAATATTTCTTTAATAGGGTTTCAAAATTACAAAACAGCTCTCCTAAATTTTTCATTTTGCTACTATAATTTAAAGGTTATGAGATTGGTTTCTGCAACCTGTGCAGCAACACAGCTGCATAGGAACTCATAGAGGTATTCTGAACTATTATATCTTCGGGAAGGTCTAAGTTTGCCGGACTGAAGTTCCAGATCGCTTTAATGCCGCAATTGACCATATCTTCAGCAACATCCTGTGCGGCATGGTCAGGTGTGGTTATAATGCCGATCTTTACATTCAGCCTCTCTGCAAGACTGAACATTTTATTGTAGTCAAGCACATGGATGCCTCCGATTGCTTTGCCAATTTTCTCTTCATCCACATCAAACCCTGCAATGATCTTCAATCCAAGTGACTGATGCTCCTGAAATGCCATAAGGGCAGAACCAAGGTTTCCGGTTCCCACCAGAAAAGCTTCATTGATCCTGTTAAAGCCTAAAAATATTTCCAGTGCATGGATCAGCTCGTATGTATTGTAACCAACACCAGGCTTCCCTTTGATTCCGGTATAAGCCAGGTCTTTCACCACCTGGGTGGAATCACATTTTAAACTTTTGGCAATGGCGGGGGCAGATATGTTTATTATACCTTCCTCCCTGGCTCTCTCAAGGAAATAAAGATATCCGGGCAACCTTTTTAATGTAGGTTCCGGAACCTGCGCCTGCACTTTATTTTTTCCTGATACTGCCATAATGATAAAAATTACATTTACCAACTAATCTGTTCAAAAATACAATTTAAATTATATAAGGAATTATTTCTTTAATTAAATGCTCGTTTATTAACCGAAAATTAAGATTGCGAAGATTTTTGTTCAACCATAATTAACCTGTTTATATCATATCCTCTCTTTTTTGCAAGGTCAAGGATATGATGCAGGGTATTATCCGGCAGTTCGGGAGTCCTGCTTAGGATCCACAGATACTTTTCCGATGAACTTCCAACGAGTACCCATTCATAATCAGTGTCGAGTTCGAGAACATAGTAATCGGCATAAAAAAAGAGAAAAAATGAAACTTTTAACTTTCCGGGTTCAGAAAGATCAGGCTGTTTAGCTTTTCCTTTGGCAACATTTAACCTGCCGTCTGAACTTTCTTTATATCCCTGGTTAATTACAGTGATTTTACCGTCAGGACGAAGCGAATAGGTTGCTGTCACACCCACCAGTCCTCTTTCAAACGAATGATCGTACCTGGCAATTTCATACCACCTTCCCATATAGCGTTCAATATCCAGATCCTTTACAGTTGAATAGTCCATTTTATCAGCATTTTTTGATTGGCAAAATGTAAGTGAAAAAAAGATGAGTGAAATAATACTCATATAACTTTTCAAGAATTCCCGTTTCATAACCTCACACTTTCAGTTAACTCATAAAATGTAACCGGCCTGGCAATTATGTTGCGGTTACTGTCAATCAGGAACATAGTCGGAGTAGCATATACATTATAATTCATCGTCACCTCCCCATCCCATTCCCGAAGGTCAGAAAGGTTATAAAAAGTTTCAAATCCCGCTCTTACAACTGCTTTATGCCATTCAGTAAGTGATGTATCAAGCGAAATTGCAATAATTGAAAGATCAGCATTATTCGCACTTTCAAACCAGGATCTTATTTTTGGAAGCAGTTCATTACAATGATCGCACCAGGAGGCCCAAAAAATGATCAAAGCCTTATCCTTTATTACCTTAGATAAACTTACCGGATTACCCTTTATATCGTCAAGTGTAAAATCAGGAACAACGGTACCTGGTTTCATCTTCTGATATTCAAGCCTTCGTACCAGGGTTGTTTTTTCATCAGTCTGACAAAGTCCGCCTGCGTAATTATCATTTATAAAAGACAGGACATTATCCATTTTCAGAATTTCAAACCCATTTACCAGATAACCGAGAATAAACTCATACATCAGTCCTGCCGGATTCTCCTCTCCGGCTACATCATCACGACTACCTGCCAGCTCCATTATTATATCAACAGCCTTAATATATGCCTGCTCCCTTTGCTCCTTTGTAAATCCTTTTTGATTAAACGTAACCAGAAAATTAAAGACTTTGTCAGTCAATACCGATGAATTTATTAAAGACTCATCAGTGAAATCGACATGTCTGAAATAATCTTTCTGAACAAATTCTCTTCTCTCTTCTGATGAAAGATAGCCATCACGAAATGGTTCCCTGCAGCATTTAATCATTTTCCCAGCAAACAGGTTTTTATGTTCATCTGCTATCCCCGAGATGAACATATCCCTCTCCATCTGGAGCTGATTAAACTGATTTGCCTTTTCTGAAGCTTTTACCCTTAATTCATTTAATTCTTTCTCAGCAAGCATATTGCCGGAATCAACCAGTCTGTTCCGGTAATAATCAACCTCCTTTTCCAACTCTTCAATGGCAGTTTTTAACTTTTTGTCACTCGCCAAAAAACTAAACCACAATCTGTTTTCTTCTGAATTCAATATCAACAGACTGTCATTAGGAGCTTTGAAATCCGTTTCAAATGAGATATTTTCGTGGTTGAAAATAAAATCAAGCTGCTGTGGGGGTTCGCCCATGACTCTCGAATAAGTTGTTTGTCCGAAAACAAGCCTGTATACTCCTGCATCAAGTTCATCAGGAAAAGTGAACAGTAATCTTTTTGAAACAGGTGTGCCTTCAGCAATTTGAATTGGAATAGTATCCAGTGGCAAAAACTTATCTCCCCTCACACTTCCAATGATCACAGGATTATCAGGCTGGTTTTTTATTTTCACATCAAGTGAAAAAGGTTGTGCAATAATAACTTCACATGACAATAAAAGAACCAGTATGTTTAAAAGAATTAACCTGCTCATATGCACAAAAAATTAACAGATCTGAATTTTTAATTTATGTAAATATATAAAGATATTATCACTTTCAATTTCAATGACTAAAAAATTTATTATTCTGAAGGAATTTCATTTTGATTAAAAAATAAAAACAACCATTTTTACAGTCAGTATATTATATAGATTATGAGAGCATTATTTATTTATTCAATTATAGTGATTTTATGTTCATGCTCAGGACAAAAAAAGCAGAATGCGAAGAACGGCGAGGCAACAATTCCTGAGCCATCGGAAGAAGAACCAGCTCCTGTTAAGAATGAATCAACATTGACCAATGTATTTACAGAAACAGCAACTGAACCTGAGATGGTATTTTTTGAAGGAGGAACATTCAAAATGGGCTCAGAAAACGGGCTTCCCAACGAAAGACCTGTACACGAGGTAACCATAAGTCCTTTTTATATTGATAAAACTCCTGTTACCACTGAACAATTCAGCAGGTTCATTAAAGCATCCGGATATAAAACCGAGGCTGAAAAATTTGGAGATTCCGGAGTTTTTAATCTTGACCGCCAGGCATGGGAATTACTGCCAGGAGCTTACTGGGAAAAACCTTTGGGACCCTCAGGTCCTGATGCTGAGCCAAATCACCCTGTCACCCATGTGAGCTGGAATGATGCGGTTGCATACGCTTCATGGGCAGAAAAAAGGCTTCCCACGGAAGCAGAGTGGGAATATGCTGCACGAAGCGGTAAAGATTCAGGTAACCGGTTCAGCTGGGGCAACTCAGTCACAACAGACGGCATCTATCATGCAAATACCTGGCAGGGAACAATCGACACGCCGGAAGTTCTTGACGGTTATTTATTTACATCACCGGTTGGCGCTTTTGAGCCAAATGAAGCAGGCCTGACCGATATGGGTGGAAATGTATGGCAATGGTGTGCTGACAATTATAAGCCATATCCCGGAAACAATGAGCCTTTTCGCGAAGACCCAAACATAAAAGTGATCCGCAGCGGCTCATTTTTTTATGACCAGAACGGAGAACTCAGCTTCACAGTCAGCGGAAGAGCCATGAATTCAATTGAAACATCCCTTTTTAATACCGGATTCAGGTGTGCTAAAGATGCTCCTGAATAATTCTCAATTTATATAATAAACTCATTAATTTTATTGTCAAAATATTTTCAGTGATAACCATAAAAAAATAAAGATCATGATGAACCGGAGAAATTTCATTGGCAAAGCAGCTGCGGGGGCTGCTGCAGTAACCATAATCCCGCGGCATGTAATGGGGGGTAAAGGTTACATAGCTGCCAACGACCGAATTAACATAGGCTACATAGGCGTTGGCAAACAGATATATACTTTAATGAACAGTATTGGTAAATGTCAGGGCACTGTAGCTTTAGCAGCCTGCGATGTATACAAAAAAAAGCTGGATCTCTTTGTCCAGGCTGCGATTGGCAATAATTCAGGGAAAGGCACAAATGCTAAAGTGGACGGATATCATTACTATCGCGAACTACTGGAGAGAAAGGATATCGATGCAGTGGTGATTGCTTCACCCGACCATTGGCATGGCCAGATGGCAGTTGATGCAGCAAAAGCAGGCAAGGACATTTACTGTGAAAAACCTCTTGCTTTAACTGTTGCTGAAGGAAGGGCAATGGTAAATGCAACCAGGAAGTACGACAGAGTATTCCAGACAGGGAATATGCAGCGCTCATGGAGAGATTTCAGACATGCAGTTGAACTGGTTCGTAACGGATATATAGGAGAGGTTAAGGAAATAAATGTAAGTGTCGGTGAGCCTGTTAAGCAGTGTGACCTGCCAACAGAGCCGGTACCTGAAGGACTTGACTGGAATGAATGGATAGGACCTTCTCTTTACAGAGGCTTTAATGAAATTTTTGCACCTGCAGATGTTAAAGGCCCGTGGGCATGGTGGCGGGGATACAGGGATTTCGGCGGCGGACTTATTACAGACTGGGGTGCACATATGTTTGACATTGCCCAATGGGGACTCAACATGGATAAGTCAGGCCCGGTTCAGTTCCTCCCTCCTGAAGATCCTGAATTAGATGAAGGATTATCAATGATCTATGAAAATGGTGTGCGGGTAAACCACAAACAGTGGGGAACAGAAAAAGACAGCAATGCAGTGCAATTCATCGGCACTGAAGGCAGGGTCGAAGTGAGCAGATCATTTATACGCACTTACCCCGATGAAAATCTTGCCAAAAAAGAACTTAAAGCAAGTGATAAACGTGTTTATGTGAGTGAAAACCACTACCAGGACTGGATCGATGCAATAAGGAACAGAACAAAACCGGTATCGGATGTGGAAACAGGACACCGGACAGCCTCTGTTTGTAATATTATAAATATAGCATACGAGTTGCAAAGGCCATTACTCTGGGATCCTGTCAAAGAAAAATTTGCTGGTGATGATTATGCAAACCTGATGGTAGGCAGGCCCTTCCGGGGTAAATGGGATTATACCAATTACTAATATAATATATGCTCCGGGCTAACCTCTGATCCCGGAGCTTTTTTTGCTCTTCTATTGAAGTAATACTGCGTCTGCTTAATAAAATAAGAGAGTCAATACCTGAATTCTGCACCGGATTTAATTTTATCAAGCCGCTCCCGCATTGTCTCCAGGTGATATTTGTACACATCCCTTGGTGAACAACTGTTCTCTATACAGATTGCGGCAGCATAACCTGTTACCACGCCCATCTGGGTAGTTGTATGCATAACACGCGGACTGCCAAGTCCGACGTGGGTGGCAGAGAAACATCTGCCAGCCATAAACAGGTTATCTATATCCTTCGAGTACAAACAGCGGTATGGAATTTTATACTGTTCAATTTTGGTAAATCTGGCTTCACTCAAAAAATCATATTTGCCTTCGCGCGGATAATGAATATCTATTGCCCGGACTTCTTCAACGAAGCCGTCTTCAAAATCAGGTTTCTCAAGAATATCACTCTCTTTTAAAATATAATCCCCCATAATCCGCCTTGACTCACGCTTGCCTGCAATGTATGCAATCCACTTAAGTCGGAGTGACGCATTTGCAGGATCCTGCTTTACAT
The DNA here is from genome assembly GCA_964495655.1 of uncultured Prolixibacteraceae bacterium. Taxonomy (GTDB): domain Bacteria; phylum Bacteroidota; class Bacteroidia; order Bacteroidales; family Prolixibacteraceae; genus JAAYJR01. Next base: position 14,877 of record CAZBWK010000018.1, on the reverse strand, counting down.
TGTACCAGTTGCCATAGATTGCCCTGAACATATGATCTCGTATTTCTTCAGCATCATAAATAGTATTTTTGGTCAATCCGTATTCCCAGAACCACTCACCACGGGTGGCCTTATAATCTTTTGCAACATCCATAGCCCAGGGTACCTCCTGAAAACCAACAGTTTTAGGGGTCTCGCCATAGCTTCCGTCGGCATCATCAACATTAATGGAATTCCACAAGATAGTATTTCCCATCGTCATGCTGTCTGCCACTTCAGGGGCCAGCGACTCATTGAATTCATCGCGCGACTCTCTTCCCATTCTGACCTCACAACCAGCCCAGTAACCTATCCAGCCGTCGCCTGTGGCGTCTACAAACAGAGGAGCCTCGAAACGGGTTTCCTCATGTGTTTCAATATTAAAGCAATCAACAGAAGTGATCTTATTGCCATCTTTATGGACAAAATACGCTCTGGTATTTGGAAAAACAGATATATTTTTTTCTGCCCTCACAACCATTTCAATCGTATCATTAGCCTTTATAGCAGCAGCATCACCATTGGGATAATGTTCTGTATTGAGTTCCTGCACAATAGTATAAAACTCCAGTCCCTCAGTATGTACCCTGATCTCCTTGCTGGCATTTCCCCCAAGAACAGGTCTGTCGTTTATAAGTGCAACCTTCAGTCCGTGCCTCGCTGCTGCAACGGCAGAGCCACAACCTGCAAGCCCTCCGCCCACAACAACAAGATCAAACCCGCCGGCATTGGCAGGTGGTGCGATGCCAAGCTTCTGCTTTCTCCATGTTTGCATTATTTCCAAATCTGAAGGCGGGGTATCATATCTGTCTTTCGAAAAATAGATCGCATCACATCTCCCTTCAAATCCGGTCAGGTCTTTCAGCTCAATCAATAATATTCCTGAATTGCCCACAGTAACAGTTCCTGAAGGAACCCATTGCCAGCCTTTGTTAACACCAAATATTTCAGGATACTCCTTTTTGTCGAAAATAAGCTTGAAAGTGCCTGGAGTTTCCGGCCGGTCAGGCACCCAGTCTTTTGTCCTTACCCAAAAATAATATTCCCCGCTCTCAGGAAATTTCAAAGTTGTTGAAGCATTCTCTACTGGCTCACCCATACCGTGCGCCAGCAGATAAGGTGAACCCATTGCAGGTATAAACTGCTGATCCACAACCCATCCGCCCTTTTTATCAAAACTTTCAGCCTCCAACAGCACATATGGCGAAGGCTGGGCAGTAACCGATGAAATGGTTGTTATCAACATTATATAAAAAAGTAGTGCTTTCATTATAGTGTTATTTAATATATTTCAGAAACCGTTCGCTCAAGCGATCGGCAAGGGATAAGGCATTGAAAAGGCAGCCTGCCACATCATAGCCTTATCCATTGCCGTCGGCTTCAGCCGACGGTAAAAATATAAAAGAATTTTAGAGAGTCTCTCATTTTTTTTATTTTTCCTTAACAACCTGACCCGGCACAATAACTTCTTATCAGGTTTAATCATTTTTTCATTAACCTCTTTGCTTTGACAAATCGCCTGATTACTTTTACCACTGAAAATATTATTTATCATGATCCCAAAAATTGAAAAACTCAAATACACCGGTTCCGGCAACTTTCTGCTAATTGCCGGTCCCTGTGCAATCGAAAATGAAGATATTGCATTAATGACTGCTGAAAGGATATCAGCTATTGCCGACAAGCTGCAAATTCCGTTTATATTTAAAGGCTCATACAAAAAAGCTAACAGGTCAAGGATTGATTCATTCACAGGCATTGGTGATGAAAAAGCGCTTATTATACTTCAAAAAGCGGCGCACCTGTTTAATATTCCGGTTATAACAGATATCCACTCCGCAGGGGAAGCAGAACTTGCTGCAAATTTTGCAGATGTTTTGCAGATACCTGCATTTTTATGCAGGCAGACCGATCTTCTTACAGCAGCGGCAAAGACAGGTAAAAGTGTAAATATAAAGAAAGGGCAGTTTCTGTCGCCCGAAGCTATGAAATTTGCTATTCAGAAAGTTAGGGATTGCGGAAATAACAATATCCTGGTAACTGAAAGAGGTACATCTTTCGGATACCAGGATCTTATTGTTGATTTCAGGGGAATTCCGGTGATGCAGAAATTTAATGTGCCGGTCATACTCGACATTACCCACTCTCTCCAGCAGCCAAACCAGTCAGAAGGAATTACCGGAGGCAGGCCTGACTTAATAGAAACCATAGCACGTGCGGGAATAGCTGTTGGGGCTGATGGTATTTTTATTGAAACGCATCCTGACCCTGCAAAAGCAAAATCAGATGGAGCCAATATGCTGAAACTTGACCTGCTGGAGCATCTTTTAGAGAAACTGGTATCTTTGAAAAAGGTAGTCAGGCAACTGTAAATGCGGTATCAGTAAACAACCATCAATAAAAGAAAAGGTATGCCATCAATATCGCAGCAATAACGCCTGTAAAATCAGCGATCAGTCCGCATACCACTGCATATCTTGTATTCTTAATCCCTACAGCGCCAAAATATACAGCCAGTATATAAAAAGTTGTATCGGTGGCTCCCTGCACTGTACTTGCCACCCTTCCGACAAAAGAATCAGCGCCGTAAGCAGTCATAGCGTCGACCATCATTCCCCTGGCACCACTGCCGCTTAATGGTTTCATCAGTGCAGTGGGCAAGGCAGGTGAAAAATCTGTATTTATACCTAAAAGATCAAACACAGATGTAAAACCTGATATCAGCCATTCCATAGCACCGGAGGCACGGAATACCCCGATAGCAACAAGGATTGAAATAAGGTAAGGAATAATTTTTACAGCCGTTTTAAATCCCTCTTTTGCCCCGTCAATAAAAGTTTCGTAAACGTTTACTCTTTTATGGACAGCCATAACAATAAAAGCTATTATGACCGAAAAAAGAATAATATTACTTGCAAGTCCTGAAATGAGGGTCACTGATTCTTTATCGAGAGTGGAAAAATACCATATAACAGCAGCTATCACAAGGGTAACTCCGCCCAGATAGAGCAACACAACCCTGTCAAAAAGATTAATCTTCTGATAAATAGCAACAGCTATTAATCCGGCTAATGTTGAAAAATAAGTTGCCAGTAGCACAGGAATAAAAATATCGGAAGGGTTCACCGCTCCCAGCTGAGCACGGTAAACCATTATACTGACAGGGAGCAATGTCAGTCCTGAAGTGTTAAGAACAAGAAACATTATCTGTGCATCCGATGCAACTTTTTTATCAGGATTTGTCTCCTGCATTTCCTTCATTGCCTGCAATCCGGTTGGTGTTGCAGCATTATCAAGATTCAGCATGTTAGCAGCTATATTCATCATGATAGAACCGTAAGCAGGATGTGATTTCCCCAGTTCAGGAAACAGCCTGTTAAAAAAAGGGCCTATGACCCTGCTGAACACATTAACAATACCACCCTTCTCCCCTATTTTCATGATCCCCATCCAAAGAGTCAGGACACCTGTAAGTCCGAGCGAAATTTCAAATCCGCTTTTAGCCATGTCAAATGTGGCAGTCACCATATCGGAAAAAACTTCAGTATCGCCAAAAAAGACCAGCCGCGCAAGTCCGATGACAAAAGCAGAAATAAAAAAGAATATCCATATATAATTTAGAGCCATTTACAATTTAAATCCCATTGGGGAGTTCATTCGTTTCATCTGTTTATCATTAATTACAGTATCTCTTTATTATATTATATGCCCCGTGAATTCCCAGTTCGCCAGCACGGCTCAGGTCAAGGGCGCCGCCTTCGATATCATCAAGAAAAATTTTTGTAAGTCCCCGGTTAAAATAAGCCTCTGCAAATTCAGGTTCAAGCTCTATAGCTTTATTCAGATCTTCCATTGCACTTTTATATTCCCTGAGTCTCAGCTTAATATAGGCCTGGTTGTAGTATCCGAAGAAAAATCTTGAATTAAGAGAGAGCACTTTCCTGTAATCGTCAATAATTCTTTGGTATTCAGGCAGGGCAATATGTTCATCAATGTAATTATCATCCATACCCGCATCTTCAAGAGCAACAGTCACCTCCTGATGGTCACCGGACAGAAGTTCAATTTGTTCAAGCATCTTATATCTGCAATTACCTCTTACAAAATATGCTATCGGTTGATTTTCATTTATGGATAGCGACTTTTCAAGATCATTAAGAGCAGAATTATAATCACCTGTCAGACAATGAAATACTGCACGATTAAGGTAATTATGGCTGCTTTCATTGATCTCCAGGCGTGCATTAAAATAGAGCACAAAGTTTTCGAACACATCATGATATTCACTAACCGGCTTATTAGTAATAGTAAGAAAAGGATTATAATTATTCATTTCATTGAGTTCATCTACTGAAATACTGTAGTATTGGAAACGATCATAATCGACTGCATTTTTTTCAAATGCAGAAACAATAAAAATTGGCTGAAGGTCGATAACGATATTTCTGTTCTGTACCCTCCCGTCGTCGGGATCCTCCTCCTCTCCCGGCAGGTCTCTCGTATCTTCCACGATGAGGTTTATCCTGCTTCTCCGGTCGCGCCGGGTTGATTCCGGATCATCACTCCCCTCCTCCTCATCATCTTTGTCGTCTGCATCTTGTTGAGCAGGTGCCTGCTGGCCGGCACCGGGGGGTTGTCCTGTCTGTCCATGACTGCTCTGCTGCTGTTGAGCAAGCTTTTCAGCATCAAGCCGGCGTTGATTAAGGTCAAACTGAGGATTTAACTGAGCCGCTATCCGGTAATCACTCTCAAACCCGTCCCTTCCCAATATTTCCCTGGCCATAGCCCTGTTGAAATAGGCACTTGCTATTTCCGGATTTAATTTGATAGCCATATCATAGTCGGCAATAGCTCCTTCATAGTCCTCAAGCTTATGCTTAACAATTCCCCTGTTATTATAAGCCATTGAGTTCTCCGGTTCCAGTCTGATACTCTGATCATAATCGCGCAAAGCCGAAGCATAATCATCCATTTCAAATCTTGCAATACCCCTGTTCAGATAAGCTCCTGCAAAGTGGGGACGTATAGTAATAACCTGGTTAAGGTCACGGATGGCATCCTCAACATTACCCTGCACTATTCTTGCATTGCTTCTGTTCATTAAAGCATTTGTAGATTTCGGATTTATCCCGAGAGCCTTGTCATAATCAGCAATTGCACCATCTACGTCCTGCATTGACAGTTTAGCAATTCCCCGGTTATTATAAATTGCTTCATCATCAGGGTCAAACTCCAGGCCTTTGTTATAATCCTCAATTGCCTTTTCAAACATATGAAGATTATGGTATGCCATTCCTCTGTTCATATATGCCTGAGGATAAAATGGTTTTATCTCTATTGCCTTGTTATAATCATTAATTGCCCCTCTGAAATCCTCCAGTTGATGTTTAGCCACACCCCTGAAAAAATAAGCTTCGGGAAGATGAGGTCTGAATTTGATAACAATATTGAAGTACTCAATAGCCCCTGTGTAATTACCTATTGATATCCTGGTACGCCCAACCCTGATATAATGATTTATATTCAACTGAGCTTCGGCAGCAAAATATGCTGAGAAGGTAAACAGCAGTATGCATAATGTTTTTTTCATTTGATTAAAATGAATTATTTCAAAGGTATCTTATGTAACTGGCACATGTTTTAATCATACTCTCGTGTGATTTTCCTATCATGCTAGTTTTATTTTTCTATACTGAATCAACAAAAATAATATTAAATAAAAACGATACACGAATTCATCAGCATTATTTATTTTTTTAAAATATTATAATTATTATTTTTGAAGATTATACAATAATTAAGATCATGATGTTCAGAATAAAGCAATACTTAATTACAGCTATTATACTGGGATTTGCAATATCAGTAGTTGCTGGCGAAAATGATAAAAAGAAGAAGGACACAGGGTATATATTTAATGATGTGGTTACTTTACCGGCAACATCTGTTAAAGACCAGCACAGGTCAGGTACCTGTTGGTCATTTTCCGCCTTATCGCTGCTTGAATCAGAAATGCTCCGTTTGGGCAGACCCGTTGCAGACTTATCAGAAATGTTTATTGTCTGGCACACTTACGCAGAGAAAGCTGTAAAATATGTCAGAACACATGGTAATCTGAACTTTTCTGCAGGCGGGGCCTTTCACGATGTCACCAACATGATCTCACAATACGGTATCGTGCCTGAGGCTGTATATGACGGATTAAAATACGGAGAAGAAAAACATGTTCATGGTGAGATGGACCGTGTACTTCGCGAATTTGTAGATGCGGTGGTGGAAAATAAAAACAATAAACTTTCCACAGCGTGGCGCGAAGCCTTTACATCAACTCTCAATTCGTACCTGGGTGAAATTCCAAAAAACTTTATCTACGAAGAGGTTCAATACACTCCGCTTAGTTTTGCCGAAAATTTCATTGGTCTGGATATGTCTGATTATGTTGAAATAACATCTTATACCCACCATCCTTTTTACACAAAATTCATCCTTGAAATCCCGGATAACTGGTCGTGGGATGAATTATACAATGTTCCGGTGAATGAACTTGAAGAAATTATAGATTATTCTTTAAATAACGGATATACGGTGGCATGGGCTGCAGATGTAAGCGAAAAAGGATTTGCCTCAAGCAATAAAGGTATAGCAGTAATTCCGGCAGCTCCGGAAAAAGATATGTCAAATGCTGAAATTTCAAGATGGGAATCACTCCCCGACAGAGAACGTGAAAACGAACTGTATAAGCTCGAGAAGACTGTTCCCGAGCTTGAGATAAACCAGGAAATGAGACAGGAGGCATTCGACAATTTTCAAACTACCGATGATCATGGAATGCATATAACCGGTTATGCCAAAGACCAGTTCGGCAATACCTTTTATAAAGTAAAGAATTCATGGGGAGATTATAATAAATACAACGGTTATCTATATGTTTCCAAACCTTATATGCGTTACAAAACAATGTGTATTATGCTTCATAAAGACGGCATACCTATGCATATAAGGGAAAAACTCGGTTTATAACCAAATGGGACCGGCAGCTGAGATGGAGATCCGATTCACCCCTTATTGGCAAGCATATAAGGGGTGTGTTTGAATCAAAAAAGGCGCAAAAAGAGGACTCATCCTTTATAATCAGACTTTTTAATAATCAGATTTATGGATAAGAGGGCATGGATAAAATCAGGCTTTTTATTGGCCGCATTTGTAATGATCGCATATACTATTCACGGGCAGAATCAAAACGAAGATTATACATGGTGGAACGAAACCCATGACTGGAAGCCGGGTGATCCCGGGTGGCGCAACTGGCTTAAAATATCTCCGGGATATCTTGGTCCTAACGCATTGCCGGTTCCTCCTGTAAAAAAGGGAGTGATTGAAGGTCCCGGCAACATGGAGATTACAGCCTCTGCACATTTTCACAGTGGTGATCCCACACAGGATTTTTCAGGAAAAATATTTATCCCATTCGCTGAGAATAAGATCGCCGTAGAAATATACGGAGTAATCATTGAGCATTACTCTTTCACCAAAGAGATACGTGATGAAAGATTTGCCCGCGACAGAGACGGAAGGGGGACTGCCATGGGAGATCTCTATTTCAGCACCCTCATCCAGATTTTCAGAAACAGAAAATTTCCAAACACCCTGCTGCGAATGGCTACCAAAACAGCCTCAGGCAATAACCTGGCAGCTGCACGTTATAGTGACAGTCCTGGCTACTTTTTTGATTTGAGTTTTTCAAAAAACCTTATAAACGGCAGGAATATCGATCTGACACCATTTGGATTGACAGGATTTTATTCCTGGCAGACCAATGATGAATTAAGGCTTCAGAACGACGCATTTATGTATGCAGCAGGATGTGATATAGCCAGTAAAAACTGGCAGGCATCAGCTTCACTGTCAGGTTATTCAGGCTATAAAAATGAACGTGACCGCCCCATGCAGCTGAATTTTGAACTGGCAAAAATTTTCAATTTCGGATCTGTTAAGTTTTACTATATATACGGACTGCGTGAGTGGAATCACAACACGATACGTTTATCCCTAATATTCAGGCTTGGCGATGGTGTATATTAATACATTTAACAGGTAAATGATTACCTTTGCAGTGAAATTCATAAAGTTAATTCGGATGAAAAAACTTTCACTGGTAATATGTGTTTTTAATGAGGAACCCAATATAAAACCTCTTGCCTGTCAGATCAAAGAAGCTCTCCAGGATATAGATTTTGAAGCTGTTTTTGTAGATGACGGCTCTACCGATGGCACCAGGTCAGAGATAAAAAAATTAGATGACAGCAGATTCAAATTAATAGAATTAAAAAGAAATTACGGTCAGAGTTCCGCTTTGCAGGCAGGCATTGATAATGCAGATGGAGAATTTATTGCACTCATCGACGGCGACCTGCAAAACGATCCGGCGGACCTGCCGCGGATGCTAAAAATGATAGAAGATGAAGAATGGGATATGGTGGCCGGAGTAAGGGCAAACAGAAAAGACGGTATGTTCCTCAGAAAAATACCCTCCAGGATTGCAAACTATATGATAAGGAAATCGACCGGCACAAAAATGAAAGATCTCGGCTGCACACTTAAAATATTTACCAGGGAAACAATAAAAAACATAAATATTTATGGTGAATTGCACAGGTTCATCCCGGTATTGATAGCGCTCGAGGGAGCCACACATATAACACAGACTGATGTGAACCACAGGCCAAGAAAGTATGGAAGCTCAAAATATAACCTCAGCCGTACTACAAGGGTCATGAGTGACCTGATACTGATGTTTTTCCACAAAAAGTATCTTCACAGGCCGATGCATATTTTCGGCGGAATCGGAATAATAACTCTCGGGATCGGTATTATAATAAATATCTATATGCTGATCCTGAAAATCACTGGTCATGATATCTGGGGAAAACCATTGCTGCTGTTGGGAATTCTTCTTGTTATGGGGGGTATTCAGTTCATAACTACAGGAATAATAGCTGAGTTGCTTATGCGAACATATTTTGAATCTCAACAAAAAAAACCTTACCGCATAAAAAAAATATATGCTTTGGGAAAACAGTAAAACAAAAGGCATGATTTTTGCGTTAAGTATGTGTAAATAATAAAAGTGAAAGGAAAAAAATGAAACAAAAACTGTTTGTTTTTCAGCTTACAATAATTGCTTTGTTTCTGTCAATCTTTACAGGGGCGCAGGATAGAGTTATTCACGGGATAGTAACAACATTCGACAGCATACCTCTTATTAATGCAGAGGTAAAGGTTCTCAGTTCAAAGCAAAAGGTACTTACTGATACACTTGGGAGATTTTCTGTGGGGAGCAACCACAAAGACAAATTAAAAGTTGCGGCCTACGGATTTTATAACCAAAGGGTGGATCTTAGTGAAAACACTAAATTTGCTGCAATTAACCTGAAATTGAAACCAGGTCAAAAAGCACGCGAATATGCTATTGGTTACGGTCACGTATCCGATTATGAAAGGCTTAATTCTCTTGCCAGCCTGAACAATGATGACCTGGACTTCTCGCAATACAGCAACATTTTTGAACTGATTCGCGGAAGATTTGCCGGAGTGCAGATAATCAACGACGAGATAATTATCAGGGGACAAAACTCGATTAATTTAAGCAGCGCTGCGCTGGTCGTGTTAGACGGCGTTATAATTGATTCGCGAACACTGAATTCTATTTCTCCCATACAGGTAAAAAGTATCAACGTGATAAAAGACGGAAGTGCTGCTATTTACGGATCAAGGGGAGCTAACGGCGTAGTGATCATTGAAACCAGAAGGGGAAATGATTAACCCCTTTTTGCGGTGACGACGAGACTCGAACTCGCGACCTCCGGCGTGACAGGCCGGCATTCTAACCAACTGAACTACGCCACCTTATATTTTATTATTGCAAAATATTTTTGAACATCACCTCTTCATTAAATGCTTTCGAAAAGGTGATGCAAATATATACTTTCTTTTTTTTTCTGCAATACAAAATATTATTATTTTTAAAATTCTCAATAAACATCACATTTCCAAATATTTAATCAATAATATCTGTAATTCTTAAAAGATTTTTTGGTATAAGTCTCTTTTCACCTTGCCATGAATAGGCAGTCAATACTTTACTGCCGTTAACACAAGAGTCGACACAACACATATTTTGATTAATGATATAAGGTCCTTTAAACCGGCAGTAATGGCCGAAAAAAAGAACCGGGTTATCAGTATTATATGGATAGGTAACAGGCAGTATCTGATCGGGCACATTATATTGGGGCAATTTAAATTTACTCTCGAATGATAATTCCTCAAATGTTTTCCCATGAGGGTCTTCCCACCAGCGAATGCGGTAAGAGCGCGGTGATACTCCTTTATTATTAATAATTTTCAGGTCACCAGGCATCTTAAACTGGGGTCCTTTGGTTACAAGCCAGATATTTTGGGCAATCTTCGAACCGGGATCATTATAAATTTCATGAAAGATCCTTTTTTTAATCCTCGGATATGTAATGTTCTCCCTTAGGTAATCTATCGCCTGATCAGACCAGCATGCATGGATTACCCGAATGCCGTCCATCTCCAGAAAGAGCGGAAGTGATCTTAACCATTTCAGGTGGCCTGCCCATTCTTCTTTGGCATTAGCAAATTCTTCAGTGGTCTTTAGTACCGAAATGAAATTTCTCAACGGAGGCTTTATCAGAGGCATTCCTTTTTTATCTTTCAGGCTGGCTATAATTGCATTGATCTCATGGTTGCCCAGCACAGCATGCGCATTGCCATTTTCAACCATATCGCGGACAATCCTGATAGTTTTCCGGATATCAGGCCCTCTGTTAATAAAATCCCCTACAAATACAGCTTTACGGGATGAATGTGTATACCCGTTCCGTTTCTTTTTATATCCCAGTGTCGTCAGTAACTTTTTAAGCAACTGTGCATGGCCGTGAACATCTCCAATAATATCATACATACAGGTTACTTGAAAAAAAAATTAATTCAATACAAATTTTATATGATCTGATAAAGCTAAATCAGATTCATCAAAAATAAATATAGAATATCAGTATAAAAACAATAATTACTGATGAATTAACACTATCCCAATAATTATTTGATGGTCTGATTTCAAAATGTTGCTCTTTTGAAACAGTTCCGGGAGTCATTCCTGAAGCCGAATCATGCGGTTTTAGCCTGATAAAATAACTAACTATAATCATGTAAATCCAAACATATGATTCAATTACATATTACCAATCCGTATTTTTCTCAAAAAAATTCCATAATTTTAGCATAGAAAAATTAACCTGTTTGAAACTTTTGAAATTTATTAATTTTTATCTTATGAAACGAGCATGTAAAATATTTACACCCAAGGTGATGATTAAAAATGCGAGTTCCATATGATACCTTTGAAAACAATAAATTTTAATCATATGAATGATTTTTATCTTTCACCCGAAGGTTTTCCCCCAAAACAAAAGCTTATTAGGTTAATGCTTTTACGATCCAATTGTATTTTGTCTGTAGCCGGATTAATATTATTGCTATTAGTCAGTTGCAACAATGATCAACCGGAACCACCTGAAGTTGGAGCAGCTATGGTAAATATTACTCCGCCAACAGGTTATCCGTTTTATTCGGGAACTAACAGTATCGGTGTCAAAGATTCTTTGTATGCAAAAGCCTTAGTATTTAAACAAGGAGATGAGCAGGGTGCCCTGTTAATATGTGATTTAATTATAATAGAGAGGGATCTGAGCAGATTAGTCAGGGATAATGCTTCTCAAAATACCGGAATTCCCTTTCAGAATATTACGATCGCTGCTACTCATACTCATCATGTTCCTCATCATGATACAATAGCAAAGACAGCCAATAATTATGCAGCAAAGGCAGCTGAAGAAAAATTGACAGATGAGGATCATGAAAGTTATATTTCAAAACTGATCGCCGGAATGACTGAAGCCATTGTCAGGGCAAATGAACAGTTACAGGAGGTTGAATTGAAAACGGGTATAGGTAATGCCCCGAATATTTCTTTTAACAGGCGCTATTTATTGAAAACCGGAAGAGTTCTTTTTAATCCCGGAAATTTAAATCCGCTGATAGTTGAGCCAGTCGGACCTAATGACCCGGATGTTCATTTTGTTTTATTCAAAAATAACAGAAGTGATTTGTTTAATGCCTCTCTTACCGTTTTTGCCAGTCATTACGCCGGTTCTGTTGAGGGAGCTTATTTCAGTGCTGATTATCCTTATTACCTTCACCAAAATATGAAAAATATATTTGGAGATCAGATTATTTCAATATTTGGAGCCGGAGCATGTGGAGATATCAACACAAGAGATCAGGCAAAACCTGCTTCTGACACACAAGCGAGAAGAGAAAAAGTGGCTAAAGGCCTGAGTGAAGCAATTAAAAATGCCTATACACCTGACAAACACGAGGAAGCAGAATTTAAAATCAGATCAAAGACAGTCTGTCTTCCTCTTCAGGATTATACAGACCAGGAACTAAAATGGGCGAAAGAGGGCACTGAACCTTTATATCCCGAAAGGCCGTTTATGGTTAATATGCGCAGGAGAAAAATTCTGGATCTCGAACAAATCAGAAAGACAGAAGCTATTGTCCCAATAGTTTCAGGAGAACCCTGGATGTTTCCGGTCGAAATCCATGCAATCCAATTAACCGGCAATACTATTATTATTACCATGCCAGGGGAACTCTTTGTTGAACTGGGACTTGACCTGAAAAAAAGATCTCCTTATCGTAATACTATGATCATTGAGCTTGCCAACTCTGCAATTAGTTACATTCCAACACTCAGGGCTTTCAGGGAGGGAGATTATGAGCCTCTTAACTCACGGCTTAGTCCGGGATCAGGAGAAATAATGGTTGAAGAAGCCCTGGCATTATTGCAGGAAATTAAAAAATAATATTATTTATAAAACAATGGCGACCAAAAAACAAACACGAATATCGGAATAAGTTTGCCGTTATGCTGAAAGATGTAGTCGATTTCTGCGCTGGATTGTTTCTTTTCGTGCATAAACGAAGATTGCCATTAAAAGGTCAGAAAAAGGGTATTGCTTTTCAAACAGGACACGTTCTTCCATTTTTTCAAGATTAAGGTAAATGTACTGGTCAAACTTTTTAGAAAACATTTCAACTGCAGTTGTGTTACCAACTTGTCTTGCACCCCTTAAAATAAGTGGTTTCTGAGATGTTCGTTCCAGAAAACAAAATTTATGTATCTTTGCAAATAATACAGCAATGGGCAGTGTACAAAAAAGGTACATTTGTTATCAGTTTGTTACACGGCATTTTCCATTGCCTTTTTGTTCTTTGAATATCAATTATTTATATATCTACCGGGGCTGACTGGTTTTGACAGCGGGTAGAAGAGGCAGGTAAGCATGCAGGGTTTTGATTGTTGACCCTTATAAACAATGATCAAAATATAATTGGCGAAAATAATTACGCTCTTGCTGCGTAGCCGAATTACAGTAGGTTAATCGCTTAATCCCGGTGCAAGGCACCGGGACAAGACATCGTCCGGGTGCTAATGTTTCGGAGCGGCCCGATCAGGCGGTGCAGAATAAACCGGAACTGGCAGGAATATTGCTTCGCTGTTCCTGTGACAATTCAGAAGCTAAGATGATGGTCGGTGGCCCTGATCCATCCATCATACGAAAACCAAGTCGGGGCTAAGCATGTAGAAAGCTTGTGGCTTCCTCGTTTGGACGCGGGTTCGACTCCCGCCAGCTCCACCTTCGCTCACCGAAGCTTCAGCGTAGGAGAGATTTCATCTTAATCATACGAAAATACCTTAATAAACTTTCCATTTCGGTGAGCTTCGGTGGATGCAATCCACATAATTTTTACTCACCGAAGCCTTGGCGAAGGTGAAATCACTTTATTACTTTTGCATAGCTTAAAACTCCAAACTACCAGACCATGTGGTACGTCTACATTTTTAAAATGCTCCGATAATAGTTACTATACTGGCTGTACTCAAAATCTTAAAGAAAGGCTCAAACGTCACAACAAAAAGCAAGTTCACTATACTAAGGATAAATTACCGTTGACATTGATCACCTATATTGCTTTTTCCGATAAGTATAAAGCCTACCGGTTTGAGAAATACTTAAAATATGGTTCAGGGGTGGCATTCAGGAATAAACGACTGATTTAAAAAAAATTCAACTTTTAAAAACTTCTTTAAATACCTCTTCAATCTCAGCTACTTCTGCATCTCTCAACCTTGAAAATTCTTTTGTTCTGGCCCTTTTAGAAAGTATTCCGTTATTTTGTCTAAGAAATCTCACCAGGCTGGCCACCAACTTATCCGGCATTTCAAACTGATCATCAATGAATCGTTTAAACTCATCAAACTTAAGAATGTAATCAACTTCTTCAGGTATAATCCGGTTAATTGTATCAACCACGCAATCGAATAAAAATTCTGCTTGTTTGGTCGCATCAAAATAACGGTAATAATCTATTGTTTCATTCAGTATACGAACATTATGATCAGGTGTACTCTTCCACTTTATCAATTCCAAAACAGGGTGAGAATAGTTTTCCAAAATAATCCGGTATTCATCAATCTTATCCAAAATTGACGCCGACACCGGAAAAATCACTCCTTGTTGTGTAAATCCTGATTTAGCAAGAATATGGTGTATCAAATATCTATGAATCCTGCCATTTCCGTCTGAGAAAGGATGGATAAAAACAAACCCAAAAGCAATCAAGGCAGCAGTTAAGAGAGGATCAAACTCTTGACTTGCCAAAAATTTTGCTGTTTGAATTAATCCGTCCATTAATTTATCCAAATCC
>CAZBWK010000017.1:0-46301 GCA_964495655.1 uncultured Prolixibacteraceae bacterium | reverse complement strand
TGAGGAATCGGACGAAATAACTGATGTCAAATCACGGTTAGGCGACAGCTTCCTCAAAGCCAAATCTATCAATGACATGATCACCGAACAGAACAAACTGGAGTTTAAATTATCAAACCGGCCCCTGGCAAGCATTAAGGCAGCCATAGGTATCAATGACCGTTTTCAGTATATTCGTGAACTTTTTGACAATGATGCTAACAAATTTTCAGAAACGGTAAATATTCTTGATTCTATGAAAAATGAGAAAGAAGCTGCAGATTATCTTCGTCACAACTTCAAATGGAAAAAGAACGAGACCAGCCTGCATTTTATTAATCTGGTAAAACGCAGGTTCCACTATGAATAAGACCGGAAAACTGATCCTTGTGCCCACTCCTGTCGGCAATCTTGGCGACATCACCCTGCGGGCTATAGAAGTCCTGAAAAGCGCCGACATTATCCTGGCAGAAGATACAAGGGTTTCCGCAAAACTGTTAAACCATCTGGCCATCGAACAAAAACTCATTCCCCACCATCAGTACAACGAACATAAACAGATAAATTCCATAACTGCAAAGATAAAGTCAGGGAACACTGTTGCCCTTATCTCCGATGCAGGCACTCCGGCAATATCAGACCCGGGCTTCCTGCTGGTCAGATCATGTATCGAACAGGATATTGATGTTGAGTGTCTTCCCGGACCTACTGCTCTCATACCTGCACTTGCTGTGTCGGGATTAGCTGCCGACCGTTTTGTTTTTGAAGGATTTCTGCCCAGGAAAAAAGGCCGTAAAAAAAGAATGTCAGAGCTGTCAGATGAATCCCGGACCATGATCTTTTATGAATCTCCCTTTCGATTAACGAAAACATTGTCAGAGCTGCATGATTATCTTGGAGGTGACCGCCGTATTTGTGTTTGCAGGGAAATGAGTAAATTATATGAAGAGATAAAAAGAGGTACTCTGTCAGAAGTAGTTGACTACTATATTAAAAATCCTCCTAAAGGCGAAATAGTGGTAGTTGTCGAAGGAAAAAGTAAAAAGTTGAATACTGCAACAGATGATTAATAAGCAAAAACGAAAAATTTAATTTGGCTCCTTACATACATAAAATCCTTCCGTGACAAATAAAAAATGAAAGAATATAGTAACTTTGCCGGGTACTCACGAGATCTTAGTTTCATGCAAATATTTGAATTTGATACTATTGTTATAGGCAGCGGGCTTGCCGGACTCACTGCTGCATATCACTCATCTTCATTTGGGAGTGTTGCTGTTGTAACCAAATCAGAACTTGATATAAGCAATTCATATTATGCGCAGGGAGGTATTGCTGCTGCGATAAGCAGCGACGATTCTCCCGAACTCCACATTAAGGATACTCTCACAGCAGGCCGCGGATTGTGTGATATGGATTCAGTCGGGATACTGGTAAACGAAGGTATTGAGAGGGTTCGTGAAATCATAGATATGGGTATGAAGTTCGATATGCACAATGGAAAATATCTGCTGGGAATGGAAGGAGGCCACAGCAAACGGCGAATTTTGCATGCAGGGGGAGACGCCACAGGTAAAGTGCTGACCTCTTTTTTCCTGGAAAAAGTAAAAGAGAAACCATCTATATGCCCTTTTGAATATTTATCGGTTGTCAGACTTCTTAAAAATAACGGCCGCATAACTGGTATTATGGCGATAGACCTTAAAACGGGCAGCAATATCATCTTCAAAGCTAAAGCAGTTATTCTTGCCACAGGAGGGTTGTCCAGACTGTTCGCACGCTCCACAAATCCGGATACCGCAACTGGCGACGGTATTGCCCTGGCTTTTGAGGCAGGTGCCAAAATTGCTGATATAGAATTCATACAATTTCATCCGTCAGCGCTCTATATTCCAGGAACAGATGCCTATCTGATCAGTGAGGCAGTGCGCGGCGAGGGGGCCTGGCTACTTGACCATAACGAAAACAGGTTTATGAAAGATATACACCCCCTGGCTGAACTGGCGCCCCGCGATATTGTATCATACAGTATCTTTAAACAGATACGTGATTCAGGAAAAGATTACATCTACCTGTCGCTCAAACATCTGGACCCTGAAAAAATTAAAAGCCGGTTCTACAATATTTATATACATCTTAAAAAGCTTGGTCTTGACATGACCAAAGACCTGCTGCCGGTATCTCCGGCAGCACATTATATGGTAGGAGGAATAAGAACAAACCTCAATGCTGAAACTAATATTGAGGGTCTGTTTATTTGCGGAGAGGCTGCCTCCACCGGCGTAATGGGAGCTAACAGACTGGCAAGCAACTCATTACTCGAGTGCCTTGTGTTCAGTAAAAGGGCAAGCGAAAAAGCTGCACAACTTACCGGCAATGACTGCGATACAGGCAGTTTATATCCCATTACGATCAACACTGAAAATGAGAATACATTTCTCGAGTTCCAAAATAACACAGCTTCAATCATGTCAAAATACCTGGGAATTGTAAGAAACCAAACAGGTATAGAAAAAGCATTGGCTAACTTCAGGGAGGTAATGGAAAAATACAGTAATGAACAAAATGACTATTACCTTATGAAAATTTATCACAGCGCCACTATTTGCAGCCTGATCGCCACTGCTGCATTAAAGCGCGAAGAAAGCCGCGGAGGACATATCAGAAGCGATTTTCCGGAGGAAAATTCCGATTTTGAAGTGCATACAATACAACAAAAAAATAAAAAAATTCAGTTCGAACCTGTTAGAAAATAGAGTAAAAAATGATGGATGAGAAGACATTAAAATCAGCCGAAGTATTATTTGAACTGGCAATTGCAGAAGATATAGGCGAAGGTGATATCACCACAAATAATCTTTTACCGCCCCATACAAAAAAAACAGCTATCCTTTTGGTTAAAGAGGAAGGTGTAATTGCCGGACTTCAGGTTGCAGAAATGGTATTTAAAAAATTCGATAAAGATATTGAATGGAACGAAAAGATACATGATGGCAGCAAAGTGAGGCCGGGAGATGTACTTGTTGAGTTTAAAGGCGACTTCAGGGCGATATTAACAGGAGAGAGAAAAGCTCTTAATTTTCTTCAGCGGTTATCAGGAATAGCAACTTATGCAGATAAATGCATCAAAAAAGTTGAAGGCTACGATGTGAAAATCCTTGATACCAGAAAAACGATGCCCGGGTACCGCTATCTGGATAAATATGCGGTCAGGATGGGGGGAGCCTCAAATCACAGATTTGGTTTGTACGATATGGTGATGATCAAAAATAATCATATCCAGGTTGCCGGAAGTATCAAAAAAGCAGTTGTGGCTATTCGTGAAAAAATCCCGGCAGGAATTCAAATTGAGGTCGAAACTGCCACAATGGAACAGGTGAAGGAGGCCCTGGATGCCAACGTGGATATCATCATGCTTGACAATATGACCTCAAAGATCATGAAAGAGGCTGTTGATATGATCAATAAAAGAACAAAAATTGAAGCATCCGGCAATATGACCCTTAAGCGTATCAGGAAAGTAGCCGAAACCGGCGTTGACTATATTTCAATCGGAGCACTGACTCATTCGGTAAAGGCTCTTGATATAAGTCTTAGAATAATTGACTGATATGAACCTGGTAATCGATATCGGAAATACATTTTCTAAGATCGCAATCTTTAACAATCAGGAACTGATAAGTGTATCTTGTGTAAAGGATGTTAATATTCAGTATATTGGCGAACTCAAACAAAAGCATACCTCCCTGAACAGAGCTATCGTTTCATCAGTTAAAAATTTCGAGCCTGAAACAGAGCTGTTCCTGAAACAAAATTTCGACACCTTTATGCAGCTTGACTATAATACACCGATCCCGATTGAAAATTGTTACCAGTCAAAAAAGACACTTGGAAATGACAGGCTTGCGGCTGCTGTAGGCGCATTCTGCCTCTTTCCCGGCTCAAATACCCTTATTGTCGATGCAGGAACTGCGATAACTTATGATTTTATCAATGAAAAAAATCAATATCTTGGGGGAAAAATTTCACCGGGACTGGATATGCGATTCAAAGCGCTTCATCGTTTTACTGCTAGGCTGCCGGAATTAAAAAAAGGGGAAATTGACAAATTATTTGGCAGTACAACCGATGAATCAATACTTACAGGTGTCCAGCTGGGAATAATTTATGAAACTGATAAAACCATAGATATGTTTAAGGAATTTTATACAAATTTAAAAGTATTTATTACAGGAGGTGATGCTAATTTTTTTGATAACAAATTAAAAAATTCTTTCTTTGTAAATTTTAATTTAACAGTCTTAGGACTAAACCGCATATTAGTATATAATGGGGAGATTTAAAAGCTTTTATTTACTTGCATTGGCGATTCTGACTCCGGTGTTTTTATTTGCACAATTCAATAATAACACAACCTCACCTTACTCAAGGTTTGGCATTGGTGATTTACAGCCATACTCGTTCGGACGTACCTATGCAATGGGAGGAGCATCAATAGCCAGCAGGTATAACAGGCAGATCAACCTTTCAAACCCTGCTTCCTATACTGCAGTTGATTCTTTAGGTTTTATGTTTGAGTTCGGCATTACCGGAAAGTTTGCCAGGTATAGTAATGATATTACACATATGAATGCAAATGATATCAACTTCAGATATTTTGCAATGAATTTCCGGATAAATGACTGGATGGCAACCAGCCTGGGGCTCACACCCTTTTCGGATGTGGGGTATGACGTAAAGGTAAATGAGAGTGGTGAAAACACAGGAAATGTTTTACACAGTTATTTTGGAGTGGGTTCACTGTCTAAAGCCTTTCTCGGAGTGGCAATAGAACCAATTGAAAATATATCAGCCGGTGTCAACCTGAATTATCTGTTTGGGACACTGAACAGAAATTCTGAAATATATTTTCTGAGTTCATCAGACTTTTATAATATGCAAAAATATGAGAAGATAAGACTGCGCGATTTCGGATTGTCTTTCGGTTTGCAGGCGGCATTGCCATTGCAAAATGATCAGAAAATTATTATCGGGGCAGTAGTGGAAAATAAACCAACATACACCGCATTCTACTCAGACCTGACACAAAAGAATATACAATCATCAAACTCTTCGGATCTTGACACCCTGAATTTTCAAAGTAAAGAAAAATCAACAATAGAATTCCCTTTTACCCTGGGAGCAGGTATCTCTTACGTTAAAACAAACTCATTAGAGATCAATGCAGATTTCTATCATCAGTCATGGTCGAAGGCAATTTTTTTTGATTCAAAATATCCCAATTTGACAGATTTAAATAAATTTGCAGTCGGTGCAGAATGGATCCCTGACCGTTTTTCTATAAGAAGTTACCTGAACAGGATTGCATACCGCGCCGGATTGAGATTTGAAAAATCATATCTTAAATTTGATAATCAGCAAATTAATGATTTTGGCATAACTTTTGGGGTAGGTTTACCAGTATACCGTTCTAATTCAACAATCAATGTAGCTGCCGAAATTGGCAGAAGAGGAACAAAGGCAAATAACCTGGTTATTGAGAACTATGCTAAATTGAATTTAAGCGTTAACCTGTATGATTTGTGGTTTATAAAAAGAAAATTTGATTAATATTTTAAAAAATAAAACTATGAAGGCTATTTTTCGCATAACTTTTTTAATTGCTGCATTCACTGTTCTTACAGTAACCGGAGTGTTCGCACAAAGAGTTATTAAAGGCACTGTTTACCGGGAAGGCCAACCGGCTGCCGGCATTACCGTAGAAGTTCACCGCGGCGGCACTATGATGACCAGTTTCGATGGTAAATATGAAGTGGAGGCAAATAGTAATTCAAAATGGATAAAATTCACTTATATTACAGAATCAAAGAGGCTTGACATCTCCGGTCAAACCGGGGATGTATTCGATTTTGCCTTCGACGGTGATATGCCTTCTGATGATGCTGAAGAAGAAGTTACACAGTCAGGAGATGTGATCCTTAAATCGGCCGAAGAACTTATAAGGGAACAAGACAGGGATTTCATGAATGAGCTTTCGATCTATAATGAATTCTACAAACAAAAGAATTACGAATCTGCTCTTCCTCACTGGAATATAGTGTATACAAAATATCCGAAGGCAACAATTAATATTTATATCCACGGCGCTAACATGTATGAAACCTTTATTGAAAATGCGGCAACGCCACAGGAAAAGGATAAATATGTTGATGAACTGATGAAATTATATGATAAGCGTATAAAATACTTCGGTGAATCAGGATATGTCCTTGGAAGGAAAGCAACTGCATGGCTAAAACATAAACTCAACACAGACAACCCGCCTGAAGATGAAGCTTTGAAAAGCACCCTCAAAAAAGGTTATGACTGGCTGAGTAGATCTATCGAAGAGCAGGGTGAAAAAACTGAATTACCTGTGGTTGTATTGTTAATGCAAACCACCAGATCGCTTTTCAAGCTTGGCGAACTTCCTAAGGAGACTGTTGTAAAAAATTATGACAATATAAATAAAGTCCTGAACGCCCTGATCGAAAAAAATGAAGATGCTGAGCTGGTACAAAGCTGTCAGGATATTAAACAATATGTGGAAGATATTTTTGGATCTTCCGGTGCGGCCGACTGCGAAGCGCTTGTCAATATCTTTACCCCCCAGTTTAATGAGAACAATAATGATATAGAATTCATAAAAGGCATGTTGCGTCGACTGGGTAAAGCAAATTGTGAAGAGACAGCTCTGTTTTCACAGGCAACTGAAAAATTGTATGAACTGGACCCGTCAGCCGAAGCTGCATTCAATATGGCACGCAGATACCTGAAAAGAAATGATATAGAAAAAGCCAAAGATTATTATAAAGAGGCTATGGACCAGGAAACTGATAAAGGCAGACTGGCTGACTACTATTACGAATATGCCACACTAGTTTTCGCTAAGGAAAATGCTCTCTCCGAAGCACGTACATTTGCACGTAAAGCAGTGGAATTAAATCCTGAACATTGCCAGGCATTGATGCTGATAGGTGACATCTATGTAGCTGCAAGCCGTTCATTCGGACAGGATGCCTTCGAAAAATCCACTGTATTCTGGATAGCAGTTGATTATTTTGAAAAAGCAAGAAGAGCCGGACAGGATTGTGCTGTTGATGCTTCACAGAAAGCTGCTACATACAGAAGATATTTTCCCAATAAAGAAGAGGCTTTCTTCCGCAGCATGCAGGAAGGCAATACCTACACAGTGGGAGGCTGGATAAATGAATCAACAAGAGTCAGATTTTAATTTTAAAAATAACATATTTCTAAAAAAGGTTGCAGTCCTTATTACAGTGACTGCAGCCTTTTTTTACGGCTGTGAAAGTAATATTGAAAAAATCAAGCCTTTTAACTCCTATGAAAATTTGCCTGTAGTGGAAGCCAGGGACTTTGAAACGCTCTATACAGACAGCGGAAAAATCAGGTTCTTTTTAAAAACACCCCTGCTTTTAAGATATGAACCTGAAGGGAAACCGTATATTGAATTTCCTGAAGGAATAGAGCTGATTAAATATGATAATAATCAAAATGTTATTTCAAGTATCACTGCAAGTTACGCCAAACAGTTTGTCGAAGAAAAAAAGTGGGAAGCAAAGAATAACGTAGTTGCTACCAACATTAAAGGTGACACCTTAAAAACAGAACATCTGATATGGGAAGAGAATACTGAAAAAATATATACCGACGAGTATGTTAAAATAATCAGAACCGATCAGATCATTACCGGTATAGGTTTCCAATCAGACCAGTCACTTGAGAACTGGAGAATAAAAAACCCAAGAGGTACAATTTATATCACACCTGAAACGAGACAAAAAGATACCTTTGATGATCCTTTAACAACTCCTGCCGAAAAGCAGGAGCCTGTTGATCTGAATAATTAATTTTTTGTTGTCGCAATCCTCAAAAATGATACTTCTACTTTTTCTTCTTTTTCATATAAAAGTATACTGCCGCCAAAACAACTAAAATAACTGCAATAATTATTATTACAGTCCCGGATCCTGAACTCTGTCCCTCGTTGAGGAGGTCGATCTCCATGTATGAACTATCCTGCACTCCCAGATTATCAATATAGGTGCCCTCATTCTGGGCAGCCATCACAAACGGAAAACCTAAAATCCCAGCTATCACTGCAAAAATTCTATTTATTACTTTCATGTATGTAAAGTTTTATAATTTATTAAAAATAAGCAAATTAAAAATTTGAGAACTCATATGACCGCTTTGCGGTCAAATTGTAAACAATTTATTAAAGATTTTTACTCCGGTTACCAGTAAACAAAAACCTTTTGCTAAAAAAATTGCTAAAAATTATTATAGCTTGCTTTTTAAGTCATCGAACAACATTTTTGCAGGTAAATACCTGGGATTGATCTCAAACAATCTGTCCAGCTTACTCATCGATTCATGGTACTTACCTTCATTAAACAGTTTTTTGGCTTCAAGTAAAAACAGTGGTTCATAATAAGGGTGGATCTCTTTCCCCCGGTCCAGATAATACTGAAATTTGTCACTGTCACCTGCCTGCAAACAGGCTTTTGCCAAATGAACGTATAACCAAACATTATTAGTATCTTTCTTAACAGCTTTTTCAAGTATAGCAATTGCAGACAAATTTCCGCTTTTTATTTCTGAAATCCCATAAAAATCTGATTTTTCGGTTCTTTTTATTAACACAGAAACCGGATTCCCTTGATGGTAAAAGACTTTTATGATTCCTTCACTCTTCCATGTGCCGTTTTTCAGGATATGAGGATGGATATAATTCAGTCCGAATATCCCATAATCCCAGTCTGCAGAACTCCTCTCCAGATACCTGGAATACTTATAGCATATATTTGAATGTTTTTCAAAATAATTAGACAGGTTACAATTCATGGCAACGGTTATATTTTCTCCACCGGCAAGACCAATAAGATACTCAGCGGGTTCTTTTATGCCGTGAAAATAGTAATCATATTCATAATTCCCCCAATGTTTTTTATTACTGCCTGTCAAACTGTTAAAATACACATAATCAACTGGAAATGTAGTGATCTGATGCTTCAGCGGCCATGCCGCTGATACCAAAAATATTACTGAAAAAAACCAGGATAATTTTTTATTACGGGAATATACAAACCTTATAAATTTATAAATTCCCAGAACAGATAAAACAGCTAATGGAGGCAATATAAAAATCATCTGCCTCACTCCGCTATAGAGATTTGAACCTATAGCAATGACATATATGAATGGAAATGCAAAAGAAAAGAATACAAATCCTTCGAAAAAAGCTTTATCAGTGAATCCTTTGCTGTATAGATTCCTGACAAAGAACAATACAAAAATTAAAAACCCGCTCAAAAAGAAGAGCGGTGTAGATATTAACAACCATTTTGGAAGATAATACCATGGTAAATCAGAGCTCCAGACTATTTGTCCTTCGAATAACTGTTTAATACTTACAGAATAGTGCTCCATTACACGCAGGCTTTCATAAGGATTAACGAAGACATTCATTAATGCATACGGCCAAAAGACTAATCCTGCGAAATAACCTGTAGTCAATATAACTAACCCTTTAAAGACGACAGATAAAAGAAGAGACCTGTCTGCGAAAATTTTCAGCAACAGAGCAGGATTAAATGCTAAATAAAAAACAATTCCGGTTGCCAGGTACGGGAAGAGTATAAAACCCCCGCTTCGTACCGAAACTGTAAAAGCTATTGCCAGCGCCAGGAATATTGATGTTCTCCAGCCCGGACGCGGTAGTTCTTCAACAAATTTTATTATAAACCAGATTCCTGCGAGGTACCCGGCAGCAAAAGGAATATCCTTCAGGTTTCCAAATGCCTGGCCTGAAAGTCTTGGCATAAAAATAAGGGCAAGCATTGTGAAACCCCCGGCTATCCATGAACCCGAAAGGCGTCTGACCAGTAAACCGGAAATAAGCAGCAGTGCCCAGAAAAAAAACGCACCTGTATATTGCCTCACAAGAAACTCATCGTCAACTGTAAGAACCCTGTTAAAAAGGGCTGTGAAATTATCAACCGACTGCCCGTAATATTTCAAATTGCTTTTCGGGGTATGCAGGCAGCTTGTATCTCTGCCTGCCGTATAATACCAGTTGACAACCTTCTTCGCATGAGGATAGTGCAGTTGCTCATCTACATTCACAGCTGCATGCGGGGCAAGCATCATTAACGCCAGTCCGGATAAGATAAGTACGCTAATAAAAAAAAATTTTGGTTGAAGTATTTTTACAGATTCAGTCATAAATTTTCTTCACAAAATAGAGAGGGCGGCCCTGCACTTCTTTAAAGATCCTGTAGATATATTCTCCTATTAATCCAAAAAAAGTAAGTTGTACCGAACCAAAAAAACTTATTGCTAAAAACATAGAGGACCATCCTATAGGCGCAAAGCCTAAAAATTTAGAAGCGACTGCATACACAATTGCACAAAAAAAGAAAATAACTCCCATCACTCCCAGGTAGAGACAGGCTCTTATTGGCCATTTGGAAAATGAATATATCGCATCGGCGGCAAGTGAAAAGAGTTGTTGCCTGCTCATTTTAGCCTCACCCTCCGGACGGTCAGGACGGTCATAGTATATATTTTCATGTTTAAACCCGATGAAATTCCGGATACCGGGAATATAGCGGTTTCTTTCTGTAAATTTCAGCATAGCCTGATGTGCCAGTCTGTTCAAAACACAAAAATTACCTGTCTGCGCAACCTGTTGTCCTTTCGTTATCTTATCGAAGATTCGATGAAAGATATTGATATATAATTTTTTTGCAAACTTTTCATTTCTGGATTGCCTGACTGCAGAAACGATATCAGCGCCGGAGGATTTTATCTTTTCGAGCAGGACAGGCACCAGTTCAGGAGGATCCTGAAAATCCCCATCCATAATAACCACATATTCACCTGAAGCATATTCAATTCCTGCTGTAAGGGCTGCCTGCAGTCCAAAATTCCTCGACAGGGATATTATTTTTAAATCAGGATCCCCTTCTCTAATATTCAGAAGCTTAGGCAAAGTGTCATCACTGCTTCCATCGTTCACACATATCACCTCATACTTTCCGTCTGTTTTATCCAGGGCTGTACGGAGCTCTTCCAGCAGCCGTTCAACCAGTTGTTCCTCATTATATAACGGAATGACTATTGAGATCATGATAATACTTTTTATTCTTTATGCTGTATTCCCGGCAAAGGTACCGGAAATTCCATTTCTACCGGCCCCATAACATACTCAGAAGGACCGAGCCGTTCAGCAGAGTTCATCATATCATCCCAGGTTACCTTCTGACCTGTATATGCAGCTGTCCGCCCCATTATTGCAGTAAGGTTAGAAATGGCAGTCCGCTCAGCCTCAACTACCGGCTTATGACTCCTGATTGCTGTCACCATATCTATATGCTCCTGTACGTAGGGAGATATTTTTGGCATGCCGGTCGATTTGCCGTCACGGGTCTTAGGGTACTGATACTGCCATTTAATCGTACCATCATGATTAAAAATTGTATTTACGCAGTTTGTATAACCTTCAGTTCCGGTAACCAGTTCCCCCAGTGAGTTAGCACACCCGTCTATTTGCCTTGACATGCTGTGGGAAAAGACACCATCGCCAAAATCAAAATCCACACTGAAAAAATCGTATTGATCGCCTGTTAACCTGCGTACCCTGCCTCCAAATCCTATGGCTGATTCAGGGTGTTTGCCTGTAAACCAGTTTACGACATCGATATTATGCACATGAGTGTCGAGAAAATGGTCTCCGCAGAGCCAGCAGAAATTATTCCAGTTGCGCAGCATATATTCCATATCGCTCCAGCCCTCCTCGCGTGTACGAAACCATACATGTGTCTGCAACCACCAGGCTTTTGCAGCTGTTATATCTCCAATTGCACCGGAAGCCACCTGTCTGTATGTTTCAATATAATCATGCTGATGCCTCCTTTGGGTCCCGCACACAACTGTCAGTCCCATGCTCTCAGCTTTCTTTGAGGTTGCCATTATTTGCCTGGCACCGACCGGGTCCACTGCTACCGGCTTTTCCATAAAAACACTCTTCTTTGCCTGAATAGCGGCGTCAAAATGTTCAGGCCTGAAATGAGGAGGAGTTGCCAGCAGTACCACATCCAGATCAAGTCCCAGTAGCTCTTTATAGCTGTCAAAACCCCAAAAGCAGTTTTTCTCCGGGACTTCCACCTTTTGCTCTTTTAACTTACTGTGGCAATCCCACACCTTATCTTCAAAAACATCAGCCAGCGCAACCAGCTCAAGGTCATTGCCGGCAGATAAGAAGTTCAGGGCTGCACCTGTCCCTCTGTTGCCGCACCCTACCAGGCCGGCCCTGATCTTTTGGCCGTCGGGCGCCCTCTCCAGCAGGGGTGGAAATTCATAATCAACTGCAATTTTTTTTCTGCCGCAGGAACTGAGTGCAGATAATCCTGCCAGGCCGGCAGCTCCAACTACTGCTGACCGTTCCAAAAAACTCCTTCTCGAAAGTTGATCCTTTTGCATTGTATCTGATTTTTATTTTTTAGCATAATCATAATCAGGGTCATATTCACACACTACCCTGAATCCAACATGGTTACAATCTGAGTACCACCAAATGCTTTTAGGTATTTGCGGATCAGTGACCAGCCACTCTCTGGTTCTTGTGAAGTCGCGTTGTGCAACTCTCAGATCTTTTGCACTGTTTTTAAACGATCCCCCTCTTACAACATATTCAAGCCCTTCACGAGGACCCCTGGGATTTTTAACAACTCCCTGCGGATATTTCGAATATACCTGTGGATCGTAGTAATCAAGACAAAACTCAGCCACATTCCCCAGCATATTTTTTAATCCAAACGGATTAGGTTTAACCACAGAAGGGGGCTGAGTGCGGTTCGGGCTGTTTTCCTGGTAAATAACATAACTATTTATAGCAGTTGTATCCGGACCGAACAGCTTATTCCAAAAGCGGTCTTTTTCATAATTCTTTGGAGAACCACCAAAAAAGTAAGGCCCGGAGGTTCCTCCCCTGGCAGCATATTCCCATTCAGCCTCTGTCGGCAGCCTGTAGTTTTTACCGGTAACACTGCTCAGCCACCTGCAGTATGTTTGTGCTGCATGGTGAGTCATTGTGACCGCCGGCCTGGTTCCGGTGCCCCACCCCTGGTCAGGCGCGCCCCATGGCGGAGTGGCGCCTGTTATACCATCAATCTCTTCGTCAATGCTCCCGGCATCTGCCTCCCTCCTGCCCTGCGAACTGGTGGCATTAAAAAAAGCGAAATACTCATTCCACGTAACCTCAATCTCCGACATCCAGAAGTTATTTACTTCAACCTCCCGCACAGGCCCTTCGTCATGCCGGCGGTAGGGTTCATCTGCCGGACTTCCCATCTTAAAGGTCCCTCCATTCACTGCTATCATCCTGAAGGAAACAGGTGTGCCCGGGATCTGTTCTGTGAAATTTTTAAACTCTTCTATATAAGCAGGTTCAAAAAACATAACTGACGAGTCTGCAACAGCCTCTTCAATAGCAAGGAGGGGCTCACCCCGATAATGCCCTACATCAAGATGACACTGAACACAGGAAGATGTGCCGGGTTCATTCACATACTTCAGATGCGATTCTGACCCCAAAGCATCAAGCGTTGAAGGAAAAAGATTTGTATGACACTTTTTGCATCCGTCCTCATAGACAAATCTTTTGGAAGCTTCAAAGGTACGCTTAGCCTCCCAGTCAATTTCGTCAGCATCTTTTGTCAGATAGAAATAGAGATCATGAAAGCCATGATAAGCTTTTCTGACCAGAAAATTAACCGGCTGGTCCTCAGGTGGAAGATGACAGTCAACACACTTAGTCGAAAAACCGCTGGATGTATTATTGTGGTTTGACAACTTCCATGCAGCTTCAGCATGAGGATGCACATGACATGCCATACAAAAATTATTGGAAGAGGTATATTTCATGGTCGCATTGAATGCCACCAGGAAGACCAACATAATCAATCCTCCGAGGAACAATAATAAATAATGCTTTCTTCTTAATTTTCTATCAGCCATCTTATCTAAAATTATTTGCAAAATAAATCATCTTGATACTTCATCAACACTGTCTCTTAAAAAATCTCTGGAAAAATATTCCTGATGGACAATCTTCCCGTTCCAGGCAATAATATCCAGGTCGATTGTTCTGGGCCCGAACTTAGGCCCTTCCCTGTCACGTCCCAGCCTGTCCTCAATATTTTTCAACAACAACCTTAACTTATCTATATTCAAAACTGTCTCTACCTTAACTGCGCCATTTATGTAATCAGGTTGATCTTTAATTCCTATTGGCTTGGTTTTTACCAGTTTTGAAATTTTTACAATATTAACTCCTGAACCCAGAATATCCAGCATTGCCGAAATATTTTTTTCTGCATCTATGTTAGAACCAATACCTATTATAGCAACATTAATTCCGGTATTGTCTCTTTTGTAATAATATCCGGATTCCTGGTTCATCTGATTTTAATTCTCACTTTCCAGCGGAGCACACATTCAGCTACTCCTGCTTTTTTCCATAACAACTGATACCGATTTGGCAAATCGAAGTGCATGGGGTTTATCCACCTCCACCCTGGCATACTTAATTCTCTCATCCTCCATCAGCAAATTCAGAATATTGTGGGTCAGGACCTCCAGCAACTTATGCCGTCCATTTTGTACAAATTCTATAACTTTTTTTGTCACTTCTTTATAATCCAGAATATTATCCGGCTCATCCCTGTCAAGAAATGAATCAGAAGTGTCAAATTCTATTTCAAAATTGATTAATACATCCTGCTTATTGACCAGTTCTTCAGGATTAAACCCGATAAATGTTCTCAATAACAAATTTTTAACTTTAATCTTTGCCATTCTGTTTAAGTGTAACCTAAATTTTCACCTCCGTCAGCATAAATTATCTGACCTGTTATATAATCATTTTCAAGAATAAAATCCAGGCTTCTCAGCACTGCTTCAATGGTTCCCGGCTTTTTCAACGGGATTTTCTGTGCCAGCTCCCAAAGATAATCTGAATCCTTCCCTTCAGGAGGCAGTATAAGTCCGGGCGCAATAGCATTTACCCTTATCCCGGGTGCGAACTCTGATGCTGCCATTCTGGTCAGGTTCCACAAACCTTGTTTAGACAGTGTATATGCGGCATAGTCTGAGCTGTTTGAAGTAATCCGTGTGTCGACAATATTAACAATATCGCCATACTCAAACCGGTTACTAAAATCACGGATCAACAAAAAAGGGCTTTTAACATGAACGTTGAAATTGTTATCAAACATCTCTGATGAAGTATCGGCAATAGATGAAGGCATAAAAACCGAGGCATTGTTTACCAGCAGGTCAATTTTCCCAACTTCACCAGCAATCTTGGGAATAATGCTTTCTGCTTCATCCGGAACAGACAGGTCTGCCTTTACAACAAAAAATCTTTGACGGGGGAATCGCTTGCCAAGAGTCTCTTTGAGTTCCATTGCTTCCCTCCGGGATGAATTAAAATGGACAATAATATCCCATCCCAATCCGGCCAGGTGTTCAGATATTGCCCTGCCCAGTCGTTTTGATGCGCCGGTGATCAATGCAGCTCTTCCCATTACTTCTGATAAGAAATTAGTTTGCTCAGATATTTGCCGATGATGTCAAACTCGAGGTTAACAACCGTTCCCGGTTTAAAAGTATGAAAATTAGTAACATCGTAAGTATACGGTATAATTGCCACCTGGAAAGAGTTATCTTTTGAATTTATTACTGTCAGGCTCACGCCATTAACAGTAACCGACCCTTTCTCCACTGTCATATATCCTGTCTTTGCCTTTTCAGGATCGAAGCTGTACTCAAAAGTATAATACCAGCTTCCTCCGGCCTCATCAACTTTTGTGCATACAGCTGTCTGATCGACATGTCCCTGAACAATATGCCCGTCTAGCCTGCCGTTCAATACCATACTCCTCTCAAGGTTTACCTTCGATCCTGTTTCAAGCAAACCCAGATTCGATTTGGCAAGCGTCTCTTTTACGGCAGTAACCTTATATGTTTTCGCTTTTTTGTCCACATCAACAACAGTTAAACAAACTCCGTTATGGGAAAGGCTCTGGTCAATATTCAGTTCATCTGTAAATGAGCATGTGAGGGTAAAATGCACATTGTCCCTGTCTTTCTCAATAGCAGTTACAACACCATATTCTTCAACTATTCCTGAAAACATATTCTATTTTTTAAATTTCCATTCAAAACCATCTTTTGTATCTTTCACCTCAATTCCCAGAGAGTTCAGCCCGTCTCTGATCCTGTCGGCTGTCTGCCACTCTTTTTTAGCTTTTGCTTCCATTCTCAGATTAAGCAACAGTTCCACAACTTCATTTAAAACCTTATCCTTTTCTCTCTTATCCTCCTTCTCAACAGCCAGTCCTAAAATATCAAAAATGACTGTATTAAAAAATAACTTCAGATCCTCAATGTCCTCTTCAGATATTGTGTCTGTCCCGTTAATGACAGAATTTATCACTTTCACTCCTTCGAACAGGTATGCAATAGCCACAGGACTGTTAAGATCATCACTTAGCGCCTCAAAAGTTTTTTCTTTTAATCCTGCCACATCGACAGTTGAATTATCAGAAACCGGGAGATCGTTTAATGCACCAACAGCATCCATAAGTCTTTCAAGCCCTTTCTCTGATGCTTTCAGCGCTTCATTTGAGAAATCCAAAGTACTTCTGTATTGTGCCTGCAACAGAAAAAATCTTATTGTCATAGGCGAATAATCCTTTTCCAGCAGTGAATGATCTCCTGAAAAGATCTCATCAAGAGTAATAAAATTGCCAAGCGACCTGGCCATTTTCCGGCCGTTAATAGTGATCATATTATTATGCATCCAGTATCTTACTGACTCTTTTCCCCTGCTGGCCGTTGACTGGGCTATTTCACATTCGTGATGCGGAAAGGCAAGATCCAGTCCGCCCCCGTGAATGTCAAAGGTCTCTCCCAGATACTTCATACTCATCACAGAGCACTCGAGGTGCCACCCCGGAAAACCGGAACTCCATTTGGAAGGCCACTGCATTATATGGCCGGGAGATGCTTTCTTCCATAAAGCAAAGTCATAAGGATTTTTCTTTTCATCCTGCCCCTCCAGCTTCCTTGTATTAGTTTTTATCTCATCCAGGTTACGTCCTGAAAGCCTCCCGTATTGGTATTTCTCATTATACTTTTCAACGTCAAAATAGACAGAGCCGTTCACTTCATAACCAAAGCCATTATCCAGTATCAAATCTATCATTTGCTGTTGTTCTATGATATGGCCCGATGCGCGGGGCTCAATATCAGGAGAAAGTGTGTTCAGCTGCCTCATATTGCGATGAAAAGTATTCATATATTTCTGAACCACTTCCATAGGCTCCAGCTGCTCAATTCTGGCTTTCTTTGATATCTTATCTTCCCCGGTCTCATCCTCTTCGTTTTCAAGGTGCCCCACATCAGTAATATTTCTGACATATCTGACTTTATAGCCGAGATATCTCAGGTAACGGACAAGGAGGTCAAATGTGACATTAGGACGGGCATGTCCCAGATGCGAATCACTGTATACAGTAGGACCGCAAACATAGAGGCCAACCTTACCCTCCACCAAAGGCTGAAATATCTCTTTTTTGCGGGTTAATGTATTATAAATTACAAGTTTATTACTCATAACCGCTGACAATTTTACCGAAAAACACAAAGGTAAAATAAATGGGGAAAAAAAGGTTAGTTTTTATTAAGTAAAGACGCCTGATACGGTATCTTCAAATAAGCTTAATCCTGTACTTCAGCAGACTGTTGTTCAACCGTTTTTTCAGGGTTCTCGAGCTTGTCAAAAAATTTCCGGTAAAAAATCAATATCGCAAATATTCCGGTTGTAATACATGAATCTGCTATATTGAAGACCGGACGGAAGAAAATAAAATCATCCCCTCCGCGGAAGGGCATCCATTCGGGTAATTGTCCCTGGATCAAAGGGAAGTAAAACATATCCACGACCTTACCGTGAAAAAATCCTGCATAACCTCCTCCTTCAGGTAAAAACTGCGCCACCTGTCCATAGCTGTGGTTGAAGATCAGTCCGTAAAAAAGACTATCAATTATATTCCCGACAGCTCCGGCAAAAATTAGCGCTATGCTTATTAAAAATCCGAATGGCAACTCTTTATCGCGGGTCAGCCTGACCAGGTACCAGCCAATAGCAATTACTGCGATGATCCGGAAAATACTGAGAAATAACTTTCCATATTTACCCGCAAATTCAAATCCGAAAGCCATCCCGTTATTCTCTACGAAATGCAATATGAACCAGTTTTTAAAAATCACAATCTCTTCACCAAGAGACAAATTGGTTTTAATCCAAAATTTCAATACCTGATCTGCAATCAGAATGACCAGTATCAGTATACCTAATTTCAGTCTTCGATCTTTCATTTTTTAAATATAAAAAAACTCCCGGAATTTTGATTTGTTTAAAAATCCGGGAAGAATAAGATATTTACACTTCTGTTTCTGTTATCCCATTTTATTTTTTGCATCGATAGAAAGTGTTGCATGAGGAACTGCACGCAATCGTTCTTTAGAGATCAACTTACCTGTTTCACGGCAAATCCCGTACGTTTTGTTCTCAATCCTGACAAGAGCAGCCTGCAGATGTTGAATGAATTTCAACTGTCTCTGGGCTAATTTACCTGCCTCTTCTTTAGATAAGGTAGCGGCACCCTCTTCAAGCACTTTAAATGTGGGCGAAGTATCCTGGGTGTCATTCTCATCGCCATGAGTAATGGAACTCTTGTACATCTCATAGTCTTCCTGAGCTTTCTTAAGCTTTTGAAGTATGAGTTGTTTAAATTCCATCAACTCTTCATCCGAATATCTGTTTTTTTCTCCCATTATAAAAAACTTTTAGTAATTTCATACTCACAAAAAGCCGCCCTAATTTAATAATTTTTTATTACACAATTCAACAATGAAGAAATTCCGCTAATTTAGTTTTTTTACCTCAATGCGAACTGTAACATCCTTGTCGATCTCAACATCCCTGGCAGACGGCACGGCAAGATCGTCAGTCAACTGAAGATCAAGCGCCAGGGTCTGGTCACAAATATACTTACGAAAATTCATAACTGCATCATTTATTGCGTCGTGTTTCATTATCCTCAATTGTATTCTGTCAGTAACTTCAAAATTACTCTCTTTCCTCAGGTTCTGGATCTTGTTTATGAATTCACGGGCAATGCCTTCTTGTTTCAACTCTTCTGTAACATTAATATCGAGTGCAATTGTCAGCGGCCCTTCGGTTGCCACTGTCCATCCCGGAATATCCTCTGTGCGTATCTCAACATCCTCTTTTGTAATAGTGATATTGCTATTACCTGCATTGAGAACAACCCCGCCCTGTTCCTCAAGTTTCATAATTTCATCCTGATCGAACTGCGCGAGGGCGCCGGCTATCTGCCTCATCAGTTTCCCGTATTTAGGGCCAAGGACTTTGAAGTCAGGCACCAGTTTCTTTCTTATAATACCAGATGTATCATTAAGGTATTCAACTGATTTAACGTTTACCTCAGCCAAAATAATATCTTTAACTGCATCAAACTGACGGATGAAGTTTTCCGATATAACAGGTACCATTATTTTTGCCAAAGGCTGTCTTACTTTTATCTTTTCCTTCCTCCTGAGCGCTAATATCATGGAAGAAGCTTTCTGTGCTATTGCCATTTTTTCTTCCAGTTCAGGGTTGATCAAAGATTCATTGCAAACAGGAAAGTCTGACAAATGCACACTCCCAGCTTTGTCGCGTCCGGTAACTACGTTCAGGTCGTTGAACAGCATATCTGCATAAAATGGTGAAACAGGGGCCATAAGCCTGGCAACTGTTTCAAGGCAAACATAGAGTGTCTGGTATGCTGATATCTTATCTGCAGAGTATTCACCTCCCCAATATCTTTTCCTGCTTAACCTTACGAACCAGTTACTTAGATTTTCGGTAACAAACTCGGAAATAGCACGGCCGGCACGGGTGGGTTCATAATTTTCATAACTCTCATTCACCTCCCTGACAAGCGAATTCAGCAGGGAGATAATCCATCTGTCCAGTTCAGGCCTTTCAACCACAGGTATCTCCTGCTCCTGATAAGTGAAGTTGTCAACATTGGCATACAGAGCGAAGAAGTTATATGTATTATACAGAGTGCCAAAAAATTTTCTTTTCACCTCATCCACTCCGTCGATATCAAACTTAAGGTTATCCCATGGCTGGGCGTTAGTAATCATATACCAGCGCAAAGGATCCGAGCCATATTTCCCGATTGTTTCAAACGGGTCTATTGCATTTCCCAGGCGCTTAGACATTTTATTCCCTTTCTTGTCAAGAACAAGTCCTGTAGATATAATATTTTTGAATGCCACCGAGTCGCTGACCATTCCGGCAATAGCATGAAGGGTAAAAAACCATCCTCTGGTCTGGTCAACTCCCTCGGCAATAAAATCAGCGGGGAAAAGGGCATGCCACAGACTGCTCTCTTCATCTCCATCAAACATTTTATTAAATGGATAATGATGCTGGGCATAAGGCATAGCACCCGAATCGAACCATACATCTATCAAATCGGGTTCACGCAACATCCTTCTGCCTGTTGGAGAAACAAGAACTATCTTATCCATGTGAGGTTTATGCAGGTCGATCTTTTCATAGTTCTCTTGTGACAGATCATCAGGATCAAATGCTGAACATGGATTCTCATCCATGAACCCGGCAGCAACCGATTTATTGATCTCGCTGATCAACTCAGCAACTGAACCTATACAGATCTCTTCAGCTTCGTCTTCAGTGCGCCAGACAGGCAACGGAGTGCCCCAGAACCTTGAACGGCTCAGGTTCCAGTCAACCAGATTCTCAAGCCAGTTACCAAACCTGCCGGACCCTGTTGACTGCGGTTTCCAGTTAATGGTATTATTCAGTTCAACCAGCCTCTCTTTAACTGCTGTTGTCTTGATAAACCATGAATCCAGTGGATAATACAAAACAGGTTTATCTGTCCGCCAGCAATGAGGATAATTATGAACTTGTTTTTCAATCCTGAATGCTTTGTTATTAAATTTAAGCATAACTGCTATATCAACATCAACAGAAGCATCATCTTCTCCCGGCTTATCATCATACTCATTCTTCACCGATCTGCCGGCGAACTCGCGGTATCTCTGCACATTGACAAATGCCTCAACAAACTTTTCAGACATGTCACGAATAGGAAAAAATCTTCCCTTCCGGTCAACAAGAGCCTGTGTTTTACCGTCAATATCTTCAATTAAAAGAGGAACTATGCCGGTCAGTTTTGCCACCCTGTCATCATCCGCGCCAAAAGTAGGAGCGATATGAACAATACCTGTTCCGTCTTCGATTGTGACAAAATCGCCTGTAATGACCTCAAAAGCCCTGCCCATGGGTTTAACCCAGTCGATAAGCTGCTCATACTGCACCCCTGACAACTCTTTACCTGTATATTCTCCGGAAATTTTAAACGGAATTTGTTTGTCGCCCTGCCTGTATTCATCAAAGGGAATCCCCTCATTTTGTTTATCAAAGTAAACAGAAAGCAACTCTTTTGCAAGTATAAAACTACATGGCAGTCCGGTATACGGATTAAACGACCTTACCTTTACATAATTGATCCCCGGTCCGACACATAATGCGGTATTGGAAGGAAGCGTCCAGGGAGTGGTTGTCCAGGCAAGAAAAAAGAGTTCATTGTCTGACTCATCATACAGAAAGTCTGATCTTTCGTTGTGTACCACTTTAAACTGGGCCACAACAGTAGTGTCTGTAACATCACGGTAGCAGCCCGGCTGGTTAAGCTCATGGGAGCTCAGTCCGGTACCTGCAGCCGGTGAATATGGCTGAATAGTATAGCCCTTATACAGCAATCCTTTTTGATATATTCGTTTAAGCAGCCACCATACTGATTCAATATAACGATTATCGTATGTAACATAGGGATCATCCATATTTACCCAGTAACCCATCCGGCGGGTAAGTTCTTCCCATTCCCTGGTATACTTCATAACCTCCTTACGGCATGCGGCATTATACTCTTCCACCGAAATTTTAACACCTATATCTTCCTTATTTATATTCAATGATTTTTCAACACTCAGCTCAACAGGAAGTCCGTGTGTGTCCCAGCCGGCCTTACGATGGACCCGGAACCCTTTCATTGTTTTATAACGGCAAAAAATATCTTTAATAGTGCGTGCCATCACATGATGTATTCCAGGCATACCATTAGCAGAAGGAGGACCTTCATAAAACACAAATGCGGGTGATCCCTCACGGATCGAAATACTTTTATGAAATGTATCTTCTTCTAACCAGCGCGTCAATATATCCTTATTGATTTGAGAAAGATCCAGTTGTTTGTATTCCTGAAATTTTTTTGCCATATTCTCAGATTCTGCTACGTATTTAAAAAATATGCAAATATAGAAAATTTTCATGCCTGCCGGCTTCTTAAATCCATGTAAATGATGAATCAGTCCAAACAATATGCCGTTAATCTGCAAACAATGCATTTATTAACTCTGTTCTCTTTACTATTTATAGTTAGTCTTTTCTGAACCACTGCCTGAACAAATTAAACGATCAATATTCCTGAATATAAATTAATGGATGTAGTGCCATAAATATTAAATTTACATGATCAAATAGCAGATTGACATTTAAAATTAAAAACCATGATTATAAACCGATACTCTTCAATTCTGTACCTTATACTGTTTTTTTTACTGCCGGGTTGCCGGCAGAAGCCGGCCGGACTTCCAAATATCCTTTTCGCCATTGCAGACGATGCGTCATGGAAACATTTCGGGGCTTATGGTTGCACATGGGTTAAAACACCTGCATTCGACAGGGTTGCAGCCGAAGGGATACTTTTCACACGTGCATACACCCCCAATGCCAAATGTGCTCCTTCGAGGGCATGCATATTAACCGGCCGTAACAGCTGGCAGTTAGAAGAGGCTGCAAACCATTCGCCTGCTTTCCCCTTAAAGTTCAAAACCTACCCTGAAGCACTGGCAGAAGCCGGATACCGGGTTGGCAGCGTTGCCAAGGGATGGGCCCCCGGAGAACCTGGTGAGATTGACGGTAAAAAGCGTGAACTAACCGGTCCAAAGTTTGATACCTTCAAAACCACACCCCCCGCAAAATATATTTCAGCCAACGACTATGCAAAAAATTTCGAATCTTTCCTGAAGACATGTCCTGAAGGCCGCCCCTTCTGCTTCTGGTATGGAAGTACAGAACCTCACCGTGCTTATGAATACGGGGCAGGTATCAATTACGGAGATAAAAAGTTGTCAGACATTGATGAGATACCTCCATTCTGGCCCGATGCAGATACCGTAAGAACCGATATGCTTGATTACGCATTTGAAATTGAATATTTCGATTTTCATCTCAGCAGGATGATCGAAATACTGGAAAAACATGGCCGCCTGAAAAATACCATTGTAATAGTCACTGCCGACAATGGTATGCCCTTTCCACGAATAAAAGGACAGGTTTATGAGTACTCAAACCACCTGCCACTTGCAATAATGTGGCCCGATGGTATCAAAAATCCGGGACGGGTGGTGGATGATTTTATCAGTTTTATTGACTTTGCCCCTACCATCCTGGAGCTGGCAGGTGTATCACCCGAAGAGGTAAATATGCAACCGGTAACCGGAAAAAGTTTATGCGAAATATTTTTCTCCGATGCAACCGGACAAATAACTGATGAGCGCGATTTTGTCCTTGTGGGCAAGGAGCGTCATGATGTAGGCAGGCCGGACGATACCGGTTATCCTGTAAGAGGAATAGTACAAGATAAATATTTATACCTTAACAACTTCAAGCCCGACCGCTGGCCGGCAGGTAATCCTGAAACAGGATACCTGAACTGCGACGGCAGTCCGACAAAAACCTATATCCTCAATACCCGCAGAATAAAAGGGATTGATGAGTACTGGCAGATGAATTTTGGCAAACGCTCTGGTGAAGAGCTGTATGACATTGAACAGGACCCTTTCTGCCTTACCAATCTTGCTGATAA
Organism: uncultured Prolixibacteraceae bacterium; assembly: GCA_964495655.1. Taxonomy (GTDB): domain Bacteria; phylum Bacteroidota; class Bacteroidia; order Bacteroidales; family Prolixibacteraceae; genus JAAYJR01. Next base: position 22,152 of record CAZBWK010000017.1, on the reverse strand, counting down.
TGAAGAATATCAAATTATAAAAACCCGTCTTTCCGGAGAGCTGAAGGAAAAATTAGCACTTCAGGGAGACCCCCGTATAATGGGTAACGGAGACATATTTGATAATTATTTATACAAAGGAGCTGTTCAAAATTATTATAACAGGTTTATGAGCGGAGAAAAAGTGCCGGCCGGATGGGTTAGCGAGACAGATTATGAAACAGAGATCCTTAATTAAGTGATCCCGAAACGACACAATAAAAACTATTTTAAATATTTAACTAAATCATATTCGAATAAAACGAACATGCTCTATTGATCAAAAAATTCTATTGTTACAAAATCCATGGGAATTTTGTAACAATAGAAAAAACCTAATGAATTATAAATTCCCGGAACGATTTACTAATTTTGCGACATTCAAAAATTGAAGCATGAAGGTTATTGATATAATAAAAAATTCAAATAAAACAGTTTTTTCATTCGAATTACTACCCCCTCTTAAGGGTAATGATCCCGGTAAGATATACAGAACGATAGAGAACCTTATTGATTTTGACCCAAAATATATCAATATCACGACTCACCGTGACGAGATCGAATTTCATGAAATGCCAGACGGTTCGGTTGAGAAACGTATAAGAAGAAAACGTCCGGGTACAGTTGCGATAGCTGCATCAATACAATACCGTTACGGTATACCTGTTGTGCCTCACATACTGTGCGGAGGGTTTACCAAAAGTGAAACAGAATATGTTCTTATTGACCTGAATTTTCTGGAAATAGAAAATGTGCTGGCCCTGCGTGGAGACGGTATTAAAAGCCAGAACGTATTTACTCCTGAAAAGGAGGGGCACACCAATGCAAACAAGCTTGTTGAACAGATAGTGAACCTCAGAAATGGCATATACCTTGAAAAAGACCTTAAGAATAACACACCGCTTGATTTCTGTATCGGAGTAGCGGGTTATCCTGAAAAACATTTTGAAGCCCCTGATATGGAACAGGACCTGAAATATTTAAAACAAAAGGTGGATGCCGGGGCTGACTATATTGTAACACAGATGTTCTTCGACAACAGGGTCTATTATGATTTCGTTGAAAAATGCCGGTCCATCGGGATCACAGTACCCATTATTCCCGGTATCAAGCCAATAAACATGAAAAATCAGTTAACAGTACTGCCTAAGATATTCAGTATTGACCTGCCACCGGAACTGGCTGCTGAACTGGCAAAATGTAAAAACAATGAAGAAGCCGGAAAAGTAGGCACTGAATGGGCAGTTTATCAGTCGAAAGACCTTGTGGCCCACAATGCCCCGTCACTCCACATATACACATACGGCATTTCTGACAATGTCAGGGAAATAATAAAGTCTGTATTTTAGGCAATCAATTGCCCATTTTTACCTGGCTGCTTATTTTATCATTCTCAGCCTGGTTGTTTAACTTCAGAGAATAGATCATAGCTTCTACCTGCCTGAGAAAATTCCGTTTGTCCTTACTGGGGGCATATACATAACCAAATGCAACAATAACCCTTTGATTAGCGGCATCAAGCACTGCCAGAGATATATACGGTCCTCCCATATAATCATTGATCAACCTCCACAATCCTCTCATCTCTGAGGCATAGTTACCATTATACTCCCTTACATTAAATACCTGATCGACTCTTTTTTCAGTAGCCATATAAGAACCATCTGCCGGACCGGGAATGTTGGCTTTTAAAACACTGTCTCTTACATGAACCAGATAATTGACAGTAAATGTACTGTCAGAGACATATGGGAATGTATAAATAATAATTCCCTGTGATATTTCGGGAGTTTCATATCTAAGCCAAAGAAAATCTTTTTTCTGACCTGCTATCTGGAAGCCCGGAGGCACCTTCATGGTGAAGTTAAAATCCCTGTCAAGGACATTATATATAGCTTTCTCATAATATTTGGCGTAGTTCCCTTTCAGTCTTTCTCTTTCGGCCTGCAGAAAAAATCCCATTATCCTGTCCTTATCTTCATCGAACAGTTTTTTGAATTCTTCTGCATTTCTGGCCTGAACAATTACAACAGACTGCGGTTGTGCCCACACATCCTTTTTATAAAAGACACCTGTTGAATCAACAGTGGAGGCAATTTTTGTCTGAATAATATTACGGGTAGTTTTAAAAATAGTTGTAAAGGCTTCGGGGGGTACTTTTATAAGATCAAATAAAGGCTCATCCTGCGGAAGGGCCACATGATCCTGTGCAAGGTTGTCACGTAACTGCTTCCCGGGATCACCATTCCAGTAAGCATCAGCAATTACTACAATAAGTTCTCCTGCCTTGCCTGTAATATTTTTTCCAAAGCCCGAACCACTGTGCTCGCATCCGGTAATAAGAGTAAAACACATAACGGGTATAAAACGAAAAATCATTTTTAAGCCCATGGATATCAATTTATATTATTTCACGTGGCCACAAAAATCTTACCATTTTGATATCTGCATCAGATAAAAAATCCCGTTGCTGCAGGCATCAGCAACGGGATAATTGCCTTCTGCCGGTATTATCTATTTTTCAATTTTCCCCGGTTCGGATTTTGTGTCAGCCAGATCGTCATCATCATCCTCCTTTGTGGCTTTCTTAAATTCTCTCATACCCTTCCCCAGGCCTTTCATCAATTCAGGAATCTTTCTTCCTCCGAAAAGGAGAAGGACAATTATTAATATTATAATTATTTCCTGTGGCCCGATAAATCCTGTAATTACAAATAAATTCATGATTCAAAGTTAAAATGGTTCGTTACAAAAATAGAATTTTTTTACTTAAAATGTTCCGTTAATCATTTTTATTATATCATTGGCATTTGCAAAAAGCACTAAAGCCAAAAGAATGATCATTCCTGTTATCTGTGCGTATTCAAGAAATTTCTCGCCGGGCTTTCTTCCTGTCACCATTTCGAAAAATAAAAACATAACATGCCCGCCATCAAGTGCAGGTATAGGCAGAAGGTTCATTATTGCCAGAATGATAGATATAAAAGCAGTCATGTTCCAAAAGGAGAACCAGTCCCACCTGGCAGGGAAAATATTCCCTATTGCGGCAAATCCGCCAAGCGATTCATAAGCTTTTGTGTCAGGCCTGAAAAAGAGTTTAAACTGTTTCAGATAGTCTTTAATAGTCTGAGCTCCACGGCTGACACCTGCCGGAATAGACTCAAAAAAACCATAATTTATAGTTTTAAGTTCAAAATAGTGATCAGCAAAATGGCTGTTTTTTATTCCAATCATTCCACCATCAGCAATAGTCAGTGGTAATTCAAGCATCTCTCCGTTTCTGTCAACATGCAGTATTACTGTTTTTCCTGCATTTGCCCTGGCTGCATTTGTCCATTCATCGTAATAAGTAAAATGCACACCATTCATACCTGATATTTCGTCGCCCTCCTGCAGACCTGCTTCCTTTGCCGGCGAATCATCGGTAAAGCCGTCAACTCCCAGGCGGAATGGTATTCTTGGCCACATAACAGATTTGTTCTTCAGCATTAATGCGAGGTCATCGTCTGTTATTTCCACATCCACTTTCTCTCCGTTACGGTCAACCTGGACAGTTTTGGCATTATCCAGAACTATGACAGGTATTATTTTCATGAAGTTTTCAATATGTCTGTTATCAACTGTCAGTATTTTATCGCCGGTCTTAAACCCAATTTGTTCACCAACCTCACTTACCACTATTCCATATTTCACATTATCTGTCGGAAGATACTCCTCTCCCCAGACATAAAGAACACCTATATAAATTATTATTGCAAACAAAAAATTCATCAACACACCGCCTGTCATGATCAATAACCTTTGCCAGGCGGGCTTAGAACGGAACTCCCATGGTTTGGGAGGGAGTTTCATTGCCTCCTTATCCATAGATTCGTCAATCATACCTGAAATTTTGACATATCCTCCCAGTGGGAGCCAGCCAATTCCATATTCTGTTTCTCCCTGACGGTACTTAAAAAGTGAAAACCAGGGATTAAAAAAGAGATAGAATTTCTCAACCCTTGCTTTAAATATGCGGGCAAAAATAAAATGTCCGAATTCATGTAATATGACTAATATCGACAGACTTAAAATTAACTGTGCTGCTTTAATCAAAAATGTTTCCATTTACTATTTATTTAACTACTAATTAATGATCCTGCTATTTTTCTTGCTTCTGAGTTAGTCTGTATCAAATCCTCAAGATTGGGATCTTTGATAAAACCTGCCTCTCTAATCGTCTTTTCAATTATAACAGGCATATCCAAAAATCCTGTTCTGCCTTCCAGAAAAGCCTGCACCACCACCTCATTTGCAGCATTGAGAACACAGGGAGTATTTCCTCCTGCATTCAGTGCCTCATATGCCAGTGCAAGATTACGAAATTTTATCATATCAGGTTTCTCAAAACTTAAAGTCGGGAAATTATTAAAATCAAACCTTGGAAATTTATTTTTTATCCGGTTAGGGAAAGCCAGGGCATATTGTATTGGCAGACGCATATCAGGCAGTCCCATCTGAGCTTTAAGTGAACCATCCTCAAACTGCACCATTGAGTGGACAATTGACTGAGGATGAACAATAACTTCGATTTTTGACGGAGGCATTCCAAACAACCAGTGTGCTTCAATAACTTCAAATCCTTTATTTATAAGCGTTGCCGAATCGATTGTAATTTTCGCACCCATATCCCAGTTAGGATGGTTAAGCGCCATTTCAACGGTGACACTCTCAAGTTCATTAACTGATTTACCTCTGAACGGTCCACCTGAACATGTAAGTATTATTTTTTCCACTCTGTTTCCCAGCTCCCCTGTCAAACACTGGAAAATAGCTGAGTGCTCCGAATCAACAGGGATAATTGCCGAGTTATTCTCCCTTGCAAGCCTGGTAATAAGTTCTCCCGCTACTACCAGAGTCTCCTTATTTGCCAGGGCAATAATTTTACCGCACCTGACAGCATGATAAGTCGGTACCAGTCCGGCATACCCGACCATAGCAGTTAAAACAAGGTCAACTGACTCCATCTGAACAACCTGGTTAATGGCATCGCTGCCGGCAAATACTTTTACAGGGTAATTCATGAGGGCCCCGGCCACTACTTTATATCTGTCCTTATTGGCTACAACAACAACATTAGGCTGGTATTTCTTAGCCTGGCTGATGAGCAGGTCCACATTGTTATTGGCAGTCAGCGCCTCCACCTCAAACAGATCAGTGTTGTTTTCTATTACCTCCAATGACTTTGTGCCTATTGAACCGGTTGAACCGAGAATGGCAATTCTTTTCTTTTCACTCATAAATCTAAAAAAAATCCTGTGTAAATTATGCTTTCAGGACAATTCAGAACTCAATTAAAAATCAATATACTGCTCAGGGTCAAGGGGATTACCTCTATGCCATATCTCAAAATGAAGATGAGGGCCGGTGGATAATTCACCCGTATTACCAATAAATGCGATCGCCTCACCGGCTTTGACCTTGTCTCCCCGGAACTTCAACAATTCAGAATTATGCATATAAACTGATATTAGATCTGATTGATGTTGTATATGGATTACATAACCCGTTTCAATTGTAAATCCTGAAAAAATAACCGTTCCGTCAAGAACAGCTGAAATGCGGGAGTTAGGACCGCTGACCAGGTCAACTCCAAAATGATCTGTAGCTATATCAAAATGATTGGTCACCACCCCCTTAACCGGACTGAAAAAATGGATCTGACTAAGGCTTAAATCACGTTTCCCCAGATTATCAACTGATAAGCTTGTCTGTTCAGCCATAAGCTTATCCTGAAAAACTGAGTCATGATTAAACTGGTGAAATTCAACACTTTCAACACTTGGCACTAAATCTTCAATCACATAATCTTCAGGCACATCCCCCGATAAAATAGTTTTAATATTAGTAAGGAATTCGTCACGTCTATGTAACTCAATTTCAAGAGAATCAGCTTTTAGCGCATTCCTCACCAGCATCTGTCTATATTCGGCCCCCGGATACCCCGGAATATACTCCCTCAGTCCGGTTGTTGCAATAAGTAAAATAACAAGAATAACAATAACTGCCGACAACAGGCTTGTAACTGTAAATACTTTCAGACGCGTAAGCTTCATGCTCCAGACTGACTGAAAAGTGGTATCATTATAGATGATAAGCCTGTACCGGTCGTTAAGTTTTTTAAATATTTTTTTTTTCACTATCTCAATACAAATAAATTGAAAGCTACAAATTTAGAAAGAATTGATAAACAACCGTCCGGTTTATGATTTTTTAACCTGTTCTGATCTAAAACACAAACTGCAATAAGTGTCAATCATATTTGAAATATTATATTTGTATCTTTTTAAGTTAAAATTAATTCTATGAGACATTTAATATTGATCCTGTTAAATCTGATCATTTTATTTAATAGCGGCAAGGCAGATGAGGGTATGTGGTTACCCTCTCTTATACACAAGTTGAATATCGATGAGATGCAGGACAAAGGCCTTAAACTCAGTGCGAGCGAAATTTACAATATAAATAATGCAAGTCTTAAGGACGCAGTGGTAGCTCTCGACAGAGGTTCCTGCACTGCAGAGCTTATTTCAGAAAATGGATTGATCCTCACTAATCATCATTGCGGGTATGATGAGATCCAAAATCATTCTTCTGTTGAAAATAACTATCTGGAGGAGGGATTCTGGGCTATGTCTTATGAAGAAGAGCTTCCCAATCCCGGCAAGACGGTCTCATTTCTTGTAAGCATAGAAGATGTAACAGACAAAGTGCTGTCTGAAGTGACTGAAGATATGAACGAGGAGGAGAGAAGTAAGAAGATCAATTCCGTGACAAGCGGGCTGGAAAAAGAGGCTAAAAAAGATACACATTATGAAACATTTGTAAGGAGTTTTTTTAACTCAAATCAATATCATCTTTTTGTAACAGAAACATTTATGGATGTCAGGCTTGTCGGCACCCCTCCACAGGCTCTTGGTAAATTCGGAGGAGACACTGACAATTGGATGTGGCCCCGCCATACAAATGATTTTTCACTTTTTCGCGTTTACTCAGGACCTGACGGTAAACCTGCAAATTTTTCAGAAAACAATATCCCTTATAAGCCAAAGCATTTTCTTCCCATCTCATTAAAAGGATTTAGAGAGGGGGATTTCACGATGGTACTCGGGTATCCGGGCCGCACAAACAGGTATATTACATCGTATGATGTCAATTACATAATGGAAGTCACTAACCCCGTGCGGGTTGAAGTGCGGGATGCCAAGCTAAAGATACTTAATGAGTATATGTCTACAAGTCCAAAAGCGAAAATTCAATATGCCTCAAAGTATGCTCAAAGCTCTAATTACTTCAAGTACAGTATCGGTCAAAATAACGGACTTAACAACCTTAACGTAACAGAACGTAAGAAATCTCTTGAAAATGACTTTACCAAGTGGGTGAACAGTGATAAAGAAAGAAAAGCCAAATATGGTAAAGCTCTTGAATATATTGCAGACTCATATTCGCAGTCAGATGCTGCCAAAGCACAGGAATATCTGGCTGAAGCTATGATCAGGGGACCGGAGATCTTTATGTTTGCTTACAGGGCACTACCCCTGTTCAGGTTGCTTAGCGAAGAGGAGATAAAAGATGAATTCATTGATATGATTAAAAGCAGGGTAACCAGTGGAATGGAAAGTCATTTCAAAGATTATAACTCTGAAACAGATCAAAAGGTGGCAGGAACACTTCTTGCGCTTTATGCTGAAAATAACAGTCCTGTTTATCATCCTGATTTTTTTGCTACAGTGAAAAGGAAGTACAAAGGAGATTTTCTGAAGTATACAGAAAAAATGTTCAAAAAGTCTGTGTTTGATGATAAGGAAGAGTTTATCTCATTCCTGCAAAATCCGAAATTAAAAGTGCTTAAAAAAGACATGGCCTTCCAGGCAGCCCAGGATATCTTCCGGAAATTCCGTGAAATAGGAGAAATGGCAGAAGAGAAGAATGAACAGTTAGAGAAAGGGCACAGGTTGTTTTTAGCAGGACTGATGGAGATGCAGGAAGATAAAAAGTTTTATCCTGATGCCAACTCAACAATGCGCCTCACCTATGGCCAGATCCTTAATTACCAGCCTGAGGACGGAGTGGTTTATAAGTATTATACCACGCATAATGGTTATTTAGAAAAAGAGATACCCGGCGATGATGAATTTCATGTTCCCGAAAGGATGAAAGAACTTTTACTTGCAAGAGACTTTGGAAGGTATGCAGCCGATGACGGGAATTTACATACATGCTTTATATCCAATAATGATATCACCGGCGGCAATTCAGGCAGCCCTGTTCTTAACAGCAACGGAGAACTTATTGGCATAGCATTCGACGGCAACTGGGAAGCAATGAGTGGTGATATTGCATTTGAACCTGAACTGCAAAGATGCATAAGTGTGGATATACGTTTTGTTCTCTGGGTCATTGACAAATATGCAGGGGCGACTCATCTCATCGATGAGATGTATATTATTGAATAACCACAGATAAATAATGCCCGGGCCTAAAATAACAATATATACTGACGGAGCAGCCCGTGGAAATCCAGGTCCCGGAGGCTACGGTATCGTGTTGATCTCGGGAAAACACCGCAAAGAGCTGTCACGGGGATACAGGTTAACTACCAATAACCGCATGGAATTACTGGCTGTCATAAAAGCTCTGGATGCCCTGAAAATTGAGGGAAGTGAAGTAACTATCTATACTGATTCAAGATATGTTGCAGATGCCGTTGAAAAAGGCTGGCTTTTTAAATGGGTAACAAAAAATTTCAAAGGTAAAAAAAACAAGGATCTCTGGCTTCAGTTTTTGGAACTTTACAAAAAACACAACATAAAACTGATATGGATCAAGGGCCATGACAACCATCCCCATAATGAACGGTGTGACCAGCTTGCTGTCGGGGCTTCAATGAATTGCAACCTCGAAGAAGACGAAGGCTACATGCCTGAAAACCAGAATGATGTGACAGATCACCCTGTTGACTGAAACAATCTTGATTTTCAGAACTGCAATCTGAGCTGTTCATCCAATAACCTGAACGACAACCGGTGGTACTTCGAGATCCCGGCCACAGCTATTGCCTCTCTGTGTTTTTTTGTGGGGTACCCTTTATTTTTATCCCATTCATACAATGGAAACTCATTGTGGATCATCTCCATAAATTCGTCTCGATATGTTTTGGCCAGTACCGAAGCTGCTGCTATGGAAGAAAACCGGCCGTCACCTTTTACCATGCAGCTAAAGGGTATATTTGTTTCAGGCCTGAACCGGTTGCCATCGATCAGCAAATAGCCGGGAGTGATTGCCAGGTTATTCACTGCCCTGTTCATTGCAACAAAAGATGCATTCAGAATATTTAACTTGTCGATCTCTTCGTTCGAGGCAATCCCGAGGGCCCACGAAATTGCCTCGTTCTCAATTACCGGACGGAGTGCGAGTCTTTGCCTGCGGGTTAGTTTCTTGGAATCATTTAGAAGTTCATTTTTAAACCCGGGGGGAAGGATCACTGCAGCAGCAATGACTGGTCCTGCGAGACAGCCTCTTCCTGCTTCGTCACAGCCTGCCTCAATGACTCCATCCCGGTAATATGGTAACAAAATTGATTTTGACATCTATACTATTACTCTCTCTATACTGCTCCACAAAAGCCGGGAGGTTTTATCCCAGCTAAAATTCAATTTTTGCTCAAAACCCTTTTTTATCATCATTGCCCGCAGCTCCGGTTCATCAGCTATCCTGACCATCGCATAGCTGATTTGCTCAATGTTGCAGGGGTCAACATATAAAACAGCATCACCTCCAACTTCGGGCAATGAAGTGGTATTTGAGCATATAACGGGTATGCCGGCACTCATTGCTTCAACAACAGGAATTCCGAATCCTTCAAAAAAAGGGACGAACACCAACGCCAGTGCGGCTCCCATGATCTGTCCCAGCTGACCGGTGGTTACCCTGCCTGTAAAAACCACATCTTCCCTGTAATCCATCTGCTGACTGAACCTGAAAATTTTATCTGCCTTATGCATTTCTCCCCCCACAATGACAAGCTTTATGTCACTGCAGCTCATCTTTTTATATTCATTGAATGCCTTCAGCAGTCCGTAAATATTTTTTCGCGGATTAAGTGCGCCTACAAAAAGGAAATATCTGCTCCCTCCGGTCAACTGGTTTCGGATCGCCACCTTCTCTTCTTCCAACGAGGGCTTAAATACCTCATTAATACCATCATAAACCACATCAATCTGCTCTTCACTAATCCGGAAAGATTTGCTGATGTCTTGTCTCGAATACCCGGAAACGGTTGCGATACGGTTAGCCTTCCGGGCAAACTTAGGAAAGAACCAGTTATAATATTTACTTTTAAGCCAGGGGAGATCACCGGGACGGTGGACAAAATTGATATCATGTATAACGGCTAACTGGGGAACTTTTGTGTTAAGAGATAAATACCCGTCGGGCGATAGAAAAATATCTGCTTTATACTGTTTTAATATCGCAGGGATCCGAAATTCAAACCACAGATACCAAAGTAACGGATGACGTGTGGGAGGACCGGCAACCACAGGTGTTATATTACCGGCAAAAATAAAGTCCTGACAATAAGGCCTGTCGAATATAAAGACGAACTGATGTTCGGGATGGCTGACTGTCAACCTTTTGAGAGTTTCATAAGTAAACCAGCCTATACCTTCCAGCTTACCGTCTAACAATAGCCTGGCATTAACCGCAACTACCATAATTCAGAATTCAATTTCCGGTAAAAGTACAAAGTCTGTTCAAATATTTATTACTTTTGGCATTTCATTGTACAATCTTGTTAAAAACCGGAATTTGAAACGGAAATTCATTACCAACCTGATATTGTTGGTTTTTCTCAACCTCCTGATCAAACCGTTCTGGATCTTTGGAATAGACCGGACTGTTCAAAACATGGTAGGAGATGAAAGTTACGGACTATATTTTGCCTTGTTCAACTTTTCGATGATCCTGAATATCCTCCTTGACATAGGAATTACAAACTATAATAACTGTAATATAGCCAAGCACAATTTTTTATTGCCCAAGCACCTTTCTAACATTGTAGGCTTAAAATTCCTGCTTGCCCTTGTATATGCGGTTTTCAGCCTGATAACAGCTTTTATAATCGGTTATAACAGGATCCAGTTCCACATACTTTTCTTCCTGATCTTAAATCAGTTCATGATTTCACTTACTCTTTATCTCCGGTCAAATATAAGCGCACTTCATCTGTTCCGTACCGACAGTCTGTTATCGGTACTGGACCGTACCCTGATGATCATAATATGTTCTCTGCTTTTATTCACCAACATTCTAAAGGGCAATTTCAATATAAAATGGTTTGTTTATGCCCAGACCATGGCCTATTTCATGACAGTGGTAATAACATTTGCCATAGTTCTCCGTAAGTCAGGCAGGATAAAATTGCAATTTCACAAAAAGTTCATCCTTGTTTTCCTGAGAAAATCTTATCCTTATGCCTTACTCATTCTTCTGATGTCGTTATACAACCGCATTGATTCGGTAATGCTTGAAAGAATGCTTCCCGGAGCAACAGGCAGGGAACAGGCCGGTATTTATGCCCAGGCATTCCGCCTTCTCGATGCAGTTGCTATGTTCGGAGCGCTGGTCGGAGGTCTGTTATTGCCGATATTTGCCAGGATGATCAAACAAAATGAACCTGTAAACCAGATGGTAAAGCTTTCATTTTCTTTGCTCATTGTCCCTGCTATAATCATTAGCGCAGCAAGCGTTCTTTACAACTCTGAAATAATGACTCTGCTTTACAAGTCCAATACCGCGCAGTCGTCAGATCTGCTGGGAATACTGATGACCGGTTTCATCGGAATTGCTTCCTCATATATTTTTGGCACACTGCTCACTGCCAACGGAAGTATGAAACAACTTAACATTATGGCATTTTGTGGTGTTACACTGAATATCACATTAAATTTAATACTCATCCCGGAATACGAGGCTTACGGATCAGCCTGTGCAAGTATGGCCACACAATTACTGACAGGCGCCTCCCAGTTTTTTATTGCTGTCTCTGTTTTTAAAATGAAACCCGGCATAAAATATATTAGTAAGATAATTGTTTTCATTATTATCGTTGTTATTACAGGCATATTATCAAAGTATGCCGGGAACTGGTTGGCCGGACTAATAATATTTGGTGCGGGATCCCTTTTGGCTGCATTGCTTTTAAAACTTATAAATATTAAAAACCTTTTTGAAATTGTTCTCTTTAAGCAAAATTAAAAATCCTTCCATCGAAGCTCTTCATCAGGAGGAGGAATATGAGCAGGTGGCAGAATTATCACATCCACAGATAAAAGATTTCGTTAAGGGGCAGGTCACAGACGAAAGCAGACTGATCAGGTCTTTTATGATATATCAGGCACTGATGATCCTTTTGGGTTTATTCTTTCTGATCCGTTCATTTTTTATTGCTGCTGCCGGTAACTCCCGGCCTCTGATATATGTCATTGCAGCTGTTGCTTTCTGCTTCTCTTTTTTAATCATTATTCATGAGCTTCTTCATGCTGCCGGACTGAAACTGACCGGCGCCAGGCATATTAGAATTGGAGGTATTGCAAAAAAATTTATTTTTTATGCGGAGGCGGACAGGCATGTCATGAACAGGAAACAATTTGCATTCGTTGCATTGGTACCTTTAATTATAGTGAAGCTCGCATCCCTGGCCGGAATAATATACTGGATAAATACCCCTGCAATATACTTTCCGGTTATGGTAATGAGCATACACAGCCTGTTTTGCGCAGGAGACATAATTATGCTTTCAATTTTCTACCGTTTCCCCGGTTATGAATTATTTACCTTTGATATCAGAGAAGAAAGAAAAAGTTATTTCTACAAAAAAAATGTTGCAGATCAGAAAATTTAATTCACCTGACATTCCAACCATCAGATGCTCTCAATCAGTTTTTGCATTATAAGTGTCATCTTAGGTTCGGCCTTCATAGCTACTTTCTGCACCTCATCATGAGAGATCTCCACTATCTCACCCGGCACCCCGCTGTCAGTAATGATCGAAATGCCAAAAATCCTCAATCCCATATGCCGTGCAGCAATAACCTCCGGTATTGTTGACATACCCACAATATCACCTCCTAAGATCCGGAACATCTTATATTCAGCAGGAGTTTCATAAGTCGGCCCCTGCACCCCCACATAGACTCCCTCTTTCACAGGTATATTATATTCAAGTGCGATCAGCTTGGCTTTATTTCGCAGCCGCTCATCATATACCCTGCTCATATCCGGAAACCGTGGTCCCAATTCCTCAAAATTCTCACCGTAGAGAGGATGCTCAGGAAAAAAATTAATATGGTCGGTAATTAACACAATATCCCCTACCCGCCAGTCAGGATTCAACCCCCCCGAAGCATTTGAAACAATGAGATCAGTAATTCCCAAGAACTTCATTACCCTGACAGGGAACACCACCTCCTGCATTGTATATCCTTCATAAAAATGAAACCTCCCCTGCAGGGCGATTATTTCTTTATTACCCATCCTTGCATGGATAAGCCTTCCCGCATGGCCGTCAACTGTCGAAACAGGAAAATCAGGTATCTCCCGGTATGGAATATAATCGACAATCTCAACCTCATCAACCAGTCCGCCAAGTCCGGTACCCAAAATTATTCCAATTTCCGGATTAGAATTAAACCTTTTTTTTATAAAGCTTGCGGTTGCTTTTATTTTCTCCAACATAATTCAATATCTTTTTGTCAAAATATTTATCCCTGTCATTCAGAAATTTTACCCTTACCGGCAGATAATACAGAGCATCTTTAAGTAATTCGGGTATTTCTGGTATATCATTCAGTCGAACGGCATCTTTTGCGGTAGTGATTATTATTTTCTTTCCTTGCTTCAGCTCCCCAAACTTTTTCATTATCAGCTCAATATCTTTATCTGAAAATTTATGGTGATCGGGGAATGACAAATAATCAGTATCACTGGCAAATTTCTTTATATAATCATGCATAAGCGCCGGATTTGCAATGCCGGTAACTATCAGAACAGAATAGGAGTCAGACTTATAAAAATCTTCAGATAACTCATCTCCTGAAAAAGGATTTTTTATTTTGTCATACTGGTATGTAGAAAAATATAGCTGCTGCCAGGGTCTTAAATATATCTCTTTACTTATAATCCTGCGTTGCAGAGGGGTTACCTCATCCTCCGGACATTTGGAAAGGATAATAATTCCGGCACGGCGAACCTGGGCAAATCCTTCCCGCAGACGTCCTGCGGGTAGAAGGCTGTCCTTCCAGACAGGCCTGTTATAATCGATCAGCAAAATATTAATCCCGGGTAAAATACGCCGATGCTGAAAAGCATCATCCAGCAATACCACATCAGGAGTTTTCGGATTCTCTGCCGAAAAGAGTCTCTTCAGTCCGGTCACCCTGTTTTCACATACTGCAACTAAGATGTCCGGAAATTTTCGTTTTATCTGCAAAGGCTCATCACCTGCTTCGTCAACAGTTGTTTCAGTATCAACCCACCTGAAACCCCTGCTCTTTCTTTTATATCCACGGCTAAGTACGGCGACTTCAAACTGCTCTCTTAAAAGAGCAGCAAGATATTCGATATGAGTAGTCTTACCTGTACCGCCGACTGTAATGTTTCCCACAGAAATAACAGGTATATCAAAATCCTGAGATTTAAGAATACCCAGGTCGTAAAAACGATTACGAAAAAAAACAACCAGCCCGTAGATCAGTGCAAGAGGATAAAGAATAAATTTAAGCATTAAAATAAATCATTACAGGGTTAAATTCAGTAGCTACTTTCCCACAATCTTAATCAGTTTTCCGGCCCTGACCTGATCCGTTAACTCCATATTGTTAAGAAGCGCCAGCTCTTCCATCATACTCTGAGGCACTCCTAAACTGCTGAAAGTACTTGCCAGGGTTGCATTCCGCGAAGCAGCCTTCACAAATACCCTCTGTGGTTTAACATTTATCTTCGAGCTGTCGGTCAATCTTGCAAAAGATTTCATTATTCCCTCAAGGCTGTTTCGGTAGCTAGCAAATTCAGCTTCGGAAGAGGCGCCATGAAAAACGTAAAACCTGCTGTCGTATTCAATGAAGTAAGACAAAATAATATTGGAATGGGTAGCTCCCGTGGACTGATCCTGAACCACCTGTCTTGAGATTGCTGCAATGGCCGGCAGTCCGTTTACAGTGGTACTTCCACTCTGCTGCACCTCAAGCCCCAGCTGCTGCAATGTTTGTTGTGCAGCTTCCTGCAGGCTGTTCGCATTAGCCAGGGTAAATACTGCCAGTGCATTACCTCCGTGAGGAGCCATACTGACCTGGATAGGTGAATTCTGCAGCTCCCAGCCTGAGGGGAAAGAAAATCTGAATTTCAGGTCCGGATGATAAAAAATATTACCCTCAACATACCCCTGGCGCGGATCTTCACCATATACAATCCCATCAATAAGCTTTAAATAATTATCTGCATTTACTTTCCAGTTTGAGAAATTCAACTGCTGCTGCCACTCCGATGCATATCTTTTTACTGAGTTATAACGGTCACCCGGATCAGGGTGGGTAGACAGAAAAGTAGGCACCCCTCCTTCTGATTCTGAAAGATGCATTTTGTTGAGAACCTGGAAGAAATCAGCCATCTTACCGGCATCATACCCAATCCTGGATGAGTACTCAGCGCCGAGCTGATCAGCCTGCCGTTCATCATCCCTGCTGAACTTAAGGAAAAGAAGTTGCATTCCCTGAAAAGCATATTCAGCCATGTGGGCGAATTTCTCAGAAGCGATCATTCCCCCTATCAGCAAAAGTGTACCTAACTGCTGCTTCGTTTGCTGACTGGCAGAGTGCCGGGCAGTGATATGGCCCATCTCATGACCGATAACACCTATCAGCTCAGCTTCATTATTAAACTGGGCAAGAATACCGCGCGTCAGATATATATATCCTCCGGGAACAGCAAAAGCATTTACTACAGGGGAATCCAATATTTTAATATGGTATTTAAGATTCGGCCTGTGCGATATAGTCCCCATCTCGGCAGTCACAACCTCAACAAATGAAAGCAGTTCTTTATCCTGATACTCCCCGAAAGTAGCTATCACCTGTGGGTCATACTGAGCGCCAAGGGCTACCTCCTGCGACTCTGACATCAACATTAGTTGTTTCTTGCCGGTAACCGGATTTACTGCGCACGACGGAACGAAAAGCACAGCGATCAGAACAAATAAAAGTTTACGAAAATCAATAACTTGCTTCATAATAATGATTTTTTCTGAAATTTAATATTCGGTAATATTATTAATTGACACCGGGCCAGGTACTTCATGCCCCTTGAAAAATAAAAAAACAGAGAATAGATCATAATATTATTATAACAAGTTAAATATCGCAATTTATTTTAATAATCAAAATGAGATTCCTCAAATAAGTTTAACAAACGGGACGAACAAAAAACAGATCATTCAGAATTGATCTTATTAACAACTATTACTAACTATTTCACCTTTCTCCTGCTTATAAATATCTGTGATCAATTCATTGATATCATATTTTACTATTTTCGCAAAGTAACCTTAAGTTATATTCAGATGAAACGAACATGAATTTTCATCATTTAAAATTCACAAAAAAGAATGATTAAAATTTATGTGAGAGTGAGGAACGAACGGTTCCATATGTTCTTAAATTTTTAATTAATTTATTTACAAATAATTATAAAATTTTAAACAGATGAAAATAGTAATATTAGACGGGTACACCCTTAATCCCGGCGACCTTGAATGGAAATGCATACAGAAACTCGGCAATTTTACTGTTTACGACCGGACCCCGCCTGAAAAGACTGTAGAACGGTCGAAAGGTGCACAGGCAGTATTTACCAATAAGGTTGTCTTCAGTAAAGAGATAATCTCCCGGCTGCCGGAACTCCAATTCATAGGAGTGCTGGCTACAGGTTATAATGTAGTGGACATAAATGCAGCCCGTGAGTCAGGTATTGTTGTCTCTAATATTCCTGCTTACAGCACTGATTCGGTAGCTCAAATGGTTTTTTCTCATATCTTCAATTTTGTCAATAATATATCAGTTCATGCAAACTCGGTAAGATCGGGAGAATGGTCAGACAGCAAAGATTTCAGCTATCATCTGACACCCCAGACCGAGCTTGCCGGTAAAACACTCGGAATAATAGGGTTTGGCAGGATTGGCCGTACTGTGGCAAAAGCAGGGCTGGCTTTCGGAATGAAAGTGATCTTTTATAACAGGAGCATTAAAGAATCATCTCCTGAGATTATTCAGACAGATTTAGACACTTTGCTGAGATCAAGTGATTTTATCAGTCTTAATTGTCCACTGAATGAAGATAATGAAAAATTCATCAATGAAGAAGCCATAAGTAAAATGAAACCAGATGTATTTTTAATAAATACCGGCCGGGGCGCATTAATTGATGAATATGCCCTTGCCAAAGCCTTGAACAGCGGGAGGATAGCAGGAGCAGGGCTTGACGTGTTATCTCAGGAACCACCCGCACCTGACAATCCCCTGATCAGTGCAAAGAATTGTTACATAACCCCTCATATTGCATGGACTACAACCGAAGCGCGAAGAAGGCTGATGCAAATTGCCTGCGACAACCTGAGATCATTTATTGAAGGCAATCCAAAAAATGTTGTCCTCACTTAAAACATTTTATGGTGTTATTTCGTTTGTTGTGATGATAATAATCTGATGGCAATAAAAATCTTTCATGTAATTTTACTGGCTTCCGTGAAGTATATTATCACACTTCCTTATGCCATGTTAATAGGCCTCAATTATGAGCAGGCCATCTTTGCTGTCTTGACAGGCGGCATTGGCGGATTTTTATTTTTTTATTACCTGAGCAAACCAGTAATTAAAGGATTCGGGCACATACAGGAATTCATCTGCAGGATAATCTCCCGGTTTTATAAAAAGAGTTTCAGAAGCTTATGCGAAAGAGAAAAAAAACATAAAAAGGTTAAGGTATTTTCCTGGAAAAACCGTTTTCTGGTACGCTTTAAAAGAACCTACGGATTCTGGGGAGTAATTGTATGCACTCCGCTCTTTTTAACAATTCCGTTAGGAGCATTTCTTGCCGGCAGGTATTACTCCGGGCGCAGACATATTGTTATGTATATGATAATCTCAATTACCGGCTGGGCTGCAGTTCTTACCGGAATAATGAATATCTTTCCGAAACTGTTTTTTGAATAAACCTGCAAATACTGATGAACGGAAAAGAGCTTACTGCACTGCTTGAATCATGGGAGAATCTTCCTTTGTTAATTCGTCAGCTCATTGATAAGCCGGAGGAAATCACCCTGCTGATGAACATTGCCCTGCACAGTGATAACAAAAAAAGCTGGCGTGCCGCCTGGGTAGCAGACAAAGTAAATGACAAAAAGCCGGAACTGATAACTCCCTTCCTGGGAAAAATGATAAATCAGTTAAAACGTGAGACAAATACCGGAAAAAAAAGACAATTTCTGAAATTGATAAGCCTTAATGAAATACAAAAAAACCATTTTGCTTTTCTGACTAACTATTGCTTTAAATGTTTCACCTCTGCCACTGAGCCTGTAGGGGTAAAAGTACACGCCCTTCAGATACTTTTCAATATTTCTGAAAAAGAGGCTGATCTTAAACCGGAACTCCTTTCGCTTATTGAATTTGAGCTGGAGAATAATCCAAAAGCAGGAATAAAAGCAAGAGGAAGAAATTTAGCTAAAATTTTAAAAAAGCAGATATACAGTTCAGGATCCTGATTCATCTGACAACCTGTTGATAAGTTGTTGCAGCCGGCTGTCAATTTCCTTATTAAGGTCATCAAGTCTGTAACGTCTTGTAAGCACCATAAGGTTTTGAAGTTGTCCCATCTCCCTATCCTGCTCTTCGTGTACCAGGACAGCAAAATATTCCGGCAGGGTAATATAATAATTGAGTAAAGCCAGGCTGTTGATTGCCATTTGATGAAGCTTCTCACTGCCCTTTTCAACCTCACCGGCACGCAAATATTGTTCAGCCGCATTAAATGAATCGTAACTAAGGGGAATAATTTCGTCAGGGAAGAGCTCAAACATCCTGTCAACCACCTTAACAGCCTTATCATTTTTCCCTTCATCTATCAGCGCCTCTGCCAATCTGGAAAAAATGGAACGTGCCTGAATTATTTTCAATTCCCTTTTGTTGTATTCATCAAGAAAAATATCAGGATCATTAACACTGCCCCATACATATTTATTGATAACCCGATCGTATAAAACATCTGTATTGATATGTCCTGTATATAATCCTTTCCTTTCAGTCTTTATTGGCACGAACCTGTATGCCAGTCCTTCAAACTGCAGCCAGTCGGTAAAAAATATATTTCCCGTATGCAAAAGGCTGTGATTTATATAAACCGGACGTTCCCAGTCATTTGCTGCAATAATATTCAGGATTGCCCATTCACTTTTTGCCAAATATTTTTTATTAATGTTAAACTCCACGCGATCAGCGATTAATGACGAATCTTTTAATTGTACGGTACCCGATTCAATCACTTTCTGTTTATCCACAGTAATATGAAAATCTCTTGTTGGCAGAAAGTCAATAAGCTGTCCGTTCGACATTTTTAACTTACTCCTCGCATCATCACTTCCCAGGAAAAACATTGCATCACTCAGCTCAATAGAATCTTCCATCCTCTCCTGAAAAACAACAATATCCCTGGTACCGGTATAATACTGATCCTTTGTAAAAGAGAACGGTACAGGCTTAGCCTCATAAGAAGTTCTTCTATGCTGATTTATATACCAGTCCATTGCCAGGTAGCTGATATTGATAATTTTCACATCGGGCCTTACGCCTTCGACCTCCTGCACATACCAGAGGGGGAAAGTATCATTATCGCCATACGTAAAAAGTATGGCATCAGGGGCACACGATTTAAGATAATTAGTTGCATAATCGCGGGTCATATAGCGGCCGGAACGGTCATGGTCGTCAAAGTTCTGAAAAAAGAGCAATCCCGGAACCAGGACCAGTGAGGTTGCTGTAACAAAAATAGCTCCCGGTGCGCCTTTTATAACTTTTCTCATTGATGAATAGATTGCAGGGATCCCCAGTCCGATCCATATTGCAAAAGCATAAAAGGAGCCTGTGTATGCATAATCTCTCTCCCTCGGCTGTACCGGAGTCTGATTGAGATAAATGATAATTGCAATACCAGTAAAAACAAAGAGTGTCATGATAACTGCAAATCCCTCTCTTCCTGCCTTTCCCTGTTTATACTGATATAACAGTCCTGTTAAGCCCAAAAGCAATGGTAAGAAATAATAGACATTTCGTGAAGGGTCCTTCTTCATCCATTCCGGCATATTGTCGCGCGGTCCTACCATATAATCATCCAGCAAATCTATTCCGCTCACCCAGTTACCGTGAAGGAAGCTGCCATGTCCCTGGCTGTCATTCTGCCGTCCTGCAAAATTCCACATAAAATATCTGAAGTACATATGTCCAAGCTGATAAGTAAAGAAAAACCTCAGATTTTCAGTGAATGTAGGTTTAGTAACAGTTTTTAATCCCTCTTCATCCCTGATCCTCACAGGCTTACCCTTAATTCTGCCCCACTCCTTATAGGCCTCAATATGCCGGGATTGATCGCTGTACATACGTGGAAACAGAGTCTGCAGTTTAGGTTCATACAGAGTTCTTTTAGCTGTAGTGCCCGTAACAATATATTTACCGTCTGCTTTACTGTACAATTTTCTTTCACCGACAGCAGCAACAGCAGGCGCATTATAATATTGTCCGTAAAACAAAGGGCGGTTACCATACTGTTCACGGTTAAGATAACGCTTCAGGGCAAAAGCATTATCAGGGTGGTTCTGATTCATTGGAGGATCTGCATCCGCTCTTATCAGTATCAGGGCAAAAGAGGAGTATCCGATAAGGATCATCATTACTGATGTCAAAACAGTATTCCAAAGCGGCAGTTTATTTTGTCTGGTATAGCGCAGTCCGAGGTACAACAGAAAAACAATCAATACCACAAAAAAAAGGATACCAGAGTTGAAAGGTAATCCGAAGGCATTAACAAACAATTTATCAAATAAAAAAGCTAATCCGGGAATGCCCGGAATGATAACATACTGAATTGAACCGAGGATCAGGCCGGAAATCAAAAAACAGGTGATCAGTCCTTTGGGTGTGAAATCGTATTTCCTGAAATAGTATACCAGTCCGATAGCCGGAATAGCAAGCAGGTTAAGCAGATGCACTCCTGTCGACAGACCCAGGAGATACGCAATAAGTATTAACCACCGGTTTCCATATTTTTCGTCCGACTCATTTTCCCATTTCAGGATAGCCCAAAAAACAGCAGCAGTAAAAAAGGATGACAGAGCATACACTTCGCCTTCAACCGCAGAAAACCAGAAGGAATCAGTAAAAGCAAATGCCAGCGAACCCGTCATTCCGCTGCCTGTAATTATTATTTTCTCACTGACAGTCAACGCTTCATGCGAAAACAATTTTGCAGCAAGAAGAACAATACTCAGGTAAAGAAGCATTATAGTCGCGGCACTTGCTACAGCCGACAAAAGGTTAACCATAAAAGCCACACGTGATACATCGCCGGCAAAAAGAGAAAAGAACCTTCCGAGGATCATATGCAAAGGTGCGCCGGGCGGGTGTCCGATCTCAAGTTTATAAGCGCTAATAATGAATTCGCCGCAGTCCCACCAGCTGGCAGTGGGTTCGAGGGTAATATAATAGGTAACCAGTGCGATCAAAAAGACTGACCAGCCAATAATATTATTGATCACCCTGAAATTGTTCATTCGTTTAAACCCATTATTAATGGCAAATATAAAATATTTGATTCAGGATAGAACAAAACCGGAAGGGATTAACAGAATTACAGAGGCATATTCAAAATAGACGGATAATTGCTCAGGAAAGAAAAAAATTTATATTTTTGCACCGTCTTTAACAAAAAGTCATTAGATGATTGACCCGTGGTGTAATTGGCAACACGTCTGATTTTGGTTCAGAAGAGTCC
>CAZBWK010000016.1:0-48543 GCA_964495655.1 uncultured Prolixibacteraceae bacterium | reverse complement strand
CCCCTTCCTCCAGGGTAAGAGGCTCAAACCGGATGGCCTTCTTTAATATTGTATCGGTATTCATTAATTTTTTTACTTCTTTCTTCTGACAAATTAAAAAAATTCAGTGTGAATTAGTTTTATCGTATTTTTGAAAAAAAATGAAATGCCATGAAGCTTAAAATTTCAAAAATAGCAGAATTAAATGAAAAAAGCACAACAGCAATTTTGACAGATGAATATGACCCTTTAAAGTTTAATTTTTTAGATCAAACGGAAATAGATTACGCAAGAAAAAAACTTTCAGACGGAACTGATTCTATTGTTCACAGGGACCGGCATATTATTTATATAAAAAAAATCAAAGAGGAGAAAAAGGCATATCTGCAGAATGAGGATGCACGGGTTTCAGGATCTAAGTTTTTTGAATTATTAAAAGAAGAGAAACCGGCTTCATTTCAGATCATGGATTTAACAGATGAATGTTACACATTGCCATTTTTAGAAGGTGTTTTGTTATCGTCATATTCTTTTTCAAAGTATAAGAAGAAGAAAGATGATTATATTCCGGATGAGGTTTTAATATGTGGAGACAGAGTTTCTAATAAGGAAACTGCAGAATTGATCTCAGTTATTGAAGCAGTATTTGAGGCGAGAGACCTTGTTAATGAGCCCCTCTCTTTTCTGACCGCCTCCAGGCTTTCTGAGGAACTTGAGAGGATGGGAGGCATTGCCGGTTTCAATGTTGAGGTGTTGAATAAGAAGAAAATAGAAGCATTACGCATGGGCGGCTTACTGGCAGTCAACAGGGGTAGTGTTGATCCGCCTTCATTCAACATTCTCGAATGGAAACCTGAAAATGCAGTGAACGATAAACCTGTTATTCTGTGCGGTAAGGGTATTGTATTTGACACCGGGGGATTAAGTCTCAAGCCGACACTGAAGTCGATGGATTATATGAAAAGCGATATGGCCGGAGCGGCTGTTGTGGCAGCAACTATTTATGCATCAGCAAAAAATAAAATGCCTTTGCACCTGGTCGGACTCATTCCGGCTACTGATAACCGGCCAGACGGCAACGCATATGTTCCCGGGGATGTTATAACATTGTTTGACGGCTCCACAGTAGAAATAAAAAATACTGATGCTGAGGGAAGGCTTATCCTTGCTGATGCCCTTAGTTATGCGAAAAAATATGATCCCTTACTGGTAGTTGATGTTGCCACGCTTACCGGCGCTGCAACGATAATAAGCGGGACCCACGCATCAATAGCTATGGGCAACAGTGCAGCGGATATTCAAAAATTAGAGCAGACAGGTAATGAGGTATATGAGAGAATAATCGAACTACCGTTGTGGGAAGAATTTGCTAAGCCCCTCAAATCGGCAATAGCAGATTTGAATAATCTGGGGTCGCGTGAGGCTCAGACTTCTGTAGCAGGGAAATTTCTGGAACATTTTACAGATTACCCCTGGATACACCTTGATATAGCAGGCGTTGCATTCTTTGAGGAAAAGGATTCTTATCGTCCCCTGGGAGGTACCGGTATTGGCACACGGCTGCTTTATAACTTTTTGAAAAAGTTCAATTAAAAATTTAACTTTGCAACTTATTAAAAATTAAAATGGAAGATATTATAAAAGTTGGCATATCGCACGGTGATATCAACGGAATAGGATATGAGGTAATAATGAAAACTTTACTCGATCCTCGTGTGCTTGAAATGTGCATTCCAATAATTTACGGATCACCCAAGGTTGCCGCATATCACCGCAAAGCGCTGAATATTACAAATCTCAGTCTTAATCATATTCGTTCTCCCAAGGATGCCGGCCCCGGAAGAGCCCATGTCATTAATTGTATCGATGATAATATCAGGGTAGAATTAGGCAAGCTGACCCCTGCTGCCGGCGAGGCTTCATATATGGCATTGGAGCGTGCAACCGACGATCTGAGAAAGGGATTGACAGATGTATTGATTACAGCGCCTATAAACAAGGAGAATATTCAAAGTGAAAAATTCAACTTTCCCGGGCATACAGAGTATCTGGCACGTAAGTTTAATTCTTCGGAGTATATCATGCTCATGGTGAGCGAGACAATGAAAGTCGGACTGGTCACCACACACCTGCCTGTTAACAGTATTGCCGCGAATATTAACGTCGATGCTATTGTTTCGAAACTGAGAATAATAGATGAATCCTTAAAAAAGGACTTTGCAATTTTGAAACCCCGGATTGCGGTGTTTGGACTTAATCCTCATGCCGGCGATAACGGATTGCTCGGCACTGAAGAGAAAGAGATAATTATCCCTGCAATCGAAAAGGCAAAGAATGACGGGATCATTGCTATGGGGCCTTACCCTGCAGACGGTTTTTTTGGCTCTGATGATTACAGGAAGTTTGACGCTATACTGGCTATGTATCATGATCAGGGATTGATCCCTTTTAAACTGGCTTCCTTTGAAAGCGGGGTGAACTATACTGCCGGACTGCCTGTTGTGCGTACTTCTCCTGCACATGGCACTGCTTTTTCGATAGCAGGTGAGGGTAAAGCATCTCCTGATTCATTCAGGCAGGCTCTCTACTTGGCTATTGATATTTTTAATAACCGGCGGATACATGCAGAGATATCAAAAAATCCGTTGAAAAAATATGATATCAATTCAAACCAGGAGGATGAAAGTATTGATATAGAGGCAGAAGAGGATCAAAATTATTAAATTTTCAGTCCATGTACGAATATATCCGGGGAGATGTAGCCGGTCTGAAACCGGCAAGTGTCGTTATTGAAGCAGGTGGCGTTGGTTATTTTATCAATATCTCATTAAACACATACAGTAAGATAAACGGAATGAAAAATGCCCGTTTGTTGATCCATCAGGTTGTTCGCGAGGATGCCCATATCCTTTATGGTTTTGCTGATGACAGTGAAAGGGGCCTGTTCCGAAACCTAATATCTGTAAACGGTGTGGGAGCAGGTACGGCAATCATGATGCTTTCCTCACTGAGCGCTGACGAAATAAGAGCTGCCGTCGCTTCCGGCAATTCAAATGTTCTTACTTCGGTAAAAGGGATAGGGGCGAAAACGGCACAACGCATAATAATCGACCTCAGAGATAAAATAGCACAGTATGCCGATAGCAGTCAAATTTTATTATCTCCGGACAATACTCTTCAAAAAGAATCGTTATCTGCTTTAGTCATGCTGGGTTTCGCAAAGAAAGATGCAGAAAAGATCGTTTCAAAAATTGTCCGTGAGAATCCGGAAGCGTCACTCGAGAGTGTGATCAAACAAGCGTTAAAAAGGTTATAAACTGGAATGGAATTGGCTCGAATATTAAAAAGAGAATATACCTTATATATACTTTTCTCCATGCTTGCAATTTGCGGAAACAGCTATGCAACGGAGTTAAATTATGATTTTTCCCAATTAGCCCTTTTCCAGGACACCGTTCAGATGGATACAACAGGGAAATTACCCTTCCCGTTTAAAGACCAGCCGGCATTTGGACATACCAGCCGTGATTCTGTCAATATATTTTTAAATAAACCGGATAATATTAATTATGAAATAGAATATGATCCGGAAACAGGGCAATATATTTTTTATGAAAAGGTGGGAAAATTAAATTACCGCCTGCCACAGACAATGTCTCTGGATAATTATATCAGTCATGATTTTGAAAAGTCGGTTAAGGATTACTGGAAGCAACGAAGTAATCTGGAGTATCTGGAGCAAAGAGAATCATTAATTCCTAAACTTACTGTGGGGGGGGAGGCTTTTAATCGCATTTTCGGAGGCAATATAGTAAATATTCAGCCCCAGGGGTATGTAGAAGTGAGCTTCGGATACCAAATGAATTCAACTGAGAATCCGGCTATTCCTGAAAGGTTAAGAAAAGTCCCGGCATTTGATTTCGACGAGAAGATACAAATGAATGTTATGGGGCAGATCGGTACTAAAATGAATATGCGGGTTAATTATAATACCGAAGCTACCTTCGACTATGAAAATAAGATGAACCTCGAATATACCGGTGATGAGGATGAAATTATTAAGAGAATTGAAGCAGGTAATGTATCATTACCGCTGAGTGGTACCCTGATTACAGGTGCATCCAATCTGTTCGGGGTAAAAACAGAGATGCAATTCGGAAGACTTACACTTACCACTCTCTTTTCACAGCATAAGGGCGAAACACAAACAGTCGAAACAGAAGGTGGCGCCCAGATTACTAATTTTGAGATCCCTGCCGCAGATTACGACGCAAACAGGCATTTTTTCCTTTCTCAGTATTTCAGGGATAATTATAACAAATGGCTCCAGAATACCGCTGTTCCTTTGTCGTCTGTAACGATCAATAAAATAGAGGTTTGGGTTACTAATAAATCCAGTAATTTCAATGAATCGCGAAATATAATCGCATTTCAGGATCTGGGAGAACATGATCCCCATATTTATAATGACATTCCTGATTTTCAGGAAAATTTAGGTTTGCCTTATCCTGAAAACGTTTTCCCCCATAATAATGCGAACCGGTTATATTTTGAGATGACCAATACATACAACGGTATCCGTGATTCGCGCCAGATTACCTCCGTTATGTCTCAGTTCAGTCCCGGGTTCGTCGGTGGACAGGATTTTGAGAAAATAGATCAGGCCAGGAAGCTTTCACCTTCGGAATATACTATTAATGAACGTCTTGGTTATATTTCATTGAATACGGCATTAAATGCAGATGAGGTTTTGGCAGTTGCGTTCAGTTATACATCGAATGGTCAGCTCTTCCAGGTTGGTGAGTTCTCAACCGACGGAGTCGAGGCCCCCCAGACCCTGGTGTTAAAACTTATAAAAGGAACTAACCTCTCTCCGGGGTTCCCTACGTGGGACCTGATGATGAAAAATATATATAATCTCGATACCTACCAGCTTACCAGTGATGAGTTTATCCTAAATATTGTTTATCAAAATGACTCAACAGGTACTTACCTAAATTATTTGCCTGAAGGAAGGATAAAGGGACATATACTGCTGGAGGTAATGAATCTTGATAAGTTGAATAAACAGCTTGATCCATATAAAGACGGCATATTTGACTATGTTGAAGGGATAACGGTCAATTCAGGAAGGGGCCGTATAATTTTCCCTGTTCTGGAACCGTTCGGGAAAGTCCTGGCTGACTCTCTACAGGACCCCGCACTGATCGACAAATATGTTTTCTCTTCGCTGTATGATTCTACGCAGATCCTGGCTGCACAGGATGCCGAGCACAATAAATTCAGGCTTGTCGGTTCCTATAAAGGAGCATCAGGCTCCGATATTATGCTGGGCGCATTGAACCTTGCTGAAGGATCAGTGAAGGTTACGGCAGGAGGACGTGAGCTGACAGAGAATATTGATTATACTGTTGATTATACCCTCGGACAGGTCAGGATTATTAACCAGGCCCTCCTGGAAGCGGGAACCCCGATACAAGTTTCGACAGAGAGTGAAGATCTTTTTACAATGCAGAGAAAAACACTTCTGGGAACACATGCCAACTATGCATTTTCAGATAATTTCAATGTGGGCGCAACAGCACTTTATATGCATGAACGGCCTCTTACCCAGAAGGTGGATTATGGCGAGGACCCCATCTCTAATCTTATGGTCGGCTTCGATACACGGTGGACTAAGCAGAATATGTTATTTACAAAGATGGTTGATGCACTTCCTTTTTACAGTACCAATACTCCGTCATCGATCGATCTTGAAGCTGAAGTAGCCCAGTTGATACCCGGCCATTCAAATGTAATTGAAAAGAGAGGTAATGCCTATATTGACGATTTCGAAGGTACTAAAACCTCTATCGATCTTAAAGCACGACAATCATGGGTTCTGGCAAGTACTCCCCAGTTTCAGGATAACCTCTTCCCGGAAGCTAATCTGACCAACGCCCTTGAATATGGGTTTAATCGTGCATTGCTGGCGTGGTACATTATAGATCCCCTCCTTCTGAGAAATACGAGCCTGACACCAGATCATATAAAAAATGATAAAGATCTTCAGTCTAATCATTTTGTCAGAGAGGTATTCGAACAGGAGATATTTCCTGCAAAGGAGACACCACGTGGTGAACCAACTAATATCCCGGTTTTAAACCTTGCCTTTTATCCTTCGGAACGGGGGCCGTATAACTATGATACCCGCCCGGGCCACTATTCGGCAGGAATAAATTCTGACGGAACACTTGCTGATCCCCAAAGCAGGTGGGGAGGTATGATGCGGAAAATTGAAACCAGTGATTTCGAAACATCAAATATTGAATTTATCGAGTTCTGGATGATGGATCCCTTTGTATATGACACACTTAACGAGCATTCAGGAGGTTATCTGTACTTTAACCTCGGTGATGTTTCGGAAGATATACTGAAAGATGGACAAAAATCATTTGAGAACGGCCTGCCTGTGAGCGACCTTGTGAATAATGTGGATACTACCGTTTGGGGAAGGGTGTCAACATTACAGTCACTGGTAAACGCATTTGATAATAACCCTGAATCAAGAAAATACCAGGATGTTGGATTCGACGGATTGAGTGATGAAGATGAGAGGTCTTTTTTCAGTGATTACCTCGACGAACTGAGGGACCTGGTGTATGACGATGTCTTTGAAAAGTTTTACTCAGACCCCTCTGGCGATAATTATCATTATTTCCGGGGGACAAACTTAGACCAGGCAGAGAAGGATATTCTTGAAAGGTATAAAAGGTTTAACGGTCCTGACGGAAATTCTCCGACTACCGAGATGTCGCCTGAATCATATCCCACATCTGCATCAACAATACCCGATATTGAGGATATAAATAATGATAATACCCTTAATGAGAATGAGCGTTACTATCAGTATAAAGTAAGTCTCAGGAAGAGTGATATGCAACTCGGACATAATTATATTACTGATGTTAAAGAGAGCAGGGTTAAACTGAAAAACGGGCAGATAGGAGAAATAAAATGGTATCAGTTTAAGATCCCTGTAAGAGACCCTGACCAGATAATTGGTAATATCCGCGATTATAAGTCAATTCGCTTTTTAAGGGTCTTTTTACGGGAATTTGAAGAACCTGTAGTATTGCGTTTTGCCACTATGGATCTGGTAAGGGCTGACTGGCGCCGTTATACACGGCAGGTCGGGGAAGAGGGTGTGGTCTCCCCAAATGCCAATTTTGATGTTTCAGCAGTGAATATTGAAGAAAATGGCAGCAGGGAACCGGTTAATTATATCCTTCCGCCCGGAATCAGCAGGGTTATAGATCCTACAAATCCGCAACTCAGACAGCTGAATGAGCAGTCTATGGTGCTCAAGGTAACTGAGCTCGAACAGGGAGATGCCAGGGCAGCATATAAACCTCTGTATATGGACTTCAGAAGGTATAAACGCCTGAAGGTTGAAGTACATGCCGAAGAGATTGAAGAGTATCCTCTTAATGACGACGAACTCCATTTCTTTATAAGGCTGGGATCAGACTATAACTTTAACTATTACGAATATGAGGTGCCTCTTAAACTTACTCCTCCCGGAAGGTACAACGGAGAGATAGAAAGCGACAGGTATATTGTCTGGCCTGATGAAAACCGGCTTGATATTCCCCTTGAAATATTTACCAACCTCAAGCTTGAACGAAACGATGAGGTCAGGAGGGCAGGGTCAGTGATTAATTTCCAGGATGTTTATGAGTCGGTACACCGTGGATGGAATAAAGATAAGAACAGAATAAAAATAAAGGGAACTCCTAACCTCGGAAATGTGCAG
Organism: uncultured Prolixibacteraceae bacterium; assembly: GCA_964495655.1. Taxonomy (GTDB): domain Bacteria; phylum Bacteroidota; class Bacteroidia; order Bacteroidales; family Prolixibacteraceae; genus JAAYJR01. The sequence goes on along the minus strand of CAZBWK010000016.1, from coordinate 40,769 downwards.
GTCGTAATGATGGGGATCAGACATAAGAGAGGACAGCTTAATACCGGACCGAAATCAGTGGAGGTATGGGTCAACGAAATGAGATTGACCGATTTTGATCAAAGCGGGGGCTGGGCAGCAAATGCCAGAGTTACCACCAGGCTTGCCGATCTGGGTAGTATAACTGTTGCAGGCCGTACACGCTCATCCGGATTTGGAAGTCTTAGCCAGAATATTAACAGCCGCCAGCTTGAAGATCTTCATGAGATAGATGTGGCATCCTCTCTCGAACTGGGGAAATTCTTCCCTGAGAAAGCGGGAGTCCGTCTCCCCCTTTATTATGGATATTCACGCAGTGTGGCAAATCCTAAGTATAATCCCCTGGAACCCGATATTGAACTGGAAGAATCATTGCAAAGAGCTGATAATAAAGACTTAAGAGATTCCCTTAAGTTTATTTCACAAGATCTGATAACCCGGAAAAGTATCAATTTCACAAATGTACGGGTTGAACCACAAAGAGAAAAGACAAAAACACACCTTTGGGACCCGGAGAATTTTTCAGTATCCTATTCTTATAATGAAATATTTAAAAGAAATATCAATACAGAGCATAATATAGACAAATTGTACCGGGGTATGTTCTCTTATAACTATTCGAGCAGGTCTAAATTAGTGCAGCCCTTTAACAGTGTTGACTTTTTGAAAAAAGGGCCTCTTAAACTGCTGGGAGATTTTAATTTTTATCCCCTGCCTGCTCAGATTTCATACAGGACTGACCTGACCAGGCGTTATCATGAAATACAGACCAGGAATATTACCAATCCGGATTTTATTCTTCCCGCAACCTATGAAAAAGATTTCCTTTGGAATAGATTCTTTGATTTGAGATATGACCTGACCCGTTCACTGAAAGTCGATTTCTCATCAATAGGCACTTCACGTATTGATGAACCTGAAGGCCGTATAAACCGTGACATGGACGAGTACCAGATGCTGAAAGACTCTATAATGACCAATCTATTTAATTTGGGAAGGCCTACACTCTACAACCATAGTATAAATGTTAACTATACGATTCCGATAAACCGTATTAAATTGTTGAATTTTGTGAGCTCGTCGTTGCGTTACCAGGGAACCTATAACTGGCAGGCCGGACCGGTTACTGCCGATACCATACGGCTGGGTAACCGTGTAGAGAACTCACGGAATATTCAGCTCACCAGTAATGTTAACCTGCAAACTTTATATAATAAAGTGCCATATTTCCAGGAACTAAATCAGAAGTTTCGCAGAACAGGCAGGAGCAGATACAGCCTTAACAGGCGTTATGGCGGCGGCACTTCACAGGACCAGGCAGCAGATGCACCCCAGCCGCAGGAAGAAAAAACTTTTCAGTCAAATGTAAACCTGACTGCAGGGAAAGCACAAGCTGTTGCCCATAAGCTGAATACTAAAAAAGTAAGGGTTTCTGTTGTAACTCCCGAAGGTGAACAGGTAAGAGGTAACCTGAATATTGTTGATGCAAACAATATTGAATTCACTCCTGTTGCAGACGCTGGCCAGGCAAGGATCACCGTAACAGGTAAACCCGGCGACCAGTCTTTTATGAAAGATGTACTTGACCTGACTACCAGGATGCTTATAGGTGTACGTACTGTTTCTGTTAATTATAGTGTTAACGGCGGAACCGTATTGCCTGGTTATCTGCCTGAACCACGGATTTTTGGTGCTGGTGACTTTAGTCCGGGATATGATATGTTCGGAAGTGACACGGGCAGCAGTTTTGCTCCCGGACTTCCATTTCTGGCGGGATGGCAAAATTATAACTTTGCACAACGGGCAGCAGTAAAGGGATGGGTGACAACAGACTCACTTCTGAATATGCCATACCTGTTCACTAAAAATGAACGTATATCGTTTCGCTCTACCGTTGAACCATTGCCCGATCTGCGTATAGATGTTACAGCCGACAGGTCCTTCTCGAAAAATATCAGCGAGTTCTATAATTATAATCCTTATGACAGGGAATTTATAGCAAATAGTTTTACCGAAACAGGAAACTTTTCAATGTCGACCTTTACCTGGGGAACTGCGTTTTTTGCTATGGGAAAAGGAGACGTTCACCGGTCTGAGGCATTCGAGAATATGAAAGATTACAGACTTGTCATTGCGAGAAGGCTTGCATCTCAACGTGTTGCAAACACTGACTTTAACTATGATCCGACTGCTCTAAATCCTGAGACTGGTTTTCCCGAAGGGTACGGTCCAAACTCTGTGGAGGTGCTTGTGCCTGCTTTCCTGGCTGCATACCAGAATAAAGACCCGCACTCTGTTTCACTGGGCCTTTTTCCTTCCATCAAATTTATAAGGCCTAACTGGAGAATTCAGTATGAAGGGATGGTTTCTAAAATACCCGGACTGAACAGGATCATGAGATCTCTGAACTTTACACATGCATACCGCTCAAGTTATAATGTGGGATCATTTTTAACTAATCTGAATTATTATGAGCAAAATGACGGGTTTAGTTATGTCAGGGATATAGCAAATAATTTTGTAACTCCATATGATTTTAATTCTGTAAATATTATGGAAACATTCAGTCCACTGATCAACATGGATATCATGTGGCACAGTGACCTGACAACAAGGGGAGAACTCAAACGTTCGAGAAACCTTACTCTTTCATTTGCCAACAACCAGATAATCGAAGTGTTAAGCAATGAGTACACAATAGGGGCAGGGTACAGGTTTACGAACATGGACCTGATCATTAAAACAAAAAATTCACAGCGTGCATATTCAAATGACCTTAACCTTAGAGCCGACCTTTCATATCGAAAAAATAAAACTGTGCTAAGGAAAATCGTTGAAAATGATGATCAGATAACTGCAGGACAGAGTGCATTTACAATTAAAACGACTGCTGATTATATGTTGAGTGACAGATTCCAGCTCAGGCTGTTCTTTGATAAAGTACTCAATAATCCTTTTACCTCACTTTCATTTCCGACATCCAATACTAATTTGGGGGTGAGTTTCAGGTTTACCCTGGCACAATAAGATGGGTCTGAGGTTAAATAGATGATCACGAATTAAAAAAAATGGATTTTTTTATTTGAAATATGAAAAAAATTTTATTCATTTGGGGTTAATTAGAATTAAATGATTAAAAGAATAAATACAATATGGCTTTCCTGGTGGGGTCTTCTTACTTGAAGTGAGGAGTTTATAGCCATATTAGTATTTTAAAAATATAAAATATATAAGGCCTGCTCCTCAAAGAGCAGGTTTTTTTATTAAAAAAGATGAGATGAAACTTTTGCAAAATAAAACATGGTGGTGGCATAGCAACTTTTTACAAAAACTGTGAGAAGAGGCAGTGGTATGTCATTATCAGAAAACGGCTCATCGGATCACGGTGAGCCGTTTTTTTTGGTGATAAGTATAAATTAAGTTGATAAATCATGAAAAAATTAAATTATAGATCAGTTGTCAGAAAGATCCTCGCAGATACAGTAACCCCTGTTAGTATTTACCTGCGACTGCGAAGGCTCTACCCCGGGACAATCCTGCTTGAGAGCTCAGATTATCACGGGCACGAAAATGCTTTTTCTTTTGTATGCTTTAGTCCCGCTGCCTGTTTTTCAGTTAATAACAGAAAAGTGACTATAGAGATTACAGGTTGCGAAAATGAAACGTTTGATCTTTCTGCGGAGAGACAACTGCATGATGAGTTAGATAACTTCTTTAATATGTTTGATGCGGAGGCTCATGATGAGAAATTGCCGGCAAACGGATTGTTTGGTTATATAAACTATGATGCAGTGCAATATTTTGAAAATATTAACCTCCTCACTGCGAAAAAGGGAGGTTATCAGATACCTGAATCAAAATATTGCTTTTATAAATATATTGTTGCTATTAACCATCATAAAAATCAGATCAGCATTATTGAAAACCTTGCTGACGGAGAAGTATCCCAAATGGATTACATTCATCACCTTTTGGTAAACCTGAATTTTTCAACTACGGGTTTTCACCCATCTGGAAGCGAGATATCTAATATTACTGACTCTGATTATATGGAGATGGTTACCAAAGGAAAAAAGCACTGTTTCCGTGGCGATGTATTTCAAATAGTACTAAGCCGTCAGTTCTCCCAGGAGTTTGAAGGAGATGACTTTAATGTTTACAGAGCCCTCAGGTCGATAAATCCTTCCCCGTACCTTTTTTATTTTGATTATGGAACCTACAGGATCTTTGGTTCCAGTCCGGAGGCACAGATCAGAATTCAAAACAATAAAGCATTTATCCACCCAATTGCCGGGACTTTCAGAAGAACAGGAAATGACGAAAGTGACAGGGAGCTTGCAGAGCAGTTAAGCAATGATCCGAAAGAGAATGCAGAGCACGTTATGCTCGTCGACCTTGCACGCAATGATCTGAGCAGAAATGCAAAAAATGTTAAAGTAGAAACTTACCGTGAGATCCAGTTTTATTCACATGTCATTCATCTGGTTTCTAAAGTATCAGGTCAATTGCCGGCAAATGCCAACCTTATTAAAGTCCTGGGTGAGACTTTCCCGGCAGGGACTCTTTCCGGAGCGCCAAAATATAAGGCGATGGAGTTAATTGATAAATATGAAAATCAGAACAGGGGGTATTACGGGGGTTGTATAGGGTACCTTGGCTTTGACCGTACTGTGAATCACGCAATTATGATACGTTCCTTCCTGAGCAAAAACAATAAGCTCTATTATCAGGCCGGCGCGGGTATTGTTGCAGACTCACGTGAGGAAAATGAATTACAGGAAGTAAACAATAAACTGGCTGCACTCAAAAATGCAATTGAGATGGCCGGTAAAATAAATTGAAATAAAATGAAACTGATTGTTATTGATAATTACGATTCATTCACCTATAACCTTGTCTACGCAGTTAAAAAGATCACGGGTTTGCCTGTTAAAGTGGCCAGGAATGATGAGATAACCCTTGATGAGATAAGGCGCTACGATAAAATTATCCTGTCACCGGGTCCCGGACTACCCGGTGAGGCAGGAATGCTTTCTGAAATAATCAGGGTATTTGCCCCACAAAAAAGCATTCTTGGAGTCTGCCTCGGACATCAGGCTATTTGTGAAGTTTTCGGAGGCAGGCTTATAAACCTTAAGAGAGTGTTTCATGGTGTTGCAACCCCGGTAAAGACAACAGGTAATATGTCTGTACTGTTCAATGGAATACCAGACCCCTTTGAAGCCGGTCGATATCATTCGTGGGTCGCAGACAAGAAAGCATTGCCTGATTGTCTGGAAATTACATCTGTTGATAATGAAGGCATGGTAATGTCAGTAAAGCATAAAGAGTTTAAAATTGAGGGAGTACAATTTCATCCTGAATCGGTACTTACCCCTCTTGGTGAAAAAATGATAGAAAACTGGATAAATTCATAATGATGAAGACAACTTTGGAATATCTTTTCGGAGGAAATACTCTCACAAGAGAAGAAGCCCGTACATCCATGATAGAAATTGGAAAGGGAATGCACAGCGAAATTGAGTTTGCCTCATTTCTGACTGTTTTTAAAATGCGTCATGTAACTGCAGAAGAACTGGCCGGATTCAGGGATGCTATGGCTGAGCTGAGCCTTTTTACAGACCTTTCGGCATATAATGCTATTGATGTTGTCGGCACAGGAGGTGACGGAAAGAAAACCTTTAATATATCAACGCTGGCATGTTTTATTATTGCCGGAGCCGGAGTGAATGTCACAAAGCATGGAAATTATGCCGTTTCATCTGTCAGCGGCTCTTCAAATCTCCTTGAGATTTTTGGCTATAAATTCAGTAATGACCCTGAAAAACTTAAAACAGAACTTGAAAAAAACAACTTTTGCTTTTTACATGCCCCATTGTTTCATCCTGCAATGAAACACATTGCCCCGGTACGGAGAGCGTTGAAGGTTCAGACTTTTTTTAATATTCTGGGCCCTATGATCAACCCTTCATTTCCAAGGTATCAGGTGCTGGGCGTATACAACGAGGAAGTGTTCAGACAGTATAAAGCGGTTTATGAAACTCTTGATCTTAAGTACCTTATAATTAACAGCATTGATGGATATGATGAGGTGTCACTAACAACCGATACACATTTTGCAGGAAACGCCGATGAGGGTTATTTTTCTCCTTCCGATTTTAGTCTGGAGAAAATCGATCCGGAAAGTATTTATGGCGGGGATACAATAGAAAAAGCAGCCGGAATATTTTTAAATATTTTAGCGGGTAAGGGTACAAAAGCCCAGAATAGTGTGGTTATTGCAAATGCTGCAGTAGCGCTTAACCTGGTATTCCCCGGGAAAGAACTTCCTGATTGTGTCGAAATTGCAAAAGAATCCTTATTGAGCGGCCAGGCTTTGCAGAAGTTTAAAGGAGTTACAAATTTTTGATTGTATGGAAATTTTAAAGAAAATAACTGAGACCAAGGCGGGTGAAGTATACCGGCAAAAGAGAAGAGTGACAATAGAGCAGTTGAAGCGGTCACAGATGTTCGAACGTCAATGTAATTCACTGAAATCTTCACTTCTTCATCCTGATTCCTCAGGGATAATTGCAGAGTATAAACTACGGTCTCCCTCGGCAGGTGTGATAAGCAGAATTAACGAAGTTGAGAGGGTTACAGGCGATTATGTGAGAGCCGGTGCTGCCGGACTGTCTGTGTTGACTGATCTTGAATATTTTGGAGGCACTATTGATAATTTGGTAAAAGCGCGGAAGGCTAATCAGTATACACCTATCCTCAGAAAAGATTTTATAATAGATAAATACCAGATATATGAATCAAAAGCATCGGGGGCTGATGTGATTTTACTGATTGCTGCCTGCCTGACCAAAGAGAAGGTTAAAGTGTTAGCTGAAGAGGCAAAAAGCCTTGGAATGGAAGTCATAATGGAGGCACACGATTCAGCAGAGCTTGATATGCTTAATGATTTTGTGGATATAGCAGGAATAAATAACCGTAACCTGAAAACATTCAAAGTTGATATTGAGACCTCTGTGAAATTATCCGGGCTGATACCTGATAAATATTTGAAAATTTCTGAAAGCGGAATCTCATGCCCTCAGAATATTATATACTTAAAAGAATATGGATTCAAAGGTTTTCTTATTGGGGAAAATTTTATGAGGAGTGATGAACCGGGAGTATCATGCAAACAGTTTATTGAAAAATTATGAGAAAGGGAATCACTATAAAAGTCTGTGGTATCAGACAGATGTCAAACAGGTTGCGACTCGAAAGGTTACCTGTTGATTACTTTGGATTTATTTTTTATCCGGGATCAAAAAGATATGTGGGTGACCTGCCCGACAAGGGCCTGTTTGAATCAAATAAATCAATGGTGGCTGTTTTTGTTGGTGAAAATATCAGGAATATCACTGATATTACAAAAAGATATGGCTTTAAACTTGTACAGCTTCACGGTAATGAAGATCCTGCAACCTGCGAAAAATTGAGATATCAGGGATTGACAATAATAAAAGCTTTTAACCTGCATGAAAGGTTTGATTTCAATATCCTTAACGAATATGAAGAGACAACTGATTATTTTCTTTTCGATACAAGGTCAGATATTCCCGGAGGCTCGGGAGAAAAGTTTAACTGGGATATTTTAAGGAAGTATAACGGCAGTAAACCCTTTTTTTTAAGCGGGGGAATAAAGCCGGCTGATGCAGAAATTATTAATACTTTCAGACACCCGCAATTATTCGGTGTGGATGTTAATAGCGGGTTCGAAACTGAACCAGGCATTAAAGATATTGAAAAACTGAATTTTTTTTTAACTAAGTTATATAGACATGAATTATCATATAGATGAAAAAGGATACTATGGTGACTTCGGAGGGGCCTGGATACCCGAAATGATGTTCCCTAATATTGATGAATTGAAGAGACGGTATACAGAGATCATTGAATCAGAGGAATTCAGAGGTGAATTCGACAATCTTCTGAAAGATTATGCCGGCAGGCCATCGCCGCTATACTATGCAAAGCGGCTTTCTGAACACTATTCTACCTCGATTTATCTGAAGAGAGAAGACCTGAACCATACCGGGTCACATAAAATCAACAATACTATCGGACAAATACTTCTTGCAGAGAAGCTGGGAAAATCGAGGATCATTGCTGAGACAGGGGCCGGACAGCATGGTGTTGCCACAGCAACAGTTTGTGCTCTTAAAGGAATTAAGTGCATAGTATATATGGGGGCGCTTGACGTATCCAGGCAGGCTACGAATGTGAAAAAAATGAAAATGCTGGGGGCAGAAGTGGTACCTGTTTATAGTGGGAACCAGACTCTGAAGGATGCAACCAATGAAGCCATGCGTGACTGGATTTGCAACCCTGAGGATACACATTATATTATCGGGTCGGTAGTGGGGCCTCATCCATATCCGGATATGGTTACACGTTTTCAGTCTGTTATCAGCAGAGAAATGAAACTGCAGCTCCGGGAAAAAACTGGCAATGCTGATCCTTCAAGAATTATTGCATGTGTGGGGGGAGGGAGCAATGCAGCAGGAGCTTTTTATCATTATCTTGAAAATGAAGAGGTGGAACTTATAGGAGTGGAAGCAGCAGGCAGGGGTTTAGATTCGGGAGAAACAGCTGCAACGTTGCTGGTAGGTTCACCGGGAGTGCTTCATGGAAGCCGTACAGTGTTAATGCAGAATGAGGATGGACAGATCACAGAACCCTATTCCATATCTGCAGGCCTTGATTATCCGGGCATAGGACCTATCCATGCCTTTCTTTTTAAGAAGGGAAGGGCAAAGTATATTTCAGCGACCGACGATGAAGTAATGAAGGCAGCCCTGCTACTGACTAAGACGGAGGGAATTATTCCGGCCCTGGAATCTGCACACGCCCTGGCTGCCCTCGAAAAAGTTGAAGCTGGCCCGAATGACATAAATGTTATTAACCTTTCGGGAGGTGGAAATAAAGATATGGAAACATACCTGAAATATTTCGGGTTTTAATTGAGTTGAATTATGAAAAACAGAATTGACCAACTATTTGAGAAGAAAAAAAGTGATATTCTTTCAGTTTATTTCACTGCCGGTTTTCCAAAGCTGGATGATACGATACAAATAATTTATGAACTGGAGTTGAACGGAGTTGACCTGATTGAAATAGGTATGCCCTTTTCTGACCCTGTTGCCGACGGCCCTACTCTGCAGTATTGTAATAACAGGGCTTTAAAGAATGGAATGAGCCTTCAGTTGCTGTTTAAACAACTGGAAAAGATCAGAGAAGTTGTCAATATCCCTCTTGTATTAATGGGTTATGTTAATCCGGTAATTCAATTCGGGATTGAAGCTTTTTGTTCTAAATGTAAAGATACAGGAATAGACGGAGTCATTTTGCCGGATTTGCCCTTAGAGGAGTTCCTGCAAAATTATTCTGAGGTGTTCAATAATTATGGCCTGTATAATATTTTTCTTGTTACACCTCATTCCGGTCGTGAAAGAATAACAGAGATAGATAATGCCTCCAAAGGCTTTGTTTATATAGTTTCGTCTGCATCTACAACAGGTGCAGGGAAAAGATCAGAAGATTTTAATACCAGCTATTTTAAACGCCTTAAGGATATGAATCTGAAAAATCCGGGATTGATAGGTTTTGGCGTTTCTGGCAGGGCTTCTTTCGAAAATGCCTGTAAGTATGCACGTGGTGCGATTGTTGGCAGCGCTTTCACTGATGTTCTGAAACGTGACCCGGATATTAAAAATGCAGTTAAGAACTTTGTAAGTGAGATGAGAGGTCTGGTGGTGAATGCTGAATGAAGGGAATAATTTTTTAACAGATTTACTGGAAAATTTGAATATGATGTTAAAAATTTTTAATAATTATTTAGTGTTGAAATGTAACCTGCAATTAAACAGACTTATATAAAAAGACAAATTAGTATTAAAAGTTAATTAGTGTTAAACACCAAATAGATGCACACTTTTATTGAAAAATTGATGTTATATTAATATCGATTAATAATAATTAAACTTACAAGTCATGCTGGATTACGCAAAAGCAATTTTACCCAAGGTAAGTTTTAGCAAACAGTTGTTCAGAAAAGAACTGGTTAAATGTATTAACTGGCTTGAACCGTCTGAGGTCAAAGAACTTCATGACTGGTGTTATTTAAAATTTAAAGAGATTTATCCGGATGTGCTCGAAGAAGTTTTTTCTACTGTGGCAGCGTAACCACAACCGGGGGCATATTTTGCGATTTATATGCCCCCTTTTTTTATTTCATCGAAAGATAGCTGCAATATCAAATATGATTTCCAACCATTTACAAGAGATATTTTTTTTACTTTTTAAAACAGGCTCAACCTTAACAGAGAGATATACTGTTAATTTTCAAACTATAAACTGTTTAATAAAATTCCGGCTGGTGATCAGGGCAGCTTCAACATCCTGAGGTGATCCTTCAAAAGCTTTATCTTCGACTTCAATACATACTGGTCCGCGATATCTTACAGATGTCAGCGCCGAGAAAAATCCCCGCCAGTCTACATCTCCGAGTCCGGGTATTTTAGGCGTATGATATTCAAGGGGATATGCCAGTATGCCCACATTGTTAAGTTTATCACGATCTATTTTTACATCTTTGAGGTGAACATGGAAGATCCTCTCTTTGAATTCATATATTGGTTTCACCTCATCCATCTGCATCCAAACCATGTGAGAAGGGTCATAGTTCAGTCCGAAAGCAGAACTGGGAATTATTTCGAACATTTCTTTCCATACAGCGGGAGATATTGCCAGGTTTTTACCGCCCGGCCATTCGTCCTTTGTAAAAAGCATCGGACAATTTTCTATTCCTATCCTTACATTGTTCTCTTCTGCTGTCTTTACTATTACTGGCCAGACAGATTTAAATTTCACAAGGTTCTCTTCAATTGTTTTTGAGGGATCTCGGCCGATGAAAGTATTTACTACCGGTATTTTTAATTTTGCCGCTGTTCGAATTACTTTTTTTATGTGTTCTATGAATATTCCGGACTGCTTTTCATCCGGATCCAGAGGATTGGGATAATAACCCAGGCCGGATATATAAATATTGTTCATCTCAAGAGATGATTTGATGTGTGATATTTCTATATCAGTAACATTGTCAACATCGATATGTGTTACACCGGCATACCGCCGTTCGGCTTTCCCTTTAGGCCAGCACATTATTTCAACACATTTAAACTGATTTTCGGAAGCAAATTCAATTACTTCTGTAAAATTTCTTTCTGCGAGAATAGCGCTTACAAATCCTAGATCTAACATGATGGTTTAGTTTATATTAAATAAAAATTATTCATTCCGGAATTAATACCCATGCACCGGAATCGGGATATTTATCGAGGAATCTGGTCTGGGCAATGAATGCTTCTCCTTCAGTGTCGAATATACCTATTCCTACTATAAAAAAACTTCCCTTTTCTTCGAGATGAAATGGTTCATAACCTTTCTCTTTCATCTGCTGAAAATATTTTATTGCATTGTTCTCCTCTTTAAAACTGCCTCCAATAAGATAATATTTCGATTTGTCCGGAACTATATGGCTGTCATGTTGAGCAGTATCACTTACTTGTGCTGTTGCAACTGTATCTGATTGGCTTATAACCGTATCCGTCATGACTGAATCGATGGGTATTACAGCCGCCTGTTCATCTCGTAGTTCAGTTGATGGCTCATCAGACTCAACTACAATTTCTACAGGATATGAAAAATTTAATCTTTTTTTTCTGAACAGGTGTATTCCCAATACAATCAATATTAATGGTATTATAAATACTAATGACCAGAAGATGGATCTGTGCAAACCGGAACCTCTCAGGCTATCGTCATCTGTATCACTAAATTCAAAATTCTCATCCTGTTGTGATCCTATGTCTTGCAAATGATCCGGTTTGTCTGATGTGCCTGCCGGCTCTTTGGGTTGGATATCTGTTCCTGCACCACTTAATGACGCTGTGTTACCGGCTTCAGGATCCTCTTTTTCGTCTTTAATCGAAACAGGTTCAAGTCCGAAAGCATCTGCCAGGAAATTGAGTGAGGGGGCAGGTTCAAAATTCAGGATACCGTTCTGGTCATAATACAGTGTCCCTGTATCTTCAAGTGTAACTCTTTCTCCTTTATCCAGCTTGTATAAAATTTCGTCGCAGATCTTTTCTACTTTTCCTACCGCTTTGCGATGAGAGATATGCTCGTCATAGGCAATCCGGCTAGCAAGGACTCCACCGTTGTTTTTAATGTCAGGATTGAAAGACACTTTTCTTGAAGGAGGCAAGATTATTCCTTCTTTGTCATCAGAATAAGCGGGTTTGTATACAGAGATAAAGGCTCCGAGTCCCGGGACTATTACTGTATCATGCTCCTGTAATAAATCTTTAATATATCTGCCTATGTTCACTTTAATTCATTTATTGTGTAAAATTAACAAAACATCCTGTGAAGTATGACTTAATATTGTTTAAAAATTAAATCCGGTATGAGAAAATCATTTAATAAAGGGTATAAATTTTTAAATTTACAGAATATTACTTAAGATATGAAGAAGATGATTTTAGTGACAGGAGGTACAGGTTATATAGGATCTCATACGGTTGTTGAGTTACAACAGGCGGGTTATGATGTGTCAGTGGTTGACGACCTGTCTAATTCAGGCATTGAGGTTCTTGACAGTATTGAAAAGATTACAGGCAAAAAACCCCTGTTTGAAAAATTTGATCTGTCAGAACGTGAGGTTACTTTTGACTTTTTCAAACGTAATCCCGGAATTTCTGCCATCATACATTTTGCTGCTTCAAAAGCAGTAGGGGAGTCAGTTGAAAAGCCACTTCTCTATTATCGCAATAATCTTGTGTCATTGATGAATTTGCTGGAATGCCAGATTAAATTTGGCATTCAACATATCGTGTTTTCCTCTTCGTGCACAGTATACGGACAGCCGGATCATCTGCCTGTAACTGAATCAACACCCCGGAAGGACGCTGAATCACCTTATGGCAATACGAAAAGGGTAAATGAAGATATTTTGCGTGATACAATAGCTGCAAATGCCGGTTTGAAAGGAATTGCCCTACGTTATTTTAATCCAGTGGGCGCCCATCCATCTGCGTTGATCGGGGAATTGCCAATCGGAGTGCCACAAAACCTGGTACCTTTCATAACCCAGACAGCTGCCGGGGTCCGTGAAGAGCTTCATGTGTTTGGCAATGATTATGACACTCCCGACGGATCTGCAATCCGGGATTTTATCAATGTTGTTGATCTGTCAAAGGCCCATGTTGTGGCTATTGAACGACTGCTGGCAGGAAAGAACAAAGAAAGTTTTGAGGTTTTTAACCTGGGAACAGGGAGAGGAGTCTCGGTATTGGAAATGGTCAGGACCTTTGAGAAGGCTACCGGCGTTAAGGTGAAATATAAGATTGTTGGGCGAAGACATGGTGATATCGAAAAGATTTGGGCCGATACTTCTTATGCCAACAATGAACTTGGATGGAAGGCTTTGTCAGGATTGGAAGAAACCCTTCGCTCAGCATGGGAGTGGGAAAAAAATATTCGCGGTTTATAATTATTAAATTTACAGCAAATGAATATCCTTATTACCGGAGGTGCCGGATTCATCGGATCACATGTTGTCAGGTTATTCGTAAACAAATATCCTGCATACAGAATTGTAAATCTCGATAAACTAACTTATGCAGGTAACCTTGCTAATCTTAAAGATATAGAGGACAAACCAAATTATGAATTTGTTAAAGGTGATATAACGGATGGTGACTTTATCATGAAACTGTTTAAGGAAAAGCAGTTTGACGGAGTTATTCATTTGGCTGCCGAATCACACGTTGATCGTTCAATTTCCAATCCAACTGCATTTGTATATACCAATGTGATAGGTACGGTCAACCTTTTAAATGCCGTCAGATATATCTGGGCAGATTCCCGAAGGAAGCTTTTTTACCATATCTCAACTGATGAAGTGTACGGTTCACTTGGACAGCAGGGTTTTTTTACGGAAAAAACCCGTTATGACCCCCATAGCCCCTATTCGGCATCAAAGGCCAGCTCAGACCATTTTGTGCGTTCATACCATGACACCTACGGACTGCCTGTTGTAATTTCCAACTGCTCAAATAATTACGGGTCTTATCAATTTCCCGAAAAATTGATTCCGCTATTTATTAATAATATAAAGCATTATAAACCACTGCCTGTCTATGGTAAGGGGGAGAATGTCAGGGACTGGCTTTGGGTGGAGGACCATGCAGCAGCTATTGATGTGATCTTCCATCATGGCAGAAAAGGGCAGACTTACAATATAGGAGGTTTTAATGAATGGAAGAATATTGATCTTATAAGGCTTATTTGCCGGATAATGGACAGAAAGCTGGGCCGGCCGGCCGGAGTGTCTGAGAAGCTTATTACCTTTGTCAAAGACAGGGCAGGGCACGATCTGCGATACGCCATTGATGCATCAAAATTGAAGAGTGAGCTTGGCTGGAAACCGTCACTGCAGTTTGAAGAGGGAATAGAAAAAACAATCGACTGGTACCTTAATAATGAAGAGTGGCTCCGGAATGTTACTTCAGGAGAGTACCAGAAGTATTACGATGAACAGTACATGAACAGATAATAGTTACTGGTTATTGTCCTTTTTTATTGTTGATATTTTAAACAGCTCATACAGCAGGCAGAATTTAAATAATCCGGTGGCGATCAGCACCACTCCCAACAAACCCCACCAACTGTTGAAAATCAGTCCGAGCAGGGCGATAATAAAACCGATAATAACTCTTATTAAACGGTCTGTTGTTCCTACATTTTTCTTCATTTTAAAATAATTTATTTTCATAGTAAGAAACAAAACCCACATTATTTTTGTTCAGCCTCATTTCATTACCCTTTATTCAAATGTAATAAATATCGAATGATAAATCAAGAATTTCTAAATCTAAATGTTTTGATATGTATTGATCTGTTTGCGGGTGTTATGTAACATAGTTAACTTTATTATTATTATTATTATTATTATTATTATTATTATTATTGTGGTCTCTAACAACACAACCTTTCTGATAACCTTTTTATCGAAATACTACCTGACGGAAAAGAATTTATTTAATCAATCAAATATAATCAGGATGAATTTTTTTAAACAAATGTTAATTCACCGTTTATACAGGAAATCAAAACTGTTAATACCTTTTTTCTGTTTTATATTCAGTTATTATATTCTTAATGCTCAGCGCATTACAGAAATTGGATTTACTGGCGGAGGCCTTAGGTTTTACCCTGAAGCACAGCATTTGGGTTCCAGTTTAAATAACAGAATGGATAATAACTGGGGATGGTCAGCCGGCATATTTTTTGAAGACCACTGGAAAACAAAAATTCACCAGGTAGTGGAGCTGAATTATTACAACCTTTCCAGCGATGTGTTTTTACAAAAAAATCCTCTGGGTCCGGGAGGAGGTTATGGCGGTGAGAAACCTGTTTACGGAATTTTTAACAACACATCTTTCAGCCATCTTGCCCTTTCCGGAGGCATAAAATACCTTTTAACCTCAACGCTGTTTGCCTATCCGGCCCTGGAAGTAGTCCGAACATTAAATCCGGATGTGGATATCAATAAAACCACTTTTCAGTTGAAGTTAGGTGCAGGTGTTAATTTTCGCCTGGCGGATATCATGTTGGAATACACTTACGGATTAAAACATGAGAGGATGATATACGATCCGTCGGTTCCCTTTGTCAGTACACATCGAAACAGGTATCTGCAGTTAAAAGTTCATGTACCTCTTTACAAATTCCTATAAAATATTTTTATCTGTTTATAAATGTCTGATTTAAAAAGTATCATATGGCTTGCACCCCATTTTTACAGGTATACATTCTCCTGTTAACTGATAATCTGTAACAGGACTGATGATAATTTTAAACCAGTAATATAAGTAATCGATGTTATTAAATAAGTCTTCATTATTAACAGATGTATTAATTATTTTTTGTGGTTTAATAATTAATACGCTTTCAGGTTGTATCCAGGATGTGGAGTTGGATTTGAGTGCCAAAAACCATGAGTATGTTTTGAATTGCATTCTGAATACCCAAACAGATAAGATAACAGCCGTTCTTACAAAAACAAAAAGTATTACAGATGGAAGAAAGTCATTTGATACAGTAAAAAACGCAGAAATTGTTTTATTTGAAAATGGAGAAAGGCTAGGAAGCTTTTCTTTTTCAGGTTCAGACAACTATTTTTTGACGCATAAACCTAAACCCGGTAAATCATACAGGCTTGAAGCAAAAACAGGGAACAACAAAATTTGGGGCGAAACAACTGTCCCAAAAACAGTTAATGGAAATATTGAGAAATTGCCTTCCTCATTGGAAGGTTATCAGGTTTCCTTTGAAGATAACAGGGATGAAGATAACTTCTATTGGGTGTCGGCAACCGGTTACGAACAGATGCAGGATACAACACAAAAAGACACAATTGTTTTATACAAACGGAAGAATATTGCGGGCATTATCTTTTCGAGTTTTGAATATGCCGACGATTTTAACCGGTACACAGGCGAACATGGAAGTTATAAATTCGAGTACGACTACTACATACGGTTTTCCGACAGTCAGTTACCCGACGGTGTTATCCGGGTAAAATTTCGCCCAATGGTAGGTTCATCCCCGGAGCTATTTTTTTTATCAACCGATTACCACCTCGACAAATACATGAAATCGAGTATTTTAACGGAGCGTATGGAGATTTTTGCCGAAGATATGCCCATTATGTATGCTCCGGTCCCAATTTATTCTAACATCCATGGTGGTACCGGTATTTTTGGTTCGTTCACCGGTATTTCAAAAGAATTTTAAAGGTGAAAGAAATGATGTGTTATTTTGATGGTACAAAATGGACGGATATCGGATTTGTTTTCTGCTATACCCCTTCCAGCCAATCACCGGGTGAAATAAGGAATGTCGTTGTATTCCCTGTCGGTAGTAATTTTTGGCTTAATCAAACCGGACGAAGAAGTATTAACCATTATTTGAACTTCATTATAATAATTTTTTTCAGTCTGGTCACCTCATTTCATTTGTCTGCTCAGTCAACAGTTACCATTAGCGGTTATGTGGTCGATGCGGCAACAGGCGAACGACTGGCGGGAGCTACTGTCTATCTGCCTGAGCAAGAAAGGGGCGCGGCATGCAACGAGTATGGTTTTTTCAGCCTTGGTGGACCTGTCGGGAAAGTTAATTTTGTATTCCGCTTTGTGGGTTATGAACCCTTACAGAAAACGGTAACCATTAAAAATGACACATTACTCAACATAAGTCTTAAATCCCGGAACATCGTAAAAGAGGTGGAAGTAGTCGCTACTTCAAAAGAAGATTTTTTATATTCGCCGGCCATGGGCACACACCGTCTGAACGCACAGAAGATAGAAAAGATCCCTGCTGTTCTGGGCGAACCTGATTTGCTGAAGGCCATTCAGTTGCTGCCCGGCGTTTCATTTGCCTCCGAAGGTTCCACCGGGTTCAGCGTACGTGGCGGTAGTCCTGACCAAACGCTGATCCGCCTCGACGGGGTTCCGGTGTATAATGTGAATCATCTGTGGGGATTTATGTCGGCCTTTAACAACGACGCCATTAAAGACACGCGATTGTACAAAGGCAATCTGCCTGCCCGGTATGGAGGCCGGCTGGGCTCGGTGCTTGACGTGAGCATGAAGGAGGGTAACCTTCACGAACAGACCGGAACTTTTTCACTTAGCCCCATTGCCGGGCACTTTACCCTGGAAGGGCCTGTTGTAAAAGAAAAAGTTTCATTTATGGTTTCAGCCCGTAGAACCTGGATCGATGCCCTGCTGCTGGCCGCCCTGAAACTGGAGGGACAGGACCAACAGTTGTTAACCTATGGATTTTGGGATATCAACGCCAAAACCAACTGGGTAGTAAACCCTCGCAACAGGATTTACCTCAGCTTTTACACCGGTTACGATGCTTTCAACGTGGAGGATGGCGGCGATCGCTATGGAGATTATGTCAGGTTTAGCTATAACTGGCAAAATCTGACTTCGGTATTGCGGTGGAACCATATTTTTTCACCTGTCCTGTTTGCCAACTTTTCTGCATATAATAGCCGCTTCAGACAATTATATATCAATGAGTTTGACAAAAAGGGCAAGGAAGTTTACAAGGGGTACAATAGCCTGAACGACTTGACAACTAAGGGTGATTTCGACTGGTTCCCTGTTTCGGATAAAACTTTCCGGTTCGGGTATGAGTTTTCTCTGCAACAATTCAATCCCGAAATCATTTCTTACCGGTCAGATTCGACTTCATTTAAGTTGAATACTGATGTTTTTACCCGGAATTTTATTTCTGAGATTTATGCTGAAATGGAATCTGACATCACGGAGGGAACAAAAGGCACAATAGGCATTCGTGCCGGCAACATGGCAACCGGCGGAAGAAATTACCTGAGCCTGCGCCCGAGGGCATCGGTACGTTACCTTTTTACAGAGGAGGTTTCAGGAAAAGTTTCCTGGTCACGCATGAAACAGTTTTTACACCAATTGCAGAATACCACGCTGGGTATCCCCACTGAACTCTGGGTTTCTTCCACAAGAAATATAAAACCGGGAACTTCCGATTTGTTTTCGGCGGGTGTGTTTTGGAATAATAAAAGTTACAAGTTTTCAGCTGAAGCGTTTTACACAGACATGAAAGATGTGGTGCAGTACAAGGAAGGAACCCTGGCCGTGAAAGAACGAGGTGACAGTTGGGAAGAACACGTGGAGCAAGGCCGGGGAAAATCGTACGGACTGGAATTTATGTCCGAAAAAACGGCAGGTAGCTTAACCGGATGGATTGCCTATACACTTTCTAAAAGTTCAAGGCAATTCAGTCAAATAAATTTTGGCAGGCCGTTTCCTTATACTTATGACCGCCGTCATCAGATTAATATAAATACAAACTGGAATCTATCCGTAAAAGAGAAAAAAGACAAAACCATTACCAAAGATATTTCAGCCACCTTCAGTTATGCCTCAGGCAGGTACATTACCCTGGCCGAACAGGAATACCAGGCAATTCCGCTGCCACTTATGGAAGGTTCCCATTACAATGCCGAATGGTTTGCACGGCGCAGTTTAATCAACTCAGTCAATAACTACCAGATGCCCGATTTCCACCATCTCAATCTGTCGTACCGTGTTGAACGGGAGAGCAAAGGGAAGATTAATAGCTGGAATTTTTCTGTATACAATGTTTACAACCGACTCAATCCGTGGTATTATTACAAAAAAGGCGATCAAATGAAGCAGATAACGCTTTTCCCAATAATACCTTCAATATCATTTAGCTACAAGTGGTAGCCAAACGGTTTCATCTGACAGGTGCGTATGACTTTTGGTCTGTCCCTGCCGGTTTTAATCAATGGTATTTTTAATTATCATCATCCTTCATGCACCTCACACAGATTGCATTGCGTTTATCAATAGTTGAGATGTAATACCCTTCCCCATGAACCAGCCAGTATGTGGAACGGTAATGGACATATTCCGGATCGATATATGTATTATCGTCACTTGTCCAGTATATCGCCCCACCTTCGGGTGAGCCGTCGGATAGATAATCAAATCCTGATACTAGCGTGAATGAATACTGGGTATTCGGATAAATATTCAGGCCGAAAAAGTCATTGCCCGTTTCGTAACCTGAATGCCAGAATGCCGGTGATCGCAACCCTGCTGAAGAATTATCTGCCGGATAATATTGTTCGGTATATTCAAATAACTCTTCAACATCTTTAATGGTGGGAAGTCGCCATCCCTCGGGGCATATTCCCTGCACCTTGCGGTTTGGAGCAACAATATATGATCTGGTTGCTGCCGTATAGGTATAAGAAAAGCCCGGATTGGTATCACAATACTCCTGTGAGGTTAAAGGATTATTGTCACACGGATCCAGATAACGGCTTAATGAGTCTTCTGCTTCAATGTATCGTTGGTTCGGTATCCCCTTTATTATCGGAACCCCGTCGCTATATCTGGTGGTTCTTAAATTTTGGGTCATCCATATCTGGTCTCCTGTCCTGACCCAGTTATAGACATTCCCGTCAATATCCTGTAGTGTACCCAGGTAATTTTTATTTTTCAGTTCATCCTCATAGCCCAGGCTTTTCAAAAAACCTGTACCCACTCCTTCATCCATTAATTCATCCAGGCTGTATGTGGAAGTTACCAGGTATTCTTTTAACTTATTAAGGTCTCCTCCTGCCATTATGATATCATGAAGGCAAATTTCATCAAGAGCATCAAGTTCTGAAAGAGGAATATCTGACTCAATCAGTTCCTCAAGGCTTGCGCCGGCATTGAAAAGCTGTTCTGCCGTAACGCCTTTTTTATATAGTTCCTTTACTGAAAAACCCAGTTCAAGAATCCTGGATGAGTGTGGGTCATCTTCAACACACCCGGTTATTAATCCGAGGATAATAACCGAAATAAACAAAAACCTGTGCATCTTATGGAATTATTGAAAATCCGACTTGTATGCCGAATCCGTTAACATTCATTTTCAATTCTTTATCTTCACTGTATACCAGGTTTGAGTATACATACCCTAACTCTATATCCAGTGAAACATGTTCATTAATGAAGCCGGCCAGTCCAATTCCTCCTGCCAGTGCGGGTCCGCTGAAGAGGTCATCATACTGGGAGCCCGTCATTTCCGAATAACTTTTTGAGGCAAGATATCCGGCTTCTGCGGTAACATAAGGTTTGAAATTACTTTTACCGAAATAGTATCTGCCCAGTATTGATGCTCCATAGGTTGATTCTTTAACATCGAAAGTGTTGTAACCGTTTTTTTTAAAAGTTAACGGAGCAGTGACTCCCAATGCAAAATTGTTGGCTATGAAATATCCAACTCCCGGTTTTAGTTCGAACGACGATGTTTTCATGTCAGTGATATCATTACCGTCGTATTTAATTGTGTTTGTACCAAACACTGCGGTGAGGTCTGTTCCTGAAAAGAACAGCCATTTACCCTTCTCTGTCTGTGCCAACAGGGAAACAGGCAATAATAAAATTGCTATAATGAGTACTCGTTTCATTTGAATATAAATATGTTATAATATCAATAATGAATTATTGTTAAAAAAGATTTAATGTAATCCTGGTTTTGATCTGTTCAGCGGGCAAAGTAAAAAATTTTTTTGAAAAGCTATTACAAAACAACTATGTTAGAGATCATATATTTTCACAGACCGTTCGCTTCAGCGAACGGCAAGGGATAAGGTTCTGAACCTGCAGGCTGCATCATCTGTGCCTTATCCCTTGCCGTCGGCTTGAGCAGACGGATTGTTTGGATTCCTGATCTAACAATTTTTTTTGGGATGTAATTATTCCCCTCTCACAGCTGCTACACCCGGCAGTACCCTGCCTTCCAGATATTCAAGCAACGCACCGCCGGCGGTTGATATATATGATATGCCTGATGCGATACCAAATTTATTTACACATGCTACCGAGTCACCTCCGCCAACAAGGGAAAAGGCTCCCTTTTTTGTAGCTTCCACGATTGCATTACCAACAGCCTTTGAGCCTCCTGCAAACTTATCCATTTCAAATACTCCAACGGGGCCATTCCATAGAATTGTAGCAGAATTTTCTATTACTTCTTTAATTTCAGCTATACTTTCGGGCCCTGCATCCAGTCCCTGCCATCCTTCAGGTATCTGATCGGCGGCAACAATTTTTGTATTGGCATTTTCATCGAAAGCATCGGCTGCTAAAACATCTGTTGCAATGATCAGGTTAACTCCCTTTTCTTTAGCCAGCTTTTCAATATTTTTTGCAGTGTCCAGAAAATCGGGCTCACAAATGGAATCACCTATTTCTCCACCGTTAGCTTTCACAAAGGTATAGGTCATGCCACCACCCAGGATCAGATTGTCGACCATGCTGAGCAGGTTTTCAATGATAGGGATCTTTGTCGACACTTTAGCACCTCCCATTATTGCAGTCAACGGTCTTTTAGGGTTTTTCACCACTTTGTCGAGGCTCTCAACTTCGCTTTCGATAAGATATCCAAACATTTTATCATCTGGAAAGAATTTTGCAATCACTGCTGTAGAGGCATGAGCCCGGTGTGCTGTTCCAAAGGCATCATTGATCCAGCAGTCGCCATTTTCGGCAAGCTGCTTCGCAAACTCTTCATCTCCTTTTTCCTCTCCTTTATGGAAGCGGAGGTTTTCCAGCAGCAATACTTCGCCGGGTCTAAGGGCAAAGGCTATTTTTTTCACCTCTTCACCAATGCAGTCAGGCGCTATTTTTACTGTTACCCCACCGAGTAGTCCTGACAAATGGCTAACAAGGTGCCGAAGCGAGAACTTGTCCTCCGGACCGCTTTTTGGCCTGCCCAGGTGAGACATTATAATGGGGGAGCCGCCTCCTTCAATAACTTTTTTAATGGTTGGAAGTGCTGCACGGATGCGTGTATCGTCGGTTATCTCTAAGTTTTCATTTAATGGCACATTAAAATCAACACGGATAAGCGCCTTTTTGCCTGAAAAATCGTAGTTGTGAATTGTTTGCATATTATTTTAAATTTATGGATTTCAATAATTAATCAAAGATAGTAAATAAATCCTGCACACTAAGGAACAGGTAATTGTAAATATTCTATGATAAATAAATTTTAACATCTATTTTTGGGTCATGTTTTTTAAAGATGTCATAGGGCATGATCAGATAAAGGAAAGGCTTATCCGGTTTGTAACAGAACAAAGGATTAGTCATGCATTAATGTTTACCGGACCGGAGGGGACAGGTAAGCTTCCGCTTGCGCTTGCTTTTGCACAGTATGTGTCGTGCCGTAACCGTAATGAGGCAGATTCCTGCGGAGTATGTCCGTCATGCCGGAAATATCAGAAATTGGTACATCCGGATCTCCATTTTGTATTTCCTGTTTACAGTACAAAAGATTTAAAAAAACCAGTGAGTGATGATTACCTGTCCGCCTGGAGGGAAATGGTGAATGCAAACCCGTATTTTACACTTAGCCAGTGGCTGGCTTTTATTAAAAGTGAAAATAAACAAGGATTGATTTATGAGTCTGAGAGCGAATCGATAATAAAGAAGCTGAGCCTGAAGTCTTTTGAGTCGGAATATAAGGTAATGATTATCTGGCTGCCTGAAAAAATGCATCTCGCATGTTCCAATAAATTGCTAAAATTAATTGAAGAACCACCAAATAAAACACTTTTTATTCTGGTAACTGAAGATGAGGAGTCAGTAATACCTACAATACGGTCGAGAACCCAGCGTATATTTGTGCCATTTATCGATAATGAATCGATGACTGATGCACTGATAAAAGTTCACGGATATTCTCCGGATGAGGCAAACGATGCAGTGAGGCTGGCGAACGGAAGTTTTATCACTGCTAAAGAGTACCTTAGTCCTGACGAGAACAACTCCTGGTTATTTAATCAGTTTCAGGAGATGATGAGGCTGGCATATAAAAGTAATATCCCGGAACTTGTTAAATGGTCAGAGGGAATATCAAATCTCGGACGTGACAAGCAGAAGACATTTTTCAGCCTGGCATTAAGGCTGCTCCGGGAATATTTTATTATGAACCTTAATAGGCCGGATTTAACTTATATGAGCAGCGAAGAGCTTGAATGGGGCAGAAGGTTTGCTCCTTTTATTAATGAACGTAACATCATTCCACTTTCAAAAGAGTTTGAAAAAGGAATTACCCATATATCCATGAATGGTAATTCAAGGATCATTTTTTTCGATACGGCAATTAAGATCACCAGACTAATAAAAGTATAAAAGACTTCCTGAAAACAGCCGTACCCTCCCGGGATATCTTATTTTTATACAATGTATTTAAATATCAAATTAATATTAATCATTATTTTTGTACTTTGTAGCGGTTTTTTTCTTCAGAAGGATAAGCCCGTTAGATAAAAGAAAGTATGGTTATGGAAAATAAGGAGTTGATAGACAGAGGGGTGTGTGCTTCAGAATGGGGATGTTGTGCAAAACTGCATGTAACCGATTGGTTGAGTGATATACCCATGACAATTGATCATGAAAATATAGCAGAGGTACGTTTTAAAAATACACGAAAAGATTTTTTTGTCAATGTAAATAACCTTAAGCTTAATCCAGGTGATCTGGTGGCAGTTGAGGCAAATCCCGGCCATGATATAGGAATTGTATCACTCACCGGAGATCTTGTTGGCAGACAGATGAAAAAGCATAAGCCGACAATTATAAATGGTGAATTAAGAAAAATATACCGTAAGGCCAGGCCTCTTGATATTAAAAAGTGGAGGGAAGCGATAGCCCTGGAGTATGAAACAATGATAAAATCGAGGGAAATCGCTACTGACCTGAAATTAAACATGAAGATTGGCGATGTTGAATACCAGGGAGATAAGACCAAGGCGATATTCTATTATATAGCTGATGAACGGGTTGACTTCAGGCATTTGATAAAGGTCCTGGCAGATACATTCAGTATCAGGATTGAAATGAAACAGATTGGTGCGCGTCAGGAAGCCGGCAGGATTGGAGGGATTGGTCCTTGCGGGAGGGAACTATGTTGCTCGACCTGGATTTCCAGTTTTATATCGGTCACTACAAATGCAGCCCGTTATCAGGAAATTTCCCTTAATCCCCAGAAGCTGGCAGGACAGTGTGGCAAGTTGAAGTGTTGCCTCAATTTTGAGGTGGATTCATATATTGATGCACAGAAAGAATTTCCTCCGACTAATATTCCCCTTCGTACTGAATTTGGCGATTATCAGTTTTTTAAAGCTGATATTTTTAAAGGTATATACTGGTATTCAGTGAAAAATGAAAATTCAGGCGGACAGGTGGCGCTGCCGGTTGAAGTTGTAAAGCATATTCAGAAAATGAATAAATCCGGGAAAAAACCTGAAAAATTATTTACAACTGATATCGGAATTGCCAAGAGTAATGAAGATACCTTTCTTAATATGGTTAACCAGGAAGATATTGACAGATTCAGTTCACCAAAGAAAAAGACAAGAAAAAGAAAACCGGGGAAAAGCAACAGAAATCAACAGCGGAATAAGCGATGAGAGGGTTTATTTGTCAAATTGGCATTTTAGCAATTATAGTAAGTGTTATATTTTCGTGCGACAGCAGCAGGGTATATGATGAATATAGGCAGGTTGCACGTTCACAGTGGCATAAAGACTCCCTGTTTATTTTTGAAGTGCCGGTTAAGGATACTGTCATCCTCTATAACCTGTTTCTGAATATAAGAAATGAGGTTAATTATCCATACAGCAACCTTTGGTTATTTATTGAGATCTGTCAACCTGATGGCATTGCCGTTAAAGATACTTTCGAATTAATTCTGGCTGATCCGTCAGGCAAGTGGCTGGGAAAAGGATTATCGGGGATTAGATCCCGTCAGGTTGTTTACCGGAGGAATGTTTATTTCCCTGCTGCAGGTAATTATTTTATTAAAGTCAGTCATGGAATGAGGCCTGAGATACTAATGGGAATACATGATATAGGTGTCAGAATTGAAAAAGTAAACCCGGGCCAATAACCGGGATATGCGTTAATTAAAATTTTTTTTGGATGTGAGCAGGAATAAACTTGCCAAATTTGAAGAGATGAAATCCTTTGATAATGTCCTTCAGGCGCCATTTCATCTGATCGGACAAAATAATTTTCATCTTCGCGGGTCATGGGCAGCAAAATATTTTGGAAACAATAATCCGGTAATACTTGAGATTGGTTGCGGAAAAGGAGAGTACTCAGTTGCACTTGCAGAAATGAATCCTGATAAAAATTATATAGGGATTGATATAAAAGGGGCAAGGTTATGGAAAGGTGCAAAAACCGCTCTGGAGAAAAAACTTGATAATGTTGCATTTGTGCGTACCAATGCAGAGATCATTAACCAGTTTTTTGCACCTTGTGAAGTAGAAGCTATCTGGCTGACTTTTCCTGATCCTCAAATGAAAAAACATTCGAGAAGGCTTACTTCTACAGTCTTTATTGATAAATACAGGAAGATCATTGATCATGAAGGATTAATTCATCTTAAAACAGACAGTATGTTTCAGTTTTGCTATACCTCCAGCCTGGCACATTTAAATGGATTTGAGGTGACTGCCGAAACTTCTGATCTTTATAATTCTGAATATCTCAACGATACCCTGAATATAAAGACCTACTATGAAAAGCAGTGGTTAAGCCGGGGTATAAGTATTAAATATCTTGCATTCCGTTTAAATAACAATGAGCTCACAGAACCGGAAATTGAAATTGAGAAGGATAATTACAGAAGTTTTGGTCGCAGAGCAAGAGATAATTAAGTGCTGTTACTGCTTCTATAATATTTTAATATTCAGCAAGTAATGGATGATTTTTTCAGTAGGGTTTACGAAGTGGTAAAGTTGATCCCACCGGGCAGGGTTACCTCATATGGCGCTATTGCCCGTTACCTGGGAAGTGCAGGATCTGCGCGCATGGTTGGATGGGCGATGAATGCATCGAAGAGGATTAAAGATTTTGTCCCTGCTCACAGAGTGGTAAACAGAAACGGACTGCTTACCGGCAAGCATCATTTTGATACCCCCGGAGCTATGCTTGAGCTTCTTGAGAATGAAGGTATCGTTGTGGAGAATAATAAAATTGTAAATTTTGAGAGATTTTTTTGGGATCCTATAAAGGAGCTTGATGGTTGAAAGTAAAATGTTAAAATGACAAGGCAGCTTGTGTTACTGTTAATCTCCTTATAAGGGTATCCAAATATTTTTAACTTTGCAGATTAATAAATTTGATATTATTATGGCTCAAATACCAGGGAAGCTGATAGTCCCTAAAAATGTAACCGATGCTTTAAGAGAGGTAAAATATCCGGGGAATGACAAAGACATTGTTGCCCTTAATATGGTTCACGAAATACGTATTGCCGGGAGAAAGATAAACTTTTCACTTGTCTTTCAAAAAAGTAATGATACCCATATCGAACCACTTGTCATTGAATGTGAAGAAGCACTTAAAAAGCATCTGGGAGAAGAGGTTGAGATAGAAAACAATATAGCAGTGAAATTTTTGCATGATATGGAACGTCCTGTACTGCCCGGTGTAAAAAATATTGTTGCGGTAGCTTCCGGCAAAGGGGGTGTAGGGAAATCAACAGTAGCTGTTAACCTTGCAGTTGCCCTGGCCGGTACAGGGGCAAGCACAGGACTTATTGATGCAGATATTTTTGGTCCATCAATCCCAAAGATGTTTGGTGTCGAAGATGTTAAACCTATGGGAGTTAAAATTGAGGGACGCGAGTTGATCAGTCCGGTAATAAAATATGGAGTAAAATTTTTATCTATCGGTTTTTTTGTTGATACTGAGAGTCCGGTTATCTGGAGAGGCCCTATGGCTTCGAATGCTTTAAAACAGCTGATCATGGATGCCGACTGGGGTGAACTGGACTATTTATTAGTAGACCTACCTCCGGGCACCAGTGATATTCATCTTACTCTTGTCCAGACAGTTCCTGTTACAGGAGTAGTAATTGTCACTACTCCCCAGGATGTTGCTCTGGCTGACGTATTACGAGGCACCAATATGTTCCAGAGTAAATCGATTGATGTACCTGTTCTTGGCCTGGTAGAGAATATGTCGTGGTTTACCCCTGAAGAATTACCTGATAAGAAATACTATATTTTTGGCAAAGAGGGAGGCAAAGCTCTTGCAGATAAGCTCGGACTGAAGTTGCTGGGCCAGATCCCGTTAGTGCAGGGAATAAGAGAAGGTGGTGATGACGGGGTTCCCTCTGCAGCACAACCCGGCTCAATAACTGGTTCAGCATTTGTTGAAATATCCAAAAGCCTTGATCACCAGGTAAATATCAGGAATATCAGAAGGGCTCCCACTAAAAAGGTAGAGATCACTCGTAAGTAACTGATGCCTGTTACCGAAATATGGAACATCCTCTTTTGAGATTTACGCCACATTTTTATGTGTGGCATTTAGTTAAAACCGTACTATGAATAACAATAATCTGTGGAAAATATAGTTTATACCTAAAGCCAAAAAAAATTTATTGAAGCGGTTTGTATTAAATATAATCGGCATAATTTTCATGTTGCCTCTCTTTCAGGGGTGTTCGACCGAGAAGAACACCTTTGCATCTCGTGCATATCATAATGTCACCTCAAAATATAATATCCATTTCAATGCCTCCGAAAGCCTTAATTCTGGCATACAAAAAATTGAAGACAGGATTGAAAACGATTACACAAGGCTTCTTCCGGTCTACAAAGAGTCAGATCCTTCAGCAGCCAATATGGTTCAGTCTGACATGGAATATGTAATCATGAAGGCATCTAAACTTATTGAGGTGCATTCAATTACGGAAAAACCAAAAAGAAGGAGGAGAAGAACAAGGAAGTACCTCGAGTTTGCGGCAAAGGAAGAGTTCAATCCCTGGATTGATGAAAGTTATTTATTAATGGGGAAAGCTTATTTTTTTCAACATAACTTTTCAACAGCGATTAATAATTTTTCTTTTTTGCTCCGTAAGTTTCCCGACGGTGATGCAAGGCACGAATCACAGATATGGCTTTTGCGCAGTTATTCTGAACTGGAGCGGTTTGATGAAGCTGCCGAGGTAATAAAATCATTGCAGGGTAATACCGATTTTCCAAGAAAACTGGAACGCGATCTAGCTATGGCCACAGCAGATTTTTATATCAAACAGGGAGAATATACAGAAGCAATAAAGTTTATTGATATATCGCTTAAAAAAACTTTCTGGAGAAAGCAAAAAGCAAGGCTTCAATATATTAAAGCCCAGTTATATGAAGAGTCAGGTAACTTTGACCAGGCGGGCAGTGAGTATGCGGCAGTACTGAAGCTGAATCCTGAATATAAAATGGCCTTTAATGCCAGGATCAAAGCCTTTGGCGTTTTGTCAGGAATTGGTGACGGTGAGAAAATGAAAAAAGAGTTGCAGAAAATGCTCAGAGACAAGAAAAATCAGGAATTTCTTGACCAGATCTATTTTGCACTGGGTAATATCTATTTTGCTGAAGGCGATCGTGATCAGGCTATTGAAAATTACAGGCAGTCAGTTGCATACAGTGTAAGTAACCAATTCCAGAGGTCTTTGTCAGCTATTACCCTTGCCGATCTTTATTTTGAAGATTTTAATTATAAACAGGCAAGGGCATATTATGACAGTGCAATGATAATAATTGATGATAACTATCCGGATTATCCGAAGCTGCTTGATAAATACCGCACTTTGACAAACCTGGTAGATAACCTTGTGACTGTGGAACGTGAAGACAGCCTCCAAAAAATTGCAAAAATGCCGGATCTTGAGAGAGAGGCATTTATCGCAAACCTGATGAAGGAGGAGCAGGAACGGCAGCGTAACCTGGAAAATCTGGCACTTCAGGGCCAGATAGGACAAGGATATTACCGGTCTAACCGTTATCGTATGGGTATGGGCAGAGGCCAGCAGGAAGGAGGCTGGTATTTTTATAATCCCCAGACAGTATCATACGGACAGGTAACTTTCAGGCAACGCTGGGGACAACGCAGGCTGGAGGATGACTGGAGGAGATCCAATAAAAGTACTGTTTCAATGGACGAAATGGATGAGCTGGTTGAGGCAGGACAGGAACAAATGGAGATAAGGGAGGACGATCCCCTGAAAAAAGAGTTTTATACACAGGATCTGCCGCTTACTGATTCACTTATGGCTTTATCTCATGACCGTATATTAGAGTCTCTTTTCGATGCAGGTAAATTGTTTAAATCGGAATTTTCAAATTATAAACTCTCGGCAGAAACGTTCGAAGATCTTCTGAAAAGATATCCTTCAAACATTTATCAGCTGTCGGTTTACTTTGACCTTTATGATCTTTATGAATTAATGGGAGATCGTGAAAAGTCGGCATATTACCGAAACCTTATTGTCTCGAATTACCCTGACAGTAAGTATGCCCGGTATCTGTTGAATCCCAATTTTTTCGTCGAGATGGAGGCAAAGACAGACAGTCTTAACAGATTATATGAACAGGCATATTCCAGTTACAGGTCGGGGAATTACAAAAATGTTCTCAGTCTGAGTGATATGATAAAAAGAATGGAACCCGACAGCTTATTAATGCCGAAAATTGATTTTATGCGGTCAGTTGCTGAGGGAACCCAGACCGGAATGAGGAATTTCGAGAATGCATTGAAAAAATATCTGCAAATATACCCTGATAAAGAACCATCACCCCTGGCTGAAGAAATTCTTGCTCTTATACAGGACAGTACTCTGGCAGACTATCAGAAACTTGTCGAGATGGGTTATATTAATGAAGAGATACAGAATGAGGAATTGTTATTAAGGGACAGGTTGGAGAATGATGAATTCGGCGGTAAATTTTCTTATGAAGAGGATCTGTTACACTATTTTGTTATTGCCTATCCTTTAGAAGCCAACATTGACCTGAACCGTTTGAAATTTGATATTGCTAATTATAATATAGATCATTATACTAAAATTGATTTTGATATAGAAACTGAACCACTGAATGCAGATTATATGCTTTTATTGGTAAGAGCTCTCGATGACAAAGAGAGCGGTGTTATCTACCACCGGGCAATTATCAGAAATGCTGCTGTATTTCAGACACTCAGGGGATTGGATTATTATAACTTTGCTATTTCTTCCACAAATTACAGGCAGATACTTTCTGAAAATTCAATTGCTGATTACCTGAGATTCTTTATAAAAAATTATAGCCGTTACATTGGTTCGGATTTCAGCGACGAAGAACTTGCTATATCTCCTGAAGAGCTTATGGCCAAGGCACGTGAGGAAGAGACTATCCTTCGTGAACGGGGTGAGTATGTAGTTGTAAAAACAGCGGTTCCGGGTATGTTTAATAACGATATTGACACTACTCAGTCATTCGTGCTGGCTGTCAGAGATCCGGGATTCTCTATGCGAACAGCTCTCCGGGATTTTGCTGAGTTTAACAGAAATGAATTCAAAGACTGGAATCTTAAAACCAACCTCTCTTCATCAGGTGATTATCAGATTCTGGTAGTTCGCGATATTCCGTCACTCAATGAAGCTATGTCCTATTTCAGAAAGGTTGTTATTACAAGAAGCCTCTTCGCATCGCTCGGACAGGCAACTTATCGTAACTTCTTGATAACGGAAGAAAATCTGGACAGGGTAATTAAAGATGAAAAGATAGATGAATATATTGATTTCTTCAGAAATAATTATATCGGACAGTCACAACCGGCTAAACCGTCCGATGATGAACCAAAATCCGGAGATTCTCAAATAACACCTGACACGGAATCTTCACAAGCAGCTCCGCAGGAATATTCAGGGTCATACATCAGGGACATTGAAAAATCTCACCTTTTTGTATTTGTTATACCTAAAGAGGGTGTTAATAAGGCTGCATTCATTGAAAAACTTGATCAGTTCAATCAGGTAAGTGAAGATATTTCAGGATTGGATGTCAGAGAATCACCGCTTGATGAGTTCCGTGACCTTATAATAATTTCTGAATTGTCCGGCAGGGATGCAGCAACCCGGTATTTCAGAATGGTTGTTCAAAATCGCGACCTCTTCACAACACTGGGGGAAGCAGAATATCGCAATTTTCTTATAACAACTGAAAATTTTGACATTTTTCTCCGCGAGAAAAATATTGCTGATTACATGGACTTTTATAAGCAGACTTATCTTGATAAATAGTGCAACTGGTTAAAGTTTGTTAATCCTAAAACTAAATGTGTTATTTGTTTGTAACTTTATAATGCAATTAAAGATTGATTATGAGGAAAACAAATATACTTTGGGTTGATGATGAGATTGACGTTTTGCGAGCACATATTCTTTTTCTGCAGGAAAAGGATTATGATGTTGAGACAGCAACAAACGGACTTGATGCAGTAGAGAAAGTAAAGGAGAATTTTTACGATATCATTTTTCTTGATGAAAATATGCCCGGGATGACAGGCCTTGAAACATTGAACCACATAAAGAACATATCACCAAATGTGCCGGTTGTAATGATAACCAAGAGCGAGGAAGAAAATATCATGGACGAGGCTATCGGGGCAAAGATTGCCGACTATCTTATTAAACCGGTGAATCCCAATCAGATATTGCTGTCAATCAAGAAGAACATAGATCAGAGAAGGCTTGTTACCAGGCAAACAACATCTGCATATCAGATGCAGTTTTCCGAGATAGGGATGAAGATAAATGACAGGTTAAACTTTAATGAATGGATTGATATCTACAGAAAACTGGTCTATTGGGAAATTGCATTGAGTGGTTCTGACGATGATGCTATGGATGAGGTTCTTACAATGCAGAAGGATGATGCTAACAAAGGATTTTTTAAATTTTTAAGGGATAATTATCTGTCATGGCTGAATAAAGAATCGGCAGAGCGCCCCCTCTTATCTGTTGATATCTTTAAAAAGAGGATTTTCCCTCTGCTGGATGCCGGGAAAAAAGTATTTGTTTTGGTCATTGATAACCTTCGGTTTGACCAATGGAGAGTGATCAGTCCGGTCTTCGAATCATACTTTAATGTGGCCACTGAGGAGTTATATTTCAGCATTTTACCTACAGCCACAATGTATGCCAGGAATGCCCTTTTTGCCGGATTGATGCCTTCTGAAATTGAGAAATTGTATCCTGACTTATGGGAAATTGATGATAATGAAGGTAATAAAAACAGGCATGAGGAGCAGTTATTAATTAAGCAACTGGAAAGGCACAGGCGAAAGGAGAAACTATATTATGAGAAAGTTTCCGGCATTCGCAGGCAGGGTCAGACATCAGAAAGCCTGAAAAATATTTTGGAGAATGATCTGTCAATAATGGTTTTTAATTTTGTTGATATGATATCCCATGCCCGCACAGAGATGGATATGATACGAGAGCTGGCAAATGATGAGAAGGCATACCGGTCGCTGACCCTAAGCTGGCTTAATCACTCCTCACTTATTGATATAATAAAAATGCTTGCAGATAAAGATATCCATATAGTTGTCACCACCGATCACGGGGCAATCAGGGTAGATAACCCTGTTAAGGTTATAGGCGACAGGGAAACAAATACAAACCTAAGATATAAGCTCGGTAAAAACCTGAATTTCAAATCAAAACAGGTATTTGAAGTCAGGGATCCGCGTGTAGCATACCTTCCGACAAGAAATGTCAGCTCCAGCTATATTTTTGCTCATAATAAGGATTTTTTTATTTATCCTAATAATTATAACTATTTTGCCAACTATTATAAAGATACATTTCAGCATGGGGGTATATCTCTTGAAGAGGTTATTGTGCCATTAGTCACACTTGTTCCCAAGGGGTAGATATATCAGACAGCAGTAAATTTAAATTAAAAATTTTTTACCATGAAAAGACGACAATTTATAAGAAACAGTGCTTTGGGGAGCATTGCTCTGACTATACCTGCCATTCGGAGTTTTGGCAATGATTTTTCTCCTGATTATAAAATTCCCCAAAGGGTTTTGGGGCAGACAGGTGAAAAGCTATCGATAATCGGATTCGGAGGGATAATGCTTAACGATTTTTCCCAGGAGTTTGCCAATGAGCTGGTAGCCAAGTCATGGGAGTTAGGCGTTAATTATTATGATGTTGCCCCGACTTATGGAAATGCAGAAGAGCGGTTGGGGCCTGCATTAAAGCCTTACAGAAATAGATGTTTTCTTGCCTGTAAAACAGTAAAGCGTGATGCAGAAGGAGCCCGAAAAGAGTTGGAAGATTCATTAAGATTATTGCAAACAGATCATTTTGACCTTTATCAGTTTCATGGATTTACCTCAGTTGAGGAGGTTGAAAAAGTCTTCGGTCCCGGTGGGGCAATGGAGTTATTCCAAAAAGCAAAGAAAGAAGGGAAGATCAATCATATAGGTTTTTCTGCCCATTCTGTTAATGCTGCTTTACTGGCTATGAAAAATTATAAATTTGATTCTGTTATGTTCCCGATTAACTTTGCATGCTGGAATAGCGGGAACTTCGGGCCTCAGGTTTATGAGGAGGCCCAAAAACAGGGAATGGGAGTACTTGCATTAAAAGCTATGGCTCTTACAAAATTGAAAAAGGATGAAAGCAAAGTATTTAAAAATGTATGGTACCGGCCAATAGAAGATGAGGAGATCATAAAAATGGCGCTTAAATATACGCTATCCAAAAATATTACTGCTGCCATACCTCCTGGTAGTAACACGTTGTTCCTGAAAGCTCTGGAGTTCATGAATGATTTCGGGCCGATTTCCGAGCAGGAGACCGCACGGTTGATGGAGATTTCACAAAAAACAGAACCCATTTTTATGCATACGTGACAATTACGGAACTGTTTTTTTATCTAAGTTCGAAGGTAGTGGTACCGATATTACGGCCGTCGGCAAAGAGGTCAACAGTATACTTTCCTGACATCAGCTCCGGCTCATTTGAGTTATCCCAGAAGATGGCAACAGGGAGGTCATGTCCTTCATATACTACCTCTCTCATTGCTGAATATTGAATTTTAAGATCTTCAAACTGAAATAAATTATTTTCACTTTTGCTCATAAGTAACTGGTCAGGCCTCATTATCCTGGCATAAATATTTTTTGGGCCTCTGCGGGCGGTCACATTTTCGCTTATAACAAAATATATCCTTAGTTTTGCGGCCCTTTTGGCAAATCTGGTTTCCTTGTCTCTGTTGTTCAGAGCTTCAGCAAAAAAGTCGCGAACCTGCAACACCGCAGCCCGCTGAAGGTTTTGTTCAAGCCTGACCTTCTCCTGGCTAAGCTGTTCTCTTTCTGTTTCAACCCTTTTGAATTGCTCTTTTACCTCCAGGTTCTCTGCCATTAATTCCTGATTTCGTCTGTTGAGTGAGTCGATCTGAACAACAAAGTCGCGCATTATACCCCGCAGGGTGGTTACCTCTTTTTGGTATGAATTTATTTTTTGTATACTTATCTTTTTTGTTTGCTCTATCTCTATAAGCAGATCTTTCACTTTATTCTGTGCGAGGAATAGTTGCTCGTTAATTGTGTCATTCTCGGTTGAAAGCGAATCATATTTAACCACAAGTTCGGTTAATTCTACCTGGATGGAGTCTTTTTCTGCATTTAACTCATTTATAATGATTTTATGATCCCTGTTTTGCAGAAAATACAAAACTACCACTGCAAGAAGAATTACAGACAACGTTATAACAATAATATTGTTCCTCCGGTATTTTGTCCTTAGTTTGTTTTGGCTATCTATTTCATTCATTTTTGATGTTTTATCTTAATAATGAACGTTACAAAATTAATAATCTTTTGTATGACATTATAAAAAAGGCTGCATGTTATTCATACAGCCTATTATTTTATAATGATTATTGTTAAAACAGACTTCCGAATTTTAGTCCGAAGTATATTAGTCTGGGTGACAAAGGGCCATAGATATATGACGGATCCCTGTTAATGCCGGAATCGAAGTCTTTTTGATACGAATTAAAGATATTTTTAATTCCGGCATTAAACTCCAGTTGTACATCTTTAGTAATTTTTATATTATACGCACCTTTCAGACCCAGGTCGAAAAATGATCCGGAGGTTCGTAATTCACCATCGTCAGGATTGTCGAGTTGTATTCCAAAATACGGGACCAGCATTGGCCCGGTATAATTGGCAGTGGCAGAAATTGAAAACGGCGATACCGGTATATAATTCAAACTCACAAATCCAAAATTGTCGGGTGACCGGAAAAACCGGGTTTCTCCAAATTCCTGTGGCTCTTCATAAGCGCTTTTTTGCAGGGTGAAACCTGACTGTATCTGCATTTTATTTGAAGGTGATATGTTAAATTCCATGTTTACACCCTTTACTATAGCCCCTTTTTCGGCATTTTTCCGGGTGTATATCACTACGCCATTTTCATCAGGAGTTCCATATTCATTGGCAAATGGATTTTTCAATGAGGTGTAGAAACCTTCAACTAACAGCTGGTACTGACATTTCCCTTCATAACCTGTGTAATCAATCGATAGCGAGTAGCTGTTCGAGGATTCCTGTTTGAGATTCTCATCATTCCTGTGAAGTACCTGCCTTGATCCGGATGTTTCAATATGGAGGTCTTCGTCAAATATCTGCGGGGCCCTGAATCCTTTGGCATAGCCTGCCCTCAGTTGCAGGTCGCGAATTAAATTGTACATCCAGTTAATCCTGGGGCTCAATACATTTCCTGTCACATCACTGTTTCCTTCCGTGTCATCTTTAACCCGGTAATTGTCATACCGGAGTCCGGCGGAAAGAAACATTTCATTGATATTCCATTCTGACTGCACGAATCCGGATTTCAGGAACAGATGCTGGTCAGCGATAAGGGTGTTACCCACATGCTTGTCATCAGCGATATCATAATAGCCCAGTTTTTCATCTTTCAGGTTACTTCCTTTGAATTCTGCCCCGATATTTATTGTAGCGGGCGAGAATAGCAAGTCTTCGACCTGACGCGTATACTGAGCTCCTGAAGTATATGTCAGGTCTTCTGTTTTGCCATAAGCTGACAGATCCTGGTTTGCGCCGTAATATGAATCGCGGTCAACCAATTGTCCTGAGAAAAACAGAGAGATTTTATCGGCATCACGCATAAGCATGTCAAATGTTCCGGAACCCATATGCATATTGTGTCTTACACTTTCTGAGATATCAGCTTCATGCAACGGCAGGTGAAATTTATTTCCTCCCCTTCGGTATTCGTTGATATTAAAATAATCGAAGGTAATTTTTCCTCTGGATGCAACTCTTTGGTAAAACCTGGATCCCAGGGTGCTGTTTTTGATATCAGATAATTCTGTGAAACCATCATTGTTAGCATCAAAAGGACTTCTTTTTCTGTAAAATCCAAAAATGCTCAGTCCTGTTTTATAGTCGTCAGTGACAAAAGAACCATTCATTGACAGGTTGAAATCATCAGTTAATCCTGACTCTCCTTTCTGTCCGAATGTTCCATAATTATTGGAAATTGAAAAAGTATTGGCTACTGGATCTTTAGTAATCAGATTTACAGTACCTGCAATAGCATTGCTTCCATACATTGAGGAACCACCTCCACGGATAACTTCAATCCTGTCGATCATCACTGCCGGGATAAGTTCCAGTCCGTATACTCCCGCTAATCCGCTGAATACAGGGTGCGAGTTGATCAGGATCTGAGTGTAGTGGCCTTCAAGCCCATTCATCCTGACCTGTGAAAAGCCACAGTTTTGACAATTATTCTCCATGCGAAGGCCGGGTGAAAAATTCAGGCCTTCACTTAATGTTACATTGAAAGTGCGATCAAATAAATTTTGGTTTATACTGTTTATTATAACAGGACTCTCCCTCCGGCTTTTAGCATTTCTGTTTGCTGTCACTACTATCTGTTCAATTCCGATGTTGTCTGGTTCGAGATCGACAAGTAGTGTGATACTATTATTTTTACTAAAAACTATCTCTTTACTGTATGGTTTATATCCGACTGCCGAAACCAGTATCTTTTGTCTTCCCAAGGGGAGGTCTGTAAGCTTAAAATGTCCGGTGGCATCTGCAGCAGTGCCCATAGTTGTGCCCTGAATAGTAATTGTGGCAAAGGGAATGTGCTCCCCGCCACACTTTACATCTCCAAATAACATGGCGTCTGTCCTTGGCTTTTTGTCGGGTTCTTCTGCAAATGCCAGCTGAGATAAAATTAAGAGATAAATAACTATATATATCTTCATTTAATGTAAAATGATTTAATAAAAAAAGAATGGGTGTGAGTGGGATAATGATTTACCGGCACTACACGGGGGGAGCACGCGGAGGTAATTCATTGATTTGTGGTATTAATACAGGGGTTTCAATAAGGGGACAGTAATTATTAGTTAGTTCAAGGGGTGTGTATTCTGCTGATATCACAGGCGGAAGAATAACCTTATCGAATGATGTACACTGGAAAAAACATATTTCTGTTGAAGAGTGGTCATGGTCATTGATAGGTTTGCCTTCTTTACTGCTTTTATTAACAGGGTGTGAATGGGTAACGACAATGCCATTTGGATAAAAATGTGTGTGTCTGTTAATAATTGAAGTATAGCCTATATAAAAATAAGCAGCTAAAAACAGAACAATGAATATTTTAATATTTTTTTTCAAAAGCAGCATTTCGTTCAATTTACACCGCAAAATACGAATTAAAATAACACAATAGCACGATTTTACATAACAGATCACTATTTTAATGGAATTTTAATGGTAAATTGTTAGTAAAATCCTGAATTTG
This sequence comes from uncultured Prolixibacteraceae bacterium, assembly GCA_964495655.1. GTDB lineage: Bacteria > Bacteroidota > Bacteroidia > Bacteroidales > Prolixibacteraceae > JAAYJR01. The sequence goes on along the minus strand of CAZBWK010000016.1, from coordinate 2,369 downwards.
TAAAGTTACAATTTTATTAACTAGTTATATGAGGAATAGAATAATTTTTATAATGATTTTTGCTGCGCTGGTCATTTTTTCATGTACACGCTATAAGGAAGTTGAAAAAGCTTCAGATCCTTCTCTCACTTTGTGGTATGACAGACCTGCCGGAGAATGGACTGAAGCTCTGCCGCTTGGAAACGGAAGCATTGGCGCTATGGTATTCGGGCGGGTTCAGAGTGAAATAATTCAGTTTAATGAAGAGACGCTGTGGACCGGCCAGCCACACGATTATGCCAACGAAGGAGCTGCCCGGTATCTTGGAGAATTAAGACGTTTGCTTTGGGAGGGGAAGCAGGATGAAGCACATGACCTTGGTAACAGGTATTTTATGTCTCAGCCATTCGGACAATTAAGTTATCAGCCTTTTGGTAACATCCTGCTGGAATTCTCAGGGCATGGGAATCCTGAAAATTATTGCCGCATGCTTGATCTTGAGGATGCAATAGTTACTGTAAAGTATGCGACAGGAAAGATTGAGCATAAACGGGAGATCTTCACTACTTTCCCGGGAAAGGTTATGGTTATTCGCCTTGAAGCTTCAAAGAATAAAGAATTGAATTTTATCGTCGCAATGGAATCTCCTCATTCCGAATGGGATATTTCAGCAAAAGATAATGAGTTAATAATGAAGGGGAAAGCAAATAATTATCACCAGGCAAAAGGCAGGGACGGGAAGCCTTATCCTGAAAGCAGACTTCATTTTGAATCGAGGTTGATGGTTGAACCTGAAGGGGGAGGTATAGTGCAAAAGGACAATATGATCCAGGTGGTAAATGCACGCAACGCAACTCTGTATCTTGCTGCCGCTACTAATTTTGTGAATTACAACGATATAAGTGGAGATCCTTCACAACGGTGCACCGAGGCACTTAAAAATATTAAAGGTAAATCCTATGAGGCAGTAAAAGATGAGCATATTAAGGATTATGGAAATTTATTTAACAGGGTAACGCTAGATCTGGGTAATTCTGAAATATCCGGACGGCCAACTGATGAGCGCCTCATCTCTTTTACTGATGATGAGGATCCCAGCCTGGCCGCGCTTCTTTATCAATACGGACGGTATCTTTTAATCTCATCTTCGCGGCCTGGTACTCAGCCTGCTAACCTGCAGGGGATATGGAATGATAAACTTGCACCTCCCTGGGACAGTAAATACACAATAAATATAAATACTGAAATGAATTACTGGCCTGCGGAGATAACCAACCTTTCAGAGTGTGCCGGTCCGTTAATATCCATGGTTGAAGATCTGTCAGTTACCGGCAGGAATGTGGCTCTGAAACACTACCAACTGAACGGATGGGTTACTCACCACAATACTGATCTTTGGAGGGGCGCTGCTCCTATAAATCATGCCAATCATGGCATCTGGCCCACCGGGGGTGCATGGTTATGTCAACATCTCTGGTGGCATTATCAGTTTTCAGGTGATAAAGAATTTTTAAAAGATCGTGTTTATCCTGTGTTGAAGGAGGCCTCCGGGTTTTTTACCGGTTACCTTGTTGAATATCCTGAAAACAGGAACTGGCTGGTGAGCGGTCCGAGTAACAGTCCGGAACTGGGAGGACTTGTAATGGGTCCGACAATGGATCATCAGATAATCCGTAATCTTTTTTCCAATACTATTGAAGCTGCAGAGATTTTGGGGATCGACTCTGCATTTGTGAAAATGCTCAGGGAGAAGAGAGCATTAATTGCACCCAATCAGATTGGTCGCTACGGACAGCTTCAGGAGTGGCTTGAAGATATTGACAACCCGGAAGAGAAGCACAGGCATGTCTCCCATTTATGGGGATTACATCCGGGGGGGGAGATCCATCCTCTGACTACTCCGGAGCTTGCTGAAGCCTGTAAGGTAACACTTTCGCATCGTGGTGATGGCGGAACCGGTTGGTCAAGGGCCTGGAAAATTAATTTCTGGGCAAGACTGCTGGATGGCGACCATGCTTTTTTACTGCTGAAGAATCTTATTGTTCCTTCTATTACAAATGAAACAGATATGAGAGATAAGGGCGGTCTTTATTATAACCTTTTTGATTCACATCCGCCTTTCCAGATAGATGGTAATTTCGGGGTCACATCAGGAATTACCGAGATGTTGCTGCAGTCGCATCTGCGCGATAATGAAGGTGACTTTTATATGGATTTATTGCCTGCCCTGCCTTCTGCTTTTCCTGCCGGAAAAATTTCCGGTATCAGGGGACGGGGAGGCTTCGAAATTGAAATTTCATGGGATAATTGTGAGCTTGTATCAGCTAAGGTTAGATCTGTTACCGGAAATAAATTGAACCTCCGGTATAAAGATTCAGTAATATCCATAG